>NZ_JABAZW010000003.1:12922-16466 GCF_018608325.1 Brevundimonas sp. | reverse complement strand
GGCTGATTTCGCCCGCCCCGCGCCGCCAGCGAACACCCTCGACCGCCTCGGCCGCCACCCACCATGACCGATGCACCCGCCAGCCGTGGGCGCCCGACAGCTCATACAGTGCGTCGGAAAAACGCAGGGTGATCAGCTCCTCGCCCGCATCCGTGTGGACCTTCAGATAATGGTCGTGGGCCTCGATGGCGATCAGGCGGGCGGTGCGGCGCCGGGCCGACAGCCGTCGCCGGAACGCGGCCTCGGTCTCGGGCAGGGGCGGGGCGATGATGGTGCGGGTGGTGACGCGCGCGGGCGGCCGTCGCCACGCCAGCGCCCGGACCGTGACGACCGCCAGCAGAATGGGCCAGGCCTGCCACAACAGTTTCAGATAGGCGGGCCAGCTGAAGGCCTCGCCGATCAGCAGGTTCTGGGTCGTCAGCACCATCAGGGCCGTGGGCGGCGCCGCCAGAACCGAAACCGCCAGCAGCCGCCGCCACAGGACGCTGATGCGTCGGCTCAGCCAGGCGTCGGCGGCGATGGCGCGCGGAGAGATTCAGATCAAGGCGATGGAACGCGAGATTCGAGAGCTGCGCCAAGCCAATGAAATACAGACCATCCAGTACAGATACCGGACCGGCGCCGAGATGCGGTCCCAGCTCAGGGGCGCCAGAAACCCCATCAGCAGGCCGATGGCGCACAGGATGGCCAGGTCGATCAACCCGCGCCGCATCGCCGTCGTCTTCAGCCTGTCGTCCATCCTGTCCCGTTCACGCAGTTCCGGCGCCGCTCGCGAAGAAGGCCTAGCGAGGCTCCGACCGCCCGACAATGGTGATCGCACTGCATTCCCTCCCGATTGGAAATCCCGTGTCGAAACTCCGGCCATTCTTGTTGACCCTGACCCTTGCGGCCTCGGCCCTGACCTCGCCTGTGCTGGCGCAGGTTCCGGGCGATGACGTCAATCTGCGCCCTGATCCCGCCGTCGCCTGTCATGTGGGCGTCTATCGTCTGGCGGACGGGGGCTGGGTGGATGTGGCGCCCCTGCCGGAGGCGGGTCTGCGCTGGCGGCGGCTGGACGGATCGAGCGGACGGATGACCCGCAACGCCGACGGTCTGTGGGTCAGCACTCTGGGCGGCACGCGCCGCGTCGAGGGACCGCAGCCGCAGCTGGGCGCCTGCAGCGAGGAGCGGATCGTCTTCGAAGGGCAGGCCGGACGGCGCATTGCGCTGGAGGCGCAGGACGTGGTCTTCACCGGTCATGGCGGAACCCGCCTGAACGGGCGGCTGATCCTGCCGCCGGGATCGGGGCGTGCGCCGATCATGGTCGAGGTGCATGGATCGGAAGGCGCCAATGCGCTGGACTTCAACCCCTTCCAGCGGTTCGCCCCGGCGTCCGGGGTCGGCGTCTTTGTCTACGCCAAGCGCGGCTCGGGCGGATCAGAGGGGCGCTACACCCAGAACTTCGACATCCTGGCCGATGACGCCGCCGCCGCCGTCGCCGAGGCGCGGCGTGTGGCGGGCCGACGCGCGGGCCGGGTGGGTCTGCACGGCGGCAGTCAGGCCGGATGGGTCGCACCTCTGGCTGCCAGCCGCACGCCGGTCGATTTCGTCATCGTCGATTTCGGACTGGCCTATTCGCCGCTGGCGCAGGAAAGCGATCTGGTGGCGCAGGATCTGAAGGCCAGGGGCTGGGGACCGGACGTGCTGGCCAAGGCGCGCGACATCACCGACGCCATGGGCGCCTTCGTCGCCTCCAACAGCGCGGTCGGCTATGAGGGTCTGGACGCCGTGCGCGCCCGATATGGCGCCGAGCCGTGGTTCGCGGACGTGAAGGGCGGCTTCACCGGCATGTTGCTGCACGCCACCAACGATCAGATACGCGCCATCCTGCCCCAGTACGACGTCGGCACCTCATGGACCTATGACCCCCTGCCGGTGCTGAGCCGCCTCAATGCGCCGATGCTGTGGATGCTGGCGGCGGAGGATTCCAAGGCCCCGCCCGAGGCCACCCGCCAGCGGCTGATCGACCTGTCGGCGCAGGGGCGTCCGATCGCGGTGATGGAATATCCCGGCGCCGACCACGGCATGCTCCGCTTCGAAACCGCGCCCAATGGCGCCCGCACATCCCTCGGCAACCCGCCGGGCTATTTCCAGGCGGTGCTGGACTGGGCGAAAACCGGACGGCTGAGCGGAGCCTACGGCGACGGACGGGTTCTGGCCTGTCCGGGGGTGCAGAAAGCGGGCTGTTCATTTGTCCGCTTGGGGTGGGTTGCCGAACGGTAACTTGTGGGGATGTCTGGAAGCCATCTACCCTAGCGTCATGTTTGGACGACTTTCGCGTATTCGGTCACCTCGCACTTTTTGGGGGCGCTTCGCTCTGTTCTTGGCCGGGGTTGTCGCCTTGTTCGGCGGCTTAATGCTGCTCGAACCTATCGTTCCAGGCGATCCAGGAAATTTTGCTGGGATGGAGGGCGCAAGCCTCCCCATCATTGCGACTTTAGGGTTTGTCGTCCTCACGGGTGAAGCGATTGTATTCACTATCCTTCCGACAGAGCTCAGCGCACGCTTCCTTCGGAATGGCCTTTGGGGTCTCGTCGCTGGAACCATCGCATACTCGCCAGTGCTCCACGCCTCGAATGGAGTCGCTGGCATCGTTTTCTCGGCATGGATCATTCTAGTGATCGGTGCGGTCTATTACCTTCAGCGCATTTCGTCTGTGCTCGTCGCTTGTACTCAAGCGATAGGATTGAAGTGGGTTTTTTGGGTTAGCGCGCTTTCGATGATTGCCAGCGAAAGAGCCACTTGAACGTCCGCTAAGGGTCGAAAGCAGAGTTTTGACCGCGCCCACGCAGCCGATATTCAGCGTGCTGTCCAACGGCTTTGTCTCGGGCTTTGAATCAGGCCAGCGCCCCGAAATCCACCACGATCGGTTCTCGTCCCAACAGCTCCAGCGCCCGGCGGAAGGCAGATTGGCTCAGGGCGGTGGTGGCGGTGTTGGTCAGGGGGTGGAAGTTGACGATGTCGGCGTCCCACAGGCGCTGGTCCAGCACGAAGGTCACGCGGCGGTCTGTGTCGTTGATCAGGCCCAGCGCCGTGACCGAGCCGGGACGCACGCCCAGCGTCTCCCACATCAGGGTCTCATTGCCGAACGACAGCTTTGCCGCGCCGATGACGCCTGCCGCGCGCTTCAGGTCGATCACCGTGTCCTGACGCGCCGAGATCAGCCACAGGCGGCCCTTCTGGTCCTTGAGGAACAGGTTCTTGGTGTGGGCGCCGGGCAGGGCGGCCTTCAGCTCCAGCCCCTCTTCGACGCGGAAGACGGCGGGGTGGTCGTGGGTGACGTGGGCCACGTCGTTTTCAACCATCCAGTCGGTCAGGCGATCCCGGTCGTAGGCGGGGTCGTAAGCAGCGTCGGGGGCGGGCTGGTCAGTCATGGTTGAGCCGTCGCAAACAGGGCGGTAGGAGAGGGTCATGGTCGATACCGCGAACACCCGCCCGCTGGAACTGGAATGCTATCCGATGTCGTCGCGGCCGCCGGATCTGGTGCCCGGGCGCCAGTCGCGGA
>NZ_JABAZW010000003.1:2467-12912 GCF_018608325.1 Brevundimonas sp. | reverse complement strand
CCAGCCGCCACCCCTATCGCTGTCTGCCGTTGAACATGGCCAATACGACGGGGTGGGAGATCCTGTGCCCGTTCGGCTTTACGGCGGAATGGAACGGCGGCCCGCGTCAGGACGACATCACCATCACGCCGGAACGCCCGCAGGCGGACCTGGATCATTTCGTCACCTCGCACTTCTCGCGCGGGGTTCTGACCATGCACCCGCAGTATCTGTTCCGCACGCCGCCGGGCTGGGGGATGATCTGCTCGGGTTCACCCAACCATATGAAGGACGGCATCCAGCCTCTGGTCGGCCTGATCGAGACGGACTGGCTGCCCTTCCCCTTCACGATGAATTGGCTGTTCACGCGCCCCGGCCGGGTGAAGTTCGAGAAGGGCGAGCCCTTCTGCTTCATCAATCTGGTCGAGCACAAAAAGGTCGAGCAGTTCCAGCCGGTGATCCGCACGCTGGAATCCAACCCGGTGATGAAGGGCCAGTTCGAGGCCTGGAACCGGGCGCGCACCGACTTCAACACCCGTCTGGCCTCGGGCGATCCCGATGCGGCCAAGGAGGCGTGGCAGCGCTTCTACTTCAAGGGGGAAATCCCGGAAGACCTGGGCGCAGCGCCTGCGACGCACGCCAACAAGCGCCGCCTGAAAACGCCGCGCGTCGGCTGATCTCAAAAAGAAAAAGGGCGGCCCGGGACCGAAGTCTCAGGCCGCCCTTTGCATTTAAGGCTCAGGCGCCGGGGCGGGTGACGCGGCCGCTCAGGTTCTGGACCACGTCGCGGGCGTCAAAGGCGTTCGGATCGCTAGCGGGCTTGGGACCGCGACCCATGATGATTTCCGCATTGGCTTCGTAGCGGTCGACCTGGCGAACGTCGAAGTCATTGGCGCCCCAACGATCCCACGGGCTCCAGAAACCGCTGCGGTAGTAACGCCACGACGGACCCCAGTAGGGGCCATAGAAGCTGTTGTAGCGCGAGTAGAACGGATCGGGCGTCGAGACGAAGCGGGTGTCGCGGTCCGTTGCGCGGTTCACGGTGGAGAACCAGTCGAAGCCGTTCTCGACCGTCAGTTCCGCCGAACGCAGCAGAAGCGACATCTCGACCTGATCACGCGAGGTCACCGAGTTGCCGGAGAAGCTGACGCGGAAGCGGTTGTTCTCCAGACGCTGTTCGGCATAGCCGCCGCGCTGTCCGTTGAAGCCTGCGGGCTGATAGGGCGTGGCGGTGGCGCAGGCGGCCAGCGCGAGTCCAGCGGCCAAAGTCACCGCCAAGGTCTTGAGGGGTAGGGCACGCATGTAGATCAACTCCTTGATGCCCAATTGGGCGCGCTGACGGCTGAACGACGCATGAACGGCCAGTTCCACGTCAATCTAGGCTGAAGCTGGGCCGCGTCTAGATACGCAGCACAATCAATACGGCTGCGGCCAGCAGCAGGATGCCGACAAATAACCCGAAACCGCGCTTGAATCGCGGCTGCTGCATGCGGCGTGACAGCGCGGCGCCGGACAGGGCGTAGGCGCTCATCGACAGCATATCCATGCCGATGACGGCGACGGCGAACAGGACCAGTTGCGGCGCGACGGCCCGGTTCACGTCCACGAAGGGCGGCAGGACGGCGGTGAAGAACAGGATGGCCTTGGGGTTGGCGATCTGAACCGCGAAGCCGTCGATAAAGGCGCCGCGATCCTTGCGCACCACCACCTGATCGGGCTGGGCGGCGGTCTTGAAAGCGCCCATCAGGGCCTTCAGCCCCAGCCAGGCGACATAGAGGGCGCCGAGGATGGCGATGATGCGGAAGGCTTCGGGGAAGGCCTTGACCAGCGCGCCCAGTCCCAGGGCGGCGGCGCCGAACCAGACCAGGGTGGCCGTGTTCATGCCGACCACGCTGACTAGGGCCGAGGCGTGGCCCTTCTCAACCCCCGATGCGACGGCAAAAAGGTTTGCCGGTCCGGGGGTTATGGCCATCACCGCCATGACGCCCAGGAAGGTGGTGTAGAGGTGCGGATCGACGGGCAGGGCGGACATGAAGGCGGTGTCGGTCGTGCCGGACCCGGCGTCAAGCTTGCCCGTGCTGAACCGGCCGGGTCAGTGGTTTTTAACCCGGGGCTTTGATTGGACCATGTCTTCGGCGTCAGTCTCATCGGAGGGGCTGACGGCGTCCTGAGCCTGATTGAGCGCATACTGGGCGATCAGCCCATAGGTTTCGATCTGCTCGGGCGTGGGGTTGGTCCAGGCGCTGTTGCGGGCGATGCCGCTTCCGGCGGCGACGCCGCTCTGTATCGCTTCCTGCACATCGGGATCGTTCAGGGCCTGGTTCACCAGGGCGTTGACGTCGATGTCCTTCAGCGCCTCGGCGGCGAGTTGGGACGCCTGATGGGTCGCCTCGGCGGTGAAGGTGCTGACGTCCGGCGCATACTCGGCCCACAGGGCTGTGATGCGGGCGCCTTTTTCGTGTTCGGAAAGACTCTTGTCCTGCGACAGGGCCTCGGCGCGCTGGCCGAAGTTCTCCATCCGCTGCTCAAAGGCGCTGGATGCGGCCTGAAGACGGGCTTCGGCGGAACCGGGCGCGGGCGTCGCATCCTGCGCCAGGGCGGAGGACAGCGGCAGCAAGGCCAGGGCGGCGGTCAGGCTGAGCATGCGGATCATGGGAAGAACCCCTTTGTTGACCCCGCGAAACTCTGCCGAACGCCGCCCCGTCTCAAGTGAAATCGCGGTAAGGCGGCTTACTGCGGGCGGGCCGGAGCGGCGGCTGCGGCGGTGCGGGCGGCCAGGGCTTGCTGAACGCCGGCGCGGATCTGTTCGGGGATGCTGGCGATGGCCTGCTGGGCCTGGGCGGCGCCGGCGATCATTTCGTCCTTCTGGGCGGCATGCTCGGGCTTGGTGGCCTCAGCCTTGATGAAGGCTTCGACTTCACGCGAGAAGGTGGTGATGTCGGCGGCGCGGCGGTCGATCACGGCGTTGGTTTCGGCGGTGACGGCTTCGGCGCTCTTGCTCTCGTCTTTCAGGATGGCCTCCAGCTCGGAGTTCATCTGGTTCATGACCGATTCAAACGCCTGGCCCTTGGCTTCCATGGCCGCTTCTTCAGGGCTGGTGGTCTGCGCTGCCGGCGGGGCTGGGGGCGTGGTCTGGGCGAAGGCCGGAGCGGCGATGGCGAGGGCTGCTGCGGCGGCCAGCGGGGTCAGAAGGCGCATGTGAAACTCCAATTTTCAGGCGCACAACCTCAAGGTCTATGACGGCGGTGGCAAGCCCGTATTGCGGCATTCGTCGTTCGGCGGGCGTGAAACCCTTGCCAGAGACCCGCCGGGAGCCGCAGCATTGGGCCATGATGATGCGAAAACTGGCCCCGCTTCTCGCCGCCTCCCTGACCTTGATCGGGGTCGTCGGCGTCGCCCTGGACGCGCAGGCGCTGACCGCCGCGCGTCGGCAATATGCGACACAGGGGGTATGCGCCGGAACGCCCGCCACGACGGTGCGCATGGTCCCGAACACCTGTCTGGGGCTGGTCTGGCAGGGGGCGGGGAACGACGGGCCGCTGATGCCGCGCGGCCTGATGCAGTTGGCTGACGGCGACTGGCTGGTGACCGATCTGGGGGCCTGGACCGCAGGGCGGGGCGCGGTCTGGCGTTTGAGCGTCGCCAGCGACGGTGCGGCCAACTGGCGAAGACTGGCCGGGGGCTTGAGCATGCCGCACACGGTGGCGCGCGGGCCGGACGGACGCATCTATGTGTCGGAGATGAACCGCATCCTGACGCTGGACCCCGACGCCGCCGACCCGGCGGCCAGCGTCCGCACCGTGATCGGCGGCCTGCCGGACAATCAGCTGCACGACAACCGCCACCCGCTGTCCAGCTTCGTCTTCGACGGGAATGGCGACCTGCTGGTCAATGTCGGCGCGCCGACCGACCGCTGCGTGGACAAGGCGGGCAAGCCTGTCGTCAATGCCTCGGGCGCCTGCATCGACAGCGCAGCGACGGCCCAGGTGCGCAGGCATGCCTATCTGGGACGAGGGCGGTGGTCGGAGGACAGCACGGTCTTCGCTTCGGGCCTGCGCAACTCCATCGCCCTGGTGCGGCACCGGTCGGGGACGATCCTGCAGGGTGAGAACTCGGTCGACCTGACTACGCCGGATCATCCGTATGACGAGATCAATGTGCTGCGTCAGGGCGGCGACTACGGCTGGCCCTATTGCGTGGACATGGCCACGCCCCTGCCGGGATGGAGCGCGGCCCAGTCACGATGCGGCCAGAGGCTCAGTCCCGTGGCTCTGCTGCCGCCGCACGCGGCGCCGCTGGACCTGATCTATTATGAGGGGGCGATGTTCCCGGAACTGCGCGGGCGTCTGTTGATGACCTGGCACGGCTATCGCCGGGCGGCCGGGCGCATCGTGGCGGCGGAGACGGATGCGCAAGGGGCGCCGCTGGTGGATCGCGGCGGGCGTTACGCCATCTATCCGCGCGGATCGCTGCCCTATCCGGCAGGCGCGCCGAGCATTCGGGGCAAGGTTCTGACGCCGGGCTGGAACAGGATTGCGGACCGTCAGCCGCAGGGCGCGCCGGTGGTCATGGCCGTGGCGCGGGACGGGTCGATCTGGGTGACCGATGACAAGAACCGGGCGATCCTGAGGATCGCCCGGCCTTAGGCAGACTAGTTCTTGCGGGCGTCGCGCTTGGCGAGGACGCGCAGGCGCAGGGCGTTCAGCTTGATGAAGCCCTCGGCGTCGTGGTGGTCATAGGCCTGGACGCCTTCTTCGAAGGTGACCAGATCCTGATCGTACAGGCTGTAAGGGCTTTCGCGGCCGATGACGGTGGTGTTGCCCTTGTAGAGCTTGACCCGCACCGTGCCGGAAACCTTTTCCTGGCTCTTGTCGACGGCGGCCTGCAGCATCTCGCGCTCGGGCGAGAACCAGAAGCCGTTGTAGACGAGGTGGGCGTATTTGACCGCCAGTTCGTCCTTGAGGTGCATGGCGCCGCGATCCAGCGTGATCGACTCGATGCCGCGGTGCGCCGCCAGCAGGATGGTGCCGCCGGGGGTCTCGTAGACGCCGCGCGACTTCATGCCGACGAAGCGGTTCTCGACCAGGTCCAGACGGCCGATGCCGTTGTCGTGGCCGTACTGGTTCAGCGCGGTCAGGAGGGTGGCGGGCGACATGGCCTCGCCGTTGATCGACACGGCGTCGCCCTTTTCGAAACCGATCTCGATGACGGTCGGGGTGTCCGGCGCGTCTTCCGGCGAGATGGTGCGCTGATGCACGAACTCAGGCGCTTCGACAGCCGGATCTTCCAGCACCTTGCCCTCGGACGAGGAGTGTAGAAGGTTGGCGTCGACCGAGAAGGGGGCCTCGCCGCGCTTGTCCTTGGCGATGGGGATCTGGTTCTTCTCGGCGAAGTCCAGCAGGGCCTCGCGGCTGCGGTATTCCCACTCGCGCCAGGGCGCGATGACGTGGATGTCGGGGTTCAGGGCATAGTAGCCCAGCTCGAACCGGACCTGGTCGTTGCCCTTGCCGGTGGCGCCGTGACAGACGGCGTCGGCGCCGACCTGTTTGGCGATCTCGATCTGGCGCTTGGCGATCAGCGGGCGGGCGATGGAGGTGCCCAGCAGGTACTGGCCTTCATACAGGGCGTTGGCGCGGAACATCGGGAAGACGAAGTCGCGCACGAACTCTTCGCGCAGGTCGTCGATGAAGATGTTCTCGGGCTTGATGCCCAGTTTCAGGGCCTTCTCGCGTGCCGGGCCAAGCTCCTCGCCCTGGCCCAGGTCAGCCGTGAAGGTCACGACCTCGGCGTTATATTCGGTCTGAAGCCACTTCAGGATGATCGAGGTGTCGAGGCCGCCCGAATAGGCAAGGACGACCTTCTTGACGGGCTTGTCGGCAGGGGCGGTCATGGCGGATCTTTCGCAAGCGTAGGGGAGTTGACGCGCGCATAAGACCGGGGGGGCGGGGATGCAACCTTTTACCGGCCCGACGCCCTGATTGACGTTCGCCTCTAGGCGGCCAGAACGCCTGACGCCTCCGGGATTTCGCCCCGACCCAGAAGGCCGGTCTCGAAGTCCATGAAGATGTCCATCAGCTCCTCGACATTGACCGGCGGGCTGGTGGGGCCGAAGCGGAAGCGCCAATAGCTGACGATATGCTGGACTGCGCCCAACTGGTCGCCCAGCTTGGCGAACATGGCGGGCGCATCCAGCAGGAAGTCGCGGAAGGCGATGGGATGGCCTTCCTGCGTCAGCTTGGCGTAGGCGTCGTCATAGACGCGCAGGGTGCGGCTGACCTCGTCGCAGGTCTTGATGATCCGCATGCGCAGGACTTCGCGGCTGCGGTCCAGATATTCGCGGGCGGCCCGGTCCACCCGGCCCGCCGGATGGGTGGTGCGGACGGATTCGGCGACAATCCCGACTTCGCTCAACAGAGTGGACAGGGTCCATTTATAATAGAGGAAGCCCTTCCAGCAGAAGACGCCCTCCTGATACTGGTCCGGGGCCAGGCGCAGGGTCTGACGCAGGGCGTCCAACTGGTCGCCGGGGCTGTTGGACAGGATTTTGGCCGCCATGCGGCTGGCGGATTCGTGGGCCAGGGCCATGGTGTCCGGGCCAAGGCTCAGGGTCACCAGCGGCTCGATCTCGCACCGCACGAAGGCGGTCATGCGCTGAAGATCGCCTTCACTGATCGAGAAATAGCAGGAGGCCGGGTCCTGGCCGCCGCGCCGCAGTTGTTCGCGCAGCAGGAACGGGTCCAGTGAGGGCAGCTTGTCGATCAGACGCAGGGTCGTGATGTCGGGATGGTCCGGGGCCACGCCGAACGCCTCGGTCATCGCGCGCTCGAAACCGATCTGGTTGACGAAGACATAGCGGCCGCCGGTCTTCAGATCGGTTTCGTCGATGGGAATGATGATCTTGGTCGCCACCTGGCGTCGGCCGGTGAACAGGTCGAACTCGTTGCGGCGCAGGCGGTGCTTGATGATCAGCGACCGGTTCAGGGCCGTAGTGAGGAAGACGGGGCGTTCAGCCCATTCCGGATTTTTGGCGACGCCGTCGCTGCCGCTGTCGCCATTCTCTTCCCAGACGCGCAGCAGATTCAGCACGCGTGCGGTGGAGGCGGAGCCCTTGAGGTGTTCGAGGCTGCGAACGGCGCGATCAGTCATGAGGGCACCATGACGCAGAATGGTGACCAAGGGCTTAGCTGAGCTATAAAAAAGAACAGAGGTCGCCGAAGCGACCCCTGTCGATAGGCTGGGGGAGTAAATCAGAAGGCGGCGGTGACCGAAATCCAGAGGCGGCGCGGTTCCTGATTGTTGGCGAACTCAGGCGCATAGGTCGGCGTCGGCCCATAGGGCAGCAGGCTGACGAAGTCCTTGTCGAACAGGTTGTAGACCACGGCGTTCAGGGTCAGGTTCTGGTCGATCTTATAAGCGCCGCCCAGGTGGAACAGGCTGTAGGCCTTGTAATCGCCCAGCGCCGTCTGGGCGTCGCCTGCGCCGCGATAGCGTGAGGAGCGGTATTCGCCGCGCAGCCACAGGTTCAGGCGGTCATTGGCGACCCAGCGCAGATTGCCGTTCAGCATGTGCTCTGGCGTGTCGGTCAGGGGCTGACCAGTCGCCGCGCCCGACTTCTGCTCGCTGTCGGTGTAGGTGTAGTTGCCCTGCAGGGTCCAGGCGTCGTTGAAGCGATAACGGGCATAGGCCTCGACCCCCTGGGTCACCGCCTCGTCGATGTTCACGCTCTGGCCGTAGGTGGCGACCGTGGAGATGTAAGGGGTGTAGAAGCCGACGTCGTAGCAGCCGGAAGTGTTGTAGCCGCCTGCATTATACTGGGCCTGGGTCAGGCCGAAGACGCAGTTGGCGATCGGCACGCCGGTGGCGATCTTGTCCTCGAACTTGTTGTGGAAGACGGTCACGCCTGCGCGTAGGTGCTGGCGGTCGTCATACAGCACCGCGAACTCGGTCGAGGTCGAGGTTTCCGGCTTCAGACCGGGGCTGCCCAGCAGGGGCAGGCGGCCCTGTGCGCCAAAGCCGTTGATGCCCGAGGCCAGTTGTTCAAGGCGCGGGGTCTTGAAGCCCTGGCTGACGCCGCCCTTCACCGTCCACACCTCGTTGGGGTTCCACACCAGATAGGCGCGCGGGCTGAAGTGCGAACCAAAGGTCGAGTGGTCGTCATGACGCGCGCCGACCGTCAGGGCCAGGGTGTCGGTGAAGCGCCATTCGTCCTCGGCGAAGACCGCCCACTGGGTGTGGTTGAAGGTGCCCGACACCACGCCGTCGGTCATTTCGGCTTCCCAGTGCTGGCCCCCGACGGTGAAGGTGTGGTTGCGCCACTGCGAGAACAGCTTGGTGTCGAAGATGCGGTTTTCGCTCTCCAGCGTCCGCGAGCCGCCAGCGCCCGCCACGCCGTTGGGAATGATGCGGCCGTCGGTGGTGGTCTTGCTCAGCGAATAGTTGGATTCCAGCACGCCGAACGGCAGGCGCCAGTTGTGGGCCACCGAGATCTGGTCGCGGTTGAACTCCAGGAACCTGTCATAGCCGCCTGCGGTGGTGGCGGTGCCCATCTGGCCCTTGGCGTTGTCGTACCACTGGCGCGTCACATCGCCGTCGATCCACAGGTCATGGTCGGGGTGCAGGTTGAAGGCGACGCGACCGCCCGCCGACCAGATCTGGTTGGCGGTGGCGCTGCGGCCAAAGCCGGACACGGGCGTCTGGACGCCGTTGATGGTCTCATAGGTCAGTTTGGACTGTTCACGTTCCGAGCGCGACGCCCGGATCGACACGCCAACGCGGTCTGCGACCAGAGGGCCAGCCAGATAGACGTCGCCGCCGCGGATGGCGCCGAACTCGTCATCGCCCTGGATGGTGTAGTGCGCCGTCGCCGAGCCATGCCAGCTGTCGCCGATCTTGCGGGTGATGATGTTGACCACCCCGCCCATGGCGTCCGATCCGTACAGGGTGGAGACGGGACCGCGCACGACCTCGACGCGCTCGATGGCCGAGACCGGCGGCATGAAGCTGGACGAGGTTTCGCCGAAACCGTTCGGCGTTACGCTGCCTGCCGTGTTCTGGCGGCGCCCGTCGATCAGGACCAGGGTGTAGTCCGAGCCCATGCCCCGGATGTTGATGGTCTGGCCGCCGGTCTTGCCGACAGCGGCGCCCGTGTCGACGCCTTCTACATTGTTCAGGATTTCGGCCAGCGAGACGGCGCGGATTTCCTCGATCTCGGCGCGGGGGATCACGCTGATGGAGGCGGGGGCCTGGCTGATGCGCTGCTCAAAGCCTGAGGCGGTGACGACGACTTCCTCCAGATTCGCCGGTTGAGTCGCGGCAGGCGACGTCTGGGCGAAGGCTGCGCCGGAGGTCAGGCCGAAGGCGCAGGAAACGCCGGCCAGCAGGCGAGCGCGGGTGGAGAAGGTCATCTTGAGCAAGGTCCCGATTGTTGCGAGCGCCTCTCAACAGCATTCGCAAAAGCCGACCAAGGGGGGTGTGCGAAAGGGTCGCAAGTGTCGCACCCCTGACGGCGGGGTTTCAGGGCGCAGATGCAGACGGTCTCCCTTCTGCTGGCGCGGCGCCGCTTGCGGGCTTAGAACAGCGCCATGCAGATCTTCGACATCCTGATCCTGGTCGCCATCGCCGCCGTCGCCATCACCCTGGGCTTCGGCCTCTATTCGCTGTTCCGGGGCGGGGAGTATGCGCGCTCCAACTCCAACAAGCTGATGCGGCTGCGGGTCGGCCTGCAGGCGGCGGCCATCCTGCTGCTGGTCGTCGGGATGTTGTGGAAAGCGACACGCGGAGGCTGATCCATGGTCGTGCTGAACAAGATCTACACCCGGACCGGCGATGGCGGTCAGACGCGTCTGGCGTCAGGCGCGCCCGTGTCCAAGACGGATCGCCGGGTCGAAGCCTATGGCGCGGTCGATGAACTGAACGCCGTCATCGGCGTGGCTCGGCTGAACAGCGGCCAGAACGACCGGATCGACGCCATGCTGGGCCGTATCCAGAATGAGTTGTTCGATCTGGGCGCTGATCTGGCCACGCCGCTCGACCCGCCCCCCGCCTGGGAGGCCCTGCGCATCATCGACAGTCAGGTGGAGCGGCTGGAGCAGGAAATCGACTGGATGAACGAGAGCCTGAAGCCGCTGGACAGTTTCATCCTGCCGGGCGGCTCACCCCTGTCATCACATCTGCATGTGGCCCGCACCGTCTGCCGCCGCGCTGAACGCGAGGCGGTGCGTCTGGTGGAATCCGGCGAGGCGGTGAATGAGGCGGCGGTGAAATATCTGAACCGCCTGTCCGACCATCTGTTCGTCGCCGCCCGCCGCGCCAACGCCAATGGCGCCAACGACATCAAGTGGAAGCCCGGCGCGACGCGCTAGGCCTCCCGCTCGCCTTCAGATCAGTTGCCGCGCCGCGCGGCCAGCGCCGCCTTCTGGCGGGCGATCTCGGCGTCGCGCGCCTGATTCTGCAGGGCGATCTCGTTT
>NZ_JABAZW010000003.1:0-2457 GCF_018608325.1 Brevundimonas sp. | reverse complement strand
ATTGTTGTCGCCTGCGTGTTACCGCCTCAATCGTCTGGCGATCTCGTTTTCGATCTTCACCAGTTCGCGATTTTTCTCAGCCGAGGCTTCTGCGCGCGACACGCCGATCGGGCGGCCGGTGATTTCCGCAATCGAAATAGGCTGGGCGCAGATGCGGTTGTCCATGTCGTACCATTTGCCCGCCGCCTCGCAGCGTTTGCCGGGCGCGACCCAATAGCTCTGGATGGCGAAGACGCCGATGATCGACAGTCCGAAGACCCCGGCGAACAGCATGGCCAGGCGGGGAAAGGTCAGGAAACGCTTCATCGATTGATCCGTTGGGTGTGGAGCACAGCAAAAGCTTGACCCCACGTTACGTTGACAGGCCTTCGCGACCGCTCCATGTCCCTGCCTCTACATTCAGGCGATTTCACGGATAGACCCATGAAGGTACTCGTCCCCGTCAAACGGGTGATCGACTATAACGTCAAGGCCCGCGTTAAGGCGGACCAGTCAGGCGTCGATCTGGCCAACGTAAAGATGAGCATGAATCCCTTCGACGAGATCGCCGTCGAAGAGGCTGTTCGTCTTAAGGAAGGCAAGGAACATCACGCAGCCGGAACGGCGACCGAGATCGTGGTCGTCTCCATCGGCGTGACCCAGGCCCAGGAAACCATCCGCACGGCGCTCGCCATGGGCGCGGACCGCGGCGTGCTGATCCAGTCGGACGCCGACCTGGAGCCGCTGGCGGTCGCCAAGCTGCTGAAGGCTGTGGTCGAGGAAGAAAAGCCCGACCTGGTCCTGATGGGCAAACAGTCCATCGACGGCGACAACAACGCGGTCGGTCAGATGCTGGCCGCTCTGCTGGACTGGCCGCAGGCGACCTTCGCCGGCAAGCTGGTCATCGATGGCGGCAAGGCTACGGTGACGCGCGAAGTCGACGGCGGCCTGCAGACGGTTGCGGCTGAACTGCCCGCCGTCGTGACGGTGGACCTGCGTTTGAACACGCCGCGCTACGCCAGCCTGCCCAACATCATGAAGGCCAAGAAGAAGGAGATCGCTGTGAAGGCGGTCGCCGACTATGGCGTTGATGTCGCCGATCGTCTGAAGGTCGTGAAGGTCACCGAACCGCCCAAGCGTTCAGCCGGGGTCAAGGTCGCCGACGCCGCCGAACTGGTTTCCAAGCTCAAGTCCGCGGGAGCGCTGTAATATGGCTGTCCTCGTTATTGCCGATCACGACGGCGCCGCCGTTCGCGACACCACCAACAAGACTGTGACCGCCGCTCTGGGCCTGTCGTCCGACGTGGACGTTCTGGTCGTGGGGCAGGGCGCGCAGGCCGCCGCCGACAGCGCGGCCAAGATCGCCGGCGTCCGCAAGGTCCTGCTGGCTGAAAGCGCCGGTCTGGCTCACGGTCTGGCCGAAGCGGTCGAAGCGACCGTCGTGCCGCTGGCCGCCAACTATGATGCGATCCTGACCCCGGCCTCGACCGACGGCAAGAATTTCGCGCCGCGCATCGCCGCCAAGCTGGACGTCGCCCCGATCTCCGACATCGTCGAGGTCGTCTCGGCCGACACCTTTGTGCGTCCCATCTATGCGGGCAATGCGCTGGAGACGGTTCAGTCGTCCGACGCCAAGAAGGTCATCACGGTTCGTCCGACGGCGTTTGCCGCTGCGGCAGACGGTGGTTCCGCCTCTATAGAGAGTGTCGCTGGCGCCGAGGCGTCCAAGACGGCTTTCGTCTCCGAAGAAATGGTCAAGTCGGACCGTCCTGAGCTGGGCGCCGCCAAGATCATCGTCTCGGGCGGTCGCGCCCTGGGTTCGGCGGAAGAGTTCCATGCTGTCATGGAGCCCTTGGCCGACAAGCTGGGCGCCGCCATCGGCGCCTCGCGCGCGGCGGTCGATGCGGGCTATGCGCCCAATGACTATCAGGTCGGCCAGACCGGCAAGGTTGTCGCGCCTGCACTCTATGTCGCTATCGGCATCTCGGGCGCGATCCAGCATCTGGCGGGCATGAAGGACTCCAAGACCATTGTGGCCATCAACAAGGACCCCGATGCGCCGATCTTCCAGGTCGCGGATTACGGTCTGGTCGCGGACTATAAGACCGCAGTGCCGGAGCTTCTGGCGGCGCTGGGCTAAGGGCTGAAACCGGGTCGAACAACGAGTTTTGAAAAAGCTTCAGTGTTCGGTTGACTCGGGTCGGGCGGGGGCCTAAACCCCGCCCCTCTTCGCCGCTCCTCGCGGCGGCGAGCTGATCGATTTTCTCTTGAAAAAGAAAAGGTTGACAGGGATTTGGACGGGCTCTAAACCGCCCCACTCCAACGGGCCCCTCGGGGCTCAAGAGGCAAGACCTTCCGGGGTTTTGAACGAAAGAAAAAAACTTCAACGAAGTGTTTGACTTTCAAAACTGAGGCGATTACACACCCGCCTCCGCCGACGACACCGGCGCTAAACAAGTCGGGCCGCTGTAGCGGTTT
>NZ_JABAZW010000060.1:19973-23764 GCF_018608325.1 Brevundimonas sp. | reverse complement strand
CCCCGCGTCGCTTCGCCCAGTTGCTGGACGAGGCCGCCATCACCGCCGGGATCGGTCCCTCGCGCGTCAGCCCACACGTCTTGCGCCACGCCTTCGCCACCCACCTGCTGGAAGGCGGCGCCGACCTGCGCGTCGTCCAGACCCTGCTGGGCCACGTCGACATCGCCACCACCCAAATTTACACCCACGTGGCGACTGATCGCTTGGCGCAGGTGGTGCAGCAAAATCATCCTCTGGCGCGCGATGATTGAACCCCGCTTGCCGCGCGGCGCTGACCTCTTTAGTTTCCCCCGCCTTCCCTAGGGGCGCTTTTCGGCCCCCGCTGTTCCCGGACGCCTTTATGGCCACGCACTATCTCGACTTCGAAAAGCCGATCGCCGATCTGGAAGCCAAGATCGACGAACTCTCGGCCCTGTCCGAAACTTCGGGCTCGTTCGAATCGGAAATCGCAGGCCTGCGCAAGAAGGCGGAGCAGCTTCGCAAGAAGACCTACGCCGGGCTGGACCCCTGGATGAAGACCCAGGTCGCGCGCCATCCGCAGCGTCCGCACTTCATCGACTATGTCGAGGCCCTGTTCACCGACTGGAACGAGTTGCACGGCGACCGCCAGTTCGGCGACGACCAGGCCATTCTGGGCGGGCTGGCCCGTTTTCGTGGCCGTCCGGTCGTCATCATGGGCCATGAAAAGGGCCACGACACCGCAACCCGCATCACCCACAACTTCGGCATGGCGCGGCCTGAGGGCTATCGCAAGGCTGTGCGCCTGATGGACATGGCCGAGCAGTTCGGCCTGCCCGTCCTGACCTTCGTGGACACTGCAGGCGCCTATCCGGGCCTGGGCGCCGAGGAACGCGGTCAGGCCGAGGCCATCGCCCGTTCGACCGAACGCTGCCTGACGCTGGGCGTGCCCTCCATCGCCACCATCACAGGTGAAGGCGGTTCGGGCGGCGCTATCGCTATCGCCGCCGCCAGCCGCGTGTTGATGCTGGAGCATTCGATCTATTCAGTCATCTCGCCAGAGGGCGCGGCGGGCATTCTGTGGCGCGACGGAACGCGGGCCAAGGATGCGGCCATGGCCATGAAGATCACCGGCCCTGACCTGATCGGCCTGAAGATCGTCGACCGTCTGATCGAAGAACCGCTGGGCGGCGCCCACGCGGACCGCAAGGCCGCCCTGACCAACGTGGGCAATGTGCTGGCCGAGGAGTTGAAGAGTTTCGAAGGCCTGTCGCCCAAACAGATCAAGAAGCAGCGGGCCGAGCGTTACTACGCCATCGGCGCCCTGTAAAAACGAACAGCGTTAACTGACTATCCACCTCAATCTGCCAACCTTGGCAGGTTGAGGACATGAAGGCGGGCGACCGGCCATGACAATGCTGGGCGACACCCTCCGCGAAAGCGCGATCTTCAATCTGGAAGGCGCTGTGACCATGGTGGTGGACGATTCGCCCTTCTCCATGACGCTGACGACCAGCGCCCTGTCCGGGTTTGGCATCCGACCGGCCTTTGCCCTGGGCTCGGGCGTCGAGGCCAAGCAGATTTTACAGGATACGCCGATTGATCTGCTGATCGTCGATACAGCCATGCCGGACATCGATGGGTTCGAACTGGTCCACTGGCTGCGACGATCTGCGCCAAATCCCAACGCCTTTGCGCCTGTCATCATGACCGCCAGCCACATCAAGCGCACCCAGTTGAAACGCGCCCGTGACTGCGGCGCCAACTTCGTCGTCACCAAGCCATTCAGCGCGGGCATGTTGCTGGAGCGCATTTTATGGATCGCAAAAGACAATCGACCGTTCCTTGAGGTCGGAGACTATTTCGGCCCCGACCGACGGTTCCGAAACGAGATCTGGGACGGCGAAGAACGCCGCGCCAGCATGAAGAATGCGGGCAGAAAAGGTGGGAGCATCAGCCTGTGACTGTCATCACCCATACCCAGCGCCGTTCACGCCTAGCTGAAATGGTGGATCGTCCCGGCGGCGTCAGCGTCGGATCGGCTCTGGCCAAGGCGACCGCCAATCTTGAGGTTCATAAGGAGCAGGCCCGCGCCATCATCGGCGACGGCATTGCTACGCTCCTGGCGCCGCCGTCGCCGAACCTGCCGGAGGCTGTGCGGCTGGACCTGGCCTATGCGGCCTCCAGCCAGATCATCGACGCCGCTAATCCGTTCGGGATGGATGACCTGTGCACGGCCGCCAAGGGGTTATGCGACCTGCTGGACGCCGCCCCGCGCCAAGGCGGCTTTGACTGGCGGATCGTCACCGTCCACGCCCAGGCGATGAAATTGCTGCTGGCCCTTCCGCCGCAGGACGCGGAAGCGCGCACGATCATCCTCAGCAACCTGCATGAGGTTCTGAAGCACAAGCTGTCGCCGGGCGCTCAGGCGGGCTGAGCCGACTTTCCGCCGCGCGTCTGCTTACGCCACAAGCCAGCATATTCCCCGCCCTGACGCGCGACCAGTTCATGGTGCGCGCCGCGTTCGACGATACGTCCGGCCTTGAGCACCAGAATCTGGTCCGAATCCGCCACGGTGGACAGGCGGTGGGCCACCACCAGCGTCGTCCGACCCGAGCGGGCGCGGCGCAGGGTCTTCTGGATCGCCGCCTCGGTGCGGCTGTCCAGCGCGCTGGTCGCCTCATCCAGGATCAGGATGTAGGGATCAGCCAGCAGAGCGCGGGCGATGCCGACGCGCTGGCGTTCGCCGCCCGACAGTTTCAGCCCACGCTCGCCCACGCGGGTCTCCATGCCTTCAGGCAGGCCACGAATGAAATCGGACAGTTCCGCAGCCTCGGCCGCCGCCCAGATATCCGCCTCGCTGGCGGTCGGACGCGCAAAGGCGATGTTGGCGGCGATGCTGTCGTTGAACAGCGCCACATCCTGCGGCACCAGAGCCACCGCCGCCCGCAATGAGGCCTGTGTCACCTGTCGCGCATCATGACCGTCAATCAGAACCCGGCCATCCTGCGGGTCCAGCAGACGCAGCGCCAGTTTGACGATTGTGGACTTGCCCGCCCCTGAAGTCCCGACCAAGGCCGTTGTCGTGCCCGGCGCGGCATAGAAGCTGACGTCCTCCAGACCATTGGCCCGAGCGTCATGGCGGAAGCCGACCTGTTCAAACTCGACCGCTGCACCACGCGTATCGACCGGACGCGGCAGATCCACGGCGTCCGCGGCATCCGCGACCTGCGGCGTCTGGCGTGTGACCTTCAGCATCTCCTCCATGTCGATGAAGGACTGACGGATTTCACGATAGGCGAAGCCCAGAATGTTCAGCGGCGCATACAGCGAGATCATGATCAAAACCGCCGCCGTCACGTCCCCCGGCCCCATCCGGCCCGCCGCCGCCTCGAACCCGGCCATCACGGCCATGACGCCGAGGCCCAGATTCATGATCAGGGCCTGCATCCCGTTCAGCAGGTTCAGCGACGTGTTCGCCTTCAGCGACGCCTGGGTGTAGTCGCCCAGCGCCCGGTCATAGGTCTGGGCCGCGCGCGCCTCGGCGCCGAACGACTTGACCGTCTCATAGTTCAACAGGGCGTCGACCGAGACGCCCGCGGCTTCGGAATCAGCGGCGTTCATGACGCGCCGATGCTCGAGCCGCCAGTTGGACATCGAAAAGGTCGCCACCGTGTAGATGACAACGACCACCACGGCGACGGCGCCGAACCGCCAGTCATACTTGCCGCCCAGAACCGCCGCCGCCAGCGCCAGCTCGACCGCCGTGGGCACAAGATTGAAGGCCAGAATCCGCAGAAGGAAGTCCACGGCGCGCGATCCGCGATCCATGG
>NZ_JABAZW010000060.1:11187-19963 GCF_018608325.1 Brevundimonas sp. | reverse complement strand
GTCCGCGACAGGGCGCCGGAGCGTTTGGTCTGGTGGAAGTCCAGCGACAGGCTCAAGGCATGGGCGAAGGCTTCCGCCGCCGTCGCCCGCTGCGCCGCCGCACGAACCGGCGCGAAGACGACATCGGACACAAGCGGCGCACTGGCCGACAGAAAGCGAATGATGGTCCAGCCAATGGCGAAGGCGGCAAACCCCCAGCCCATGGCGACCGCTGCGCCCTGCCCCGCCGCCAGTTTGTTGACGGCTGCACCCAGCACCAACGGCGCCAGAACGCCCAGCCCCTTGCCTGCCAGCGTCACGATGACCGCGAACGCCAACCTCAGCCGCAGATGCGACGCACCCGAGCGCGCCACCAGACGCGACAGATCGGCCAGCGCCTGCAGCATGGGCGGACCGTCAGCCTTGTCCTGAAGGGTTCCGGCCTGCTGGGCCTTCATCATGGGGTCGCGCCGACCTCCCGAGCGTTCGCCGCGTATCGCCATGATCCGCATATGGACGCCGTATGGGGCCGCCGAAAGGCCGCACCCGATTTCAGGTCAACAAATCCGGTTTAAACAGGGACTTGCGCCTGCGCCCTGACACCTCTGGTCAGTTGATCGTGGAAATCGCCTCAAGCAGTTCATCGACAACCTCTTCGGTCGTCGCCCACGAACAGACAAATCGCACCGACCCGTCGTCAAACTGATAGCAGGCCCAACCGGCGGCGTTCAGACGGGCATGGGCGTCGTCCGACATCCGCACGAAGACCGCATTGGACTCAACCGGGTGAGCCAGCACGAACCGTGACCGCGTCACGATGCCATCCGCCAGACGCCGCGCCATAATATTGGCATGCGCCCCGCCGCTTTCCCAATCGCCGCTCTCCAGCAGACCCAACATCGGTCCAGCCAGCAGACGCGCCTTGGACGCCACCTGTCCCGCCTGTTTCAGCCGGTTGTCGAACCGCCGCGCCAGCGACTTGTCGAACAGGACGATCGCCTCGGCGCAGTTGGCCCCCGCCTTCGCCCCGCCGAACACCAGGATGTCGACGCCCAGACGGGGAATGTCCTTCAGATCAAAACCCGCCGCCACCGCATTGGCCAACCGCGCTCCATCCATGTGCACGCCGTAGCCCAGCGCCTTCACGGGTTCGATCAACTGGCGCAGTTCTTCCTCGGTGTAGACTGTGCCGTATTCCGTCGCCTGGGTGACCGACAGAGCAGCAGGCGGCTGACGGTGGGCGACTTCAGCCTCAGACAGTTGCGCACGCAAAGCCACGGGATCGATCCGCCCCGAGAAGCCTGGCAGGCCGATCAGGCCGACGCCCTGACCAAAGAAGCCGGGCGCGCCCGTCTCGTCCGTGCAGACGTGGGCCGCGTTGTGGGCCAACACGGCCTCAAACGGATTGGCCAGCATGGACAGGGCGATGGCGTTGGCGGCTGTGCCGCTGAAGACGAAACGCACCTCGGCGTCGGCGTCCAGGCGCTGTCGGATCTGATCGGCGGCGCGTTCAGTGATCTCGTCGCGTCCATAGGCGGGCACATGGCCCGAGTTGGCGCGGATCAGGCCCTCAACCGCGCTTGGCGCCATGCCAGCGGTGTTGTCGGAACCAAAGTCGTAACGCATCAGGCCGTCTTTCCGTCCGTCGGCGCCGAACGCGACGCCGAGGTTTCATTTTCATAGGGTATGGCGACCTGGTGCGGGTACGGGATGTCGATCCCCGCCGCATCCAGCGCTTCCTTGCCGCCCTGCATGATATCCGCCTGCGTTTGCCAGAAATCGACGACATTGACCCAGGCATGCAGGGTGATCTGCACTGAACTGTCCAGCAAGGCGGTGACGCCGGTCCAGGGTGCGGGGTCTTTCAAAATCTTGGGATGCGCGCTGGCGACGTCGGCCAGGACGGCGCGCGCCTTGTTCAGATCGTCGCCATAGCCGACGCCGAACTTGATCTCGATGCGCCGCGTCTTCTGGCCAGTGATGTTGGTCAGCGGGTCGCTCAGAACCTTGGAGTTCGGAATGACGATCTTGTGGTTGTTGCCGTTCGACAGCTGGGTCGTGAACAGGTCCAGACGCTGGACGGTGCCGGACATGCCGCCCACATCGACCACGTCTCCGACGCGATAGGGCCTCAGCACCAGCAGCATGATCCCCGACGCCACGTTTGACAGCGTGCCCTGCAGCGCCAGCCCCACGGCCAGGGACGCCGCCCCCAGGACTGCTATGATCGAGGTCGTCTGGACGCCCAGGCGCTGCAAGACAGCGATCATGCCGACGATGATGACGACGGCGCGGACGACCTGTGCTGCGAAACTCAGAACCGTCGGATCGTGCCGGAAGCCGCGCACCCGCGACAAGGCCCGCCGCGCCGCACCGGACGCCCATTTCGATGCGAACACGGTCGCCACGAAAATCAGCGCGGCGATGCTCAGGTTAATTGCCAGATCGCCCGCAGCGTCGGTCAACTTGGCCAGCATTGCGGCGTCGACGGCGAACGCCTGTCGCGCTTCCGTAACGACCTCAGTGATCGGGGTGGCGTTGGTGAACATAGGCCGGGTCTAACGCCTCGGCAGGCGATTGGAAGCCCTGGGAAGTCAGTTTTTCAGGCTTTTTGCGACACGTCCGCCGCCGCCTTCGATGGCGTCCAGCAAAGCCATCACATCCGTGATGGTGTTCGCCTCGCGCGCCGGCTTGTCCCAGCGAATGCGGCTTATGCGCGGGAAGCGCATGGCGATGCCGGACTTGTGACGACTGGAGCGCTGCAGCCCCTCGAACGCCACCTCCAGCACCAGGCCAAAGTCCCGCTCGGCGCGCACGGACCGCACCGGCCCGAACCGCTCGACCGAGTGATCGCGCACGAACTTGTCGAGTTGCTTCAACTCCTCATCCGTAAAGCCGAAATAGGCCTTGCCCACCGGGGTCAGCGTCCCATCCTCGGTCCAGACGCCGAAGGTGTAGTCGGAATAGAAGCTGGATCGTTTGCCGTGGCCGCGCTGGGCGTACATCAACACCGCGTCGATGACGTGGGGATCACGCTTCCACTTGAACCAGGGCCCCTTGGGACGTCCCGCCAGATAGGGACTGTCCCAGCGTTTCAGCATCAACCCTTCCGCCGCCGCGCCGACCGGTGGATCAGCGCGCAAACGGGCCAGTTCGTCCCAGTCCGCATAGTCGACCTGCGGCGACAGCTGCAGCCGCTCTCCCCCATGCTGTTTGACCAGCGCCGCCAACCGCGCCCGCCTTTCGGTCAGGGGCAGCGACCGCAAATCCTCACCCTCAGCCGCCAGCAGATCATAGGCCATGACGCCTGCCGGATGGGCCGTCATCAGCTTGGCGTCCACGGTCTTGCGGTTCAGTCTCTGCTGCAGGTCGCCAAACGGCGCAGCTTGGCCGTCGCGCATGACCAGAAGTTCGCCGTCAATCGCACCTTCGAACGTCAGGGCCTGCATCACATCGGGAAAGGCGCCGGAAATCTCGTCGCCCGTGCGCGAGTACAGTTTCGCCACGCCCTGTTCGCGCACCGCCTGAACGCGAATGCCGTCCCACTTCCATTCGGCGGCATAGTCTGCGGGTGACAGCTTGGCGAAATCCGCCGACTCATCCAGCGCCACGGCCAACATCACCGGCCGGAAGCGACCCGGTGCGTCGGGGCTGGGCCGCTCCGCCCTGCCCTCCAGCCAGGCGAACAGGTCGACATAGGGCGGGTCAATCGCGTGCCAGACCTCCTCGATGTCCGACACATCGACGGGCGTCAGGCTTAGAACCTGCTCGCCTCCATCGGGGTCAGGCGGCGCGGACACGGCATCGGGCCGGATCATCGCCGCCGCCGTCTTGGCCAGCCGGGCCGACAGACCTATCCGCAAAGCGCCAGTGACCAGTTTCAGCAAGGCCCACCGCCCCTTGGGCTCCAGCGCATCCAGCCAACCTTCGATCAGAGGGCGGACCTCATTACGGCTGGCGCGGCTCAGCGCATCCACCACCTCCGACAGTTCCGGCTCACGGTTGGGCCGGTGGTCGGTGGGCACAGGCCAGATCAGCGAGACCGTTTCCGCCAGATCGCCGACGTAATCATAGGACCAGCCGAACAGCACCGGATCGACCCGTGCCTCGACCGCCTTGCGGATCATCGCAGGCTTGGCTGCATCAAACCCCAGATCACCCGTCAGCGCCGCCAGCGCCCACCCCCGATCCGGGTCCGGCGTCGCCCGCAGATAGTCACGCAGCAGAACCAGCTTGGCGTTGCGCGACGCAGTCAACGACAGACGATCCAGAAGCTCGGCGAAGGCGCGCATGATGATCCATTCAGGGCGCCCATCACGTCGCCGTCAAACCACAACGAAAAACGCCCCGGAGGTTTCCCTCCGGGGCGTTCAGCGCATCGGCAGGATCAGTTGAACAGGCCGGCGATCACGGCGGTCACCAGACCCGTTGCGACCACGGCCAGCACCACGTCATTGCCGCTGCGGACATAGTGAGAGCCGCGCGGCGGCGCGCGCAGGCCGTAACGGCTGTAGTCGTTCACCACATAGTTGTTGGTGCGGTAGTAGGAGGGCATCCGTTGGCCATAGCTCCAGCTGCGGGTCGCATAGCCGCGTGGGGCGACATAGCGCGGGGCGTTATAGCGGCGCTGGGCCTGCTGCCAGCGGGCGTAATCGCGTTGGTCCTGGCGATAGTCGCGCTGGTCATGACGCGGCGCCGGACGCTGGTTCTGATATTGGTTCGCGCGGGGATCACGACGATCGTAGCGATGATCCTGACGCTGTTCATAGCGGTGGTCGTTACGCGATTGGGCTGAGGCTGCGCCTGCAGCGCCCACAGCGGTCGTGGCCATAACAGCGGCCATTGCGGCGGTGAGAAACTTGTTCATGACGAGGTCTCCTTCTGCGGCCGAACGATTTCGACTTGTCCGCAGAATGGGCCCTGACGTCTGAGACGCATCTGAACCGTGCTGGTCGCCTCCTGTTCAGGCGAAGACCCAGTTTTCGCCTTAATCAGGCGGCGGCGGAGTGTTCTGCAATCGGCGCCTTGCCGCTGACAGCTGCGCGCCCGCCAGACGCCCGTCCCATAAGGTCAGCCAAGGCGGCGAAATCGATGGGTTTGTTCAGATAGGCGTCGGCGCCTGCGTCCAGACCCGCTTCGTGGTCTTCATTCCGGGCCGAGGCCGACAGGACGACGATCGGCGTCTCTGCATTAGGCCCTGCGCCGTTACGAATGGTGCGCGTGGCGGTCAGCCCGTCCATCACAGGCATGTTCACATCCATGATGATCAGGTCGAACGGCTGCTCATTCGCCGCCTGGATGGCCAGGGCGCCATTTTCAGCGGTGGCGGTGACGTGGGACGAGGTGCTCATCCACGCCTCAAGGATCATGCGGTTGACGGGATGATCCTCGACCACCAGCACCCGCAGCGCCTGACCTGCGCCCGCCTTGTCCTCGGCTTTCTCGACCAGAGCAGGCTTGGCCCATTCGACCACCTCGGCCTCGACCGACAGAGTGAAGGTCGAGCCTTCGCCCAGTTTCGACGTCACCGAGATATCGCCGCCCATGATGTTGGCCATGCGGCGCGCGATCGTCAGTCCCAGGCCCGTGCCGCCGAAACGGCGCGTGGACGAGGCGTCGACCTGGGTGAAGGGTTGGAACAGACGATCCAGATCCTCCGACGAAATGCCGGTGCCGCTGTCGGTTACCGAAAAGTCGAACCGCACCCGTTGGTCCGAAATCCGCTCCCCGCGCAACAAATAGCGGACCTCGCCGTATTCAGTGAACTTCACCGCATTCGACAACAGGTTCTGGACGACCTGACAGACCCGCAAGGGATCGCCGCGCACCACGGTCGGCAGTTCGCCTTCCAGAACAGTGACGAAGCCCAGCCCCTTGGCTTCGGCCTGGGCCTCGAACGGGCCGGTGATGCGCTTCTGCAGGTCCTCCATGACGACATCGACGACCTCGAAATTCATCTTGCCCGCCTCGATCTTCGTCATGTCGAGGATGTCGTTCAGCAGGTTCAGAAGGTTGTCGCCCGAGTTGCGGATGATCGACAGATATTCCCGCTGGGTCGTCTCCAGACGCGTGGCGCTGAGCAATTGAGCCGCGCCCAGAACGCCATTCATCGGCGTGCGCAGTTCGTGGGAGATCACGCCCAGGAAATTGGACTTGGCGTCATTGGCGGCATTGGCCCGGTCCCGAGCGGCCTCCAACTCGGCGATCAGATGGGCCTGATGGGTCTGGAAGGCCAGAATCCGTTCTTCGCGCAGCATGGTCATGGTCACCAGAACGAACAGACCGGCCGCCGTGAAAGGCAGAACCCCCAGCATCGACCAGAACTCCGGCGTCCCCCACAGGCTCAACAGGATAATGGTCGCCGCCGCGCCATAAGGCGAAGAAATGATCACCGCCTGACGCGGCGAACTGCGCAATTGGGCGAAGACCAGCACATAGCCGGAGATAATGAGCGCCAGGGCCAGCGGCTGGCCAAAGCCGGACGGAGAGAACCAGGCCATAAGCGGGGCCACCGCCCATGCGCCGGTCGTCGCCGTTGCGACCAGCGGGAACACGAGTCCCCAACCGCCGCCGTTATCCACCTGATTGCGCAGGCGATATTCGACCCACCCGCGGAACGAACCGGCGCCAAGGGTCAGGATGAACCACAGAATCGCCTGCCACCAGCCGACCGTAGCCAAAAGGCCCACCGCCCACGAGGCGATGATCAGATAGCGAAGGTACTGGGTCTGCAGAATGGCGGTCAAAGCCTGAGCTGCGTCGCCGACCCGTTGTTCTGCGGGAATCGCTCTTGCGACGCCGTCAGTCTCCACCATCGATCAGCCCCCACCTTCTGTTGGTGGCGCAACGCTAGAACGAAGGTTCTAAGACGAAGTGAACAATGGTCTTTGCTGAAACCTGGGGTTTAAGAGACTTCAGAAGGCGTTAAAGCCTTGATTGATAAGGCATGGACCGGACCTGACAACTCAGGGCGCAACAGGGCGTTCACGGTGCGCTGGCGTGCAACCCGTGACTGTCCCTCGAAAACCGGCGACACAATCACTAGATTGAAGTGGCTCTCGCCGCCGGGCTTGGCGTCCATGCCCCCTTCATGGTGGTGACCGGCGTGTCGCCAGCTGTCATCTTCGAGCTCAAGCCGTTGCGGCGACAGCGCGGCGGTGAGTTTTTCACGGATAATCGCCGCTATGGGGCCTTCCGACATGATCGTTTCCTTGATGCCGTCCAATTCGGCCCTACACTTCGTGTGATGTCCGCTTCATTTCAATACAAGCCACGCTTCACCGATATCCGCGTGAAGCCGCCCAAGCCCGAGGAAGAGGCCGCCAAGGCTGACGTGCTTCACCTCAAGCCGGGTGAGAAGCCGTGCCAGTGGCCGGACTGCCGCAAGGCCGCCGCCGCCAAGGCGCCCAAGTCGCGCGAGCGGCTGAACGACTTCTATGAGTTCTGCCAGGCGCACGCGGGCGAATATAACAAGGGCTGGAACTTCTACGCCGGCATGAGCGAGGGCGAGGTCCGCGCCGCTCAGGAAAACGAGGCCATGACCGGCGGCCGCCCGACCTGGGAGATGAAGGCGGGCAAGTTCACGCGTGAAGCCGCGGCAGCCTCGGGCAAGACCGGCACACCCAACACGGGCACAGCCGGTTCATGGCGCGACAGCTTCGGTCTGTTCGGGCGGCGTGGCGATCAGGCCCCGCAGTCTGCGACCGAGGATCGCCGCATCGGCAAGCTGGAGCGAGCGGCGCTGGCCGACCTCGGCCTGGAACCGGGCGCGGACAAGGACAAGGTGAAGGCCCAGTACCACGACATGCTGAAGCGTTTTCACCCGGACACCAATGGCGGCGACCGTGGTGCAGAAGCCAAGCTGCAGCGGGTCATCAAGGCCTACAAGAGCCTGAAGAAGGCCGGACTGGCTTAAGCGGTCAGCTTCAGGGCTGGCCCATCGCGCCGCCGCTGGACGCCATCATCAGAGGCGCCTGCGGCTGGCTGAAATAGCGGTCGATGCCGTCGGCGACGGCCTTCATCATGCGGCGACGAACGCGTTCGTCGCTCAGGGCGCGCTCGTCCTCGGCATTGGTGATGAAGCCCATTTCCAGCAGGACAGCAGGCACATCCGGCGCCAGCAGAACGGCCAGACCAGCATCGCGGTGACTGCGACGCAGCAGCGGACGGTCGGTCGCCTCAAGATGGGTCAACAGAACCCGGGCGAACTGCGCTGAGCGATTCTGCGTCGCACGCTGGGTCATATCCAGCAGGATGCGGTCCACTGACGGATCGCGCCCCGGCAGATGCAGATCGCGGTGCCAGTTGTCGCCGCGCGTGAACTCACGCACCGCCCGGCCCGCGCCCTGTTCGGACAGGGTATAGACGCTGGCGCCCCGGATCGCCGGATCAGAACCCGCATCAGCGTGCAAAGAGATGAACAGGTCGGCATTCGCCTGACGCGCGATGGTGACGCGGCGATTCAGATCGACATAGCTGTCGTCCGAACGCGTCATGTGCACGCGATACTTGCCGGTCCGCTCCAACTCGGCCTTCAGCGCCAGGGCGGCGGCCAGAGTGATCGTCTTTTCGCGCACATTGGCGCCCGCTGCACCGGGATCCCGCCCGCCGTGACCGGCGTCGATCACGATCAGGGGCTTTTCGGTGCGACGCGGTTCAGCGGCGCGCGGCGCGACACGCGCAGCTGCCACTCCAGTTTTATCTCGTTATGCAGGTCGTCTTCGCTCACAGAACTACGTCAAAGTCCGGCCATGATTTCGATTTCAGCTGCCTGGATATCGTCTGGATGACCCTGGAT
>NZ_JABAZW010000060.1:0-11177 GCF_018608325.1 Brevundimonas sp. | reverse complement strand
CCGCCGTTGGCGTCGACACGGTACGAGCGCACCAGCCCCGAACCGCCGCCATCCAGGCCCCGCCCCGTCGCCACGCCCGACAGCGCTACAGTCACGCGGCCGTCTGCGCCGGTGTCGATGACACGGCCCTGAGCCGATTTCTCCAGATCAATGACGACGCGCGTGCGATCGCCGTCAGCGCCGAACCGAATGCCCAGCACCTCTCCGCTCGATCCCCATGCGAGGCCGCGCGTAGCGAAAAGACCGACAGAGCACATGACGACGAAGGCCAGGGCGGTCATCGCCCATTCCTTCACGCCCCAGCGTGCAACTCCCGACAAAAAGCGACCGCTCATCCCGACGACGAACCCACCACACCGTTTACTGAGCCGCCTTATCGCCCGGCTCTCGTATTCAGGGGGTTAAGGCGAACGTCTTTTAATTCACGTTTGTCATGACTATGCTGTGACCGCTCGCGAACCGATCGCGCCTCTTCGCTGTTGTGAAGATCGGCGCGCCCTCCTCGCGGCGCTGACTTTCACCAATCCTAGAACCGCCCCGGCATAGCCGATGGTTCGAAGAGCGGACCATGGTCGCGGCCTCTCGTGCCTACACGAGATTGGCGCGCCTGGTTCAGGACCGACGACTTCCATGGGCCCTTACGCCTGCACCCCCCAACGGCTTGTTCAAGCCAGCTTCGCCGATCTCGGCGAGGGGATGTTGCACGCCCTGGCCCCTTCCCCCGTTCGGCGAGCCGCCACGACCCTGACCAGTTTGCTGGGAGGGCGGGCCTGCGCGCGCCAGAGAGAGACTTTCAATGTCAAAGACAATGCTGATCGATGCGGCGCATCCGGAGGAGACCCGGGTCGCCATCGTGGATGGACGGCAAATTGAGGAATTCGATTTCGAATCCCGCGCGAAGCGCCAACTTCGCGGCAACATCTATCTCGCCAAGGTCACCCGCGTAGAGCCCAGCCTGCAGGCGGCCTTCGTTGAATATGGCGGCAATCGCCACGGCTTCCTGGCCTTCAACGAAATCCACCCGGACTATTATCAAATCCCGGTCGCCGACCGCGAAGCCATCATGGCCGAAGCGCACGACGACGATGATGACGACGATCTGGGCCGCGAGTCCGGCGACGACGAGGCCGATCCCGAAACCGCTCTGGCGGACGAGGAGCGCCTGAAGCGCCGCCTGATGCGTCGCTACAAGATCCAGGACGTCATCAAGCGCCGCCAGATCCTGCTGGTGCAGGTCGTCAAGGACGAGCGCGGCGCCAAGGGCGCCGCCCTGACCACCTGGCTGTCGCTGGCTGGCCGCTACTGCGTCCTGATGCCGAACACCGGCAAGGGCGGCGGCATTTCGCGCAAGATCACCAACACCTCTGACCGCCGTCGCCTGAAGAGCGCCGTCGCGGCGCTGGACGTGCCGCAGGGCATGGGTCTGATCATCCGCACGGCGGGCGCCAAGCGCACCAAGGCCGAGATCAAGCGCGACTATCAATATCTGCTGCGGCTGTGGGAGACGATCCGCGAGACGACCCTCGCCTCCAACGCCCCGTCGATGATCTACGAGGAAGAGAACCTCGTCCGCCGCGCCGTGCGGGATATGTTCGACAAGGACTTCGACGGCATTCAGGTCGAGGGCGTCGAGGGCTTCAAGGAAGCGCGCGACTTCATGCGCGTGCTGATGCCCGCCCAGGCCAAGAAGGTTCACCTGTATCGCGGTTCGCGGCCCCTGTTCGCCGCCAACGGCATCGAAGAACTGCTGACCCAGATTCACCAGCCGGTCGTGCCGCTGAAGTCAGGCGGCTATCTGGTCATCAACCAGACCGAGGCCCTGGTGGCCATCGACGTCAACTCTGGCCGCGCGACCAAGGAACGCAACGTCGAGCAGACGGCGTTCAAGACCAATATGGAAGCCGCCGTCGAGGCCGCACGCCAACTGCGCCTGCGCGACCTTGCCGGTCTGGTCGTCATCGACTTCATCGACATGGATGAGGGCAAGAACAACCGCACCGTCGAGCGTGTGCTGAAGGAGGCCTTGGCCGCCGACCGCGCCCGCATCCAGATGGGCCGCATCTCGCCGTTCGGCCTGATGGAGATCAGCCGTCAGCGCCGTCGTCTGGGCGTGATCGAAGGCGCGACCGAGGCCTGCCCGCACTGCCAGGGCTCGGGCCGCATCCGTTCGGCCGAATCCGCCGCCCTGATGACCCTGCGCGCCGTCGATATCGAAGCCGGCAAGAACGGCGCGGGCGTCGTGGTGCTGAAGGTCTGCATCGCCGTCGGCCTGTACATCCTGAACCACAAGCGCGCCTATCTGCAGGACCTGCTGGAACGTCGCGGTCTAAACGTCATCGTCCAGATCGATGACAGCCTGGGTCAGGGCGAACACAACATCGATCGCACCGAGACGAACGAAGACTTCGTCGCACCCGAGGTCGAACTGCCCAACCTGGACGACGACTTCGACGCCTCCCTGTTCGAAGATGAAGACGAGGACGGCGACGACGAAGAAGTCATCGGCGACGATGACGATGAAGACGAAGACTCGCTGGAGCGCGAGGACAGCGACGACGACGAACCCCGCGAACGCGCCGAGCGCGCCGAATCCGGTGGTCGCGGTCGTGGCCGCAACCGTCGCCGTCGTGGCGGTCGTCGCGATGAAGAGGCGACCGACGCACCGGAAGCCCTCACCGTCGAAGACGCTTCGGACGATGAAGAAGACGAGAACGGCCGTCGCCGCCGCCGTGGCCGTCGTGGCGGTCGCCGCGTTCGTGAGGATGGCGAGCGCGACGTCTATACCTGGGTGCGCGGTCGTACGCCGTCGCTGGACGATCCTTATGTCTGGTTCGACCCGCTGAACCCGGGCCGGCCTGAGCCGCGTCAGGAACGCGCCGAGCGCCCAGCAGCCGCCGAAGCCGAAGTCGAAGGCTTGAATGCCGTCGTCGCCGAAGACACGAGCGAAGAAGGCGGTCGTTCGCGTCGCCGTCGTCGTCGCGGCCGTGGTCGCGGCGGAGACGCAGCGCACGAGCAGAAGGTCGAAAACCGCGCCACAAACGAAGGCATGGCGCCGGACGGTTCATCCGACACGCCGATGGCCGTGGTGATCACGCCGACTGAAGACGCGGTTGAGGCCGATACACCCGCCATCGCGCCTGAACCGCAGCGCCGTCGTGTTCGCCGCAAGTCGGCCAGCGCCGAGGCTGCAACCCAGGTCGCCGCCGAGGTCGAAGCCAAGGCTGAGCCCGAAACGGTTGCGGAGCCTCACGTCGAACCGCATCCCGACACGGCTATCGAGTCGAACGAAGCGCCGGTCGAAGGCACGCCGGTCCAACTGGACGTCACGCCAGAAACAGCCTTTGCTGTCGAACAGGCGCTGGCGCAAACCGTGCATGAACCCCAGCCTGCTTTCGTCGACCTGGCGTCCGTCGAACCTGTGGTCGTCAGCGAACCCGTCGTCGCACCTCAGACTGAGGTCGATGTTCAGGCCATAATCGCCGAAGACCCGAACCAGATTGTCGCACCACCCGCAAAGCCCAAGCGTGGGTGGTGGCGCCGCTGATCGGTCACGATTAGACTGCCAGTATGCCGACGGGGGTCGATCGTTACCGGAGTGCGCCATGACGTGGCTTCCTCGATCTGCAACCCGTCTTCTGGCGGCGGCGGCAACGGGCCTGATGGTCCTTGTCGCCGCTGGCCAGGCCTCCGCCCAAAGCATGATCCGCGACACCGAGATCGAAGGGATCATTCGCGGCTGGGCCGACCCGGTTTTCGTGGCCATGGGCCTGAACCCGTCGGACATCGAAGTCCTGCTGGTCAATGACAACGATCTGAACGCCTTTGCGACCCGTGGCCGGATCATGGGCGTCAACACCGGCCTGATCCTGCGCACCAAGAACCCCAGCGAACTGCTGGGCGTCATGGCCCACGAAGCGGGCCACATCAAAAACCGCCACACCCTGCGCGATGGCGCCCAGAACGCGGGCAAACAGCCCATGTTCATGACCATGGCTCTAGGCGCCCTGGCCATCGCCGCAGGCGCGCCCGACGCGGGCGTGGCCCTGCTGGGCTCCAGCCAGTATTTCGGCACATTGGGCGCCCTGCACTATATGCAGAGCCAGGAGGGCGAGGCCGACCTGACCGGGGCCCGGGCGCTGGAAAGAGCCGGAGAAACCGGCGCGGGGCTCGTATCCTTCTTCGAAAATTTCCGATCACAGGAAGTCTTCTCCGACGCGCGCCGCTACCCCTATTTCCGCAGCCACCCCCTGTCGTCGCAACGGATCGAATCCATGCGTCGCTTCGTGCAGGAACAGCCGCACTACAGCCATCGTGACAGCCCGGAGCGCATGGCTCAGCACGCCCTGATCCTGGCCAAGATCCATGCCTTCATGGACCCGCCGAACCAGACCCTGCGGTCCTATCCGTCGACAGACACCTCCCTGCCCGGCCGCTACGCCCGCGCCATCGTCTGGTATCGCGACGGCCAGACCGACCGCGCCCTGACGGCGGTGGACGAACTGATCGCGGGCGACGAAACCAACCCCTATTTTCAGGAACTGAAGGGCCAGGTCCTGTTCGAGGAAGGCCGCCCGGTCGAGGCCGTGGTGGCTCACCGCGAGGCTGTTCGTCTGGCCCCAGACGCGCCCCTGCTGCGGGTCAACCTGGCCCACGCCCTGATCGAAACCAACGACCCCGCCAATCTGGACGAGGCCATCAGCCAGTTGAAACACGCCACTGTCGCCGAGAAGGACAACACCATGGCGTGGCGTCTGCTGTCCCAAGCCTATGCGTCCAAGGGGATGGAAGGTGAGGCGCGGCTGGCGTCGGCAGAGCTTTATTTCGCGGCAGGAGCCGAAAAAGAAGCCGTGCAGTTCGCCCTGCGTGCGCGCAGCATGTTGGAGCCGACCTCCATCGAATGGCGTCGCGCCATGGACATCGTCCTGGCCTCTGGCGCCACCCCTGCCGATATTCAGGACCTGGACCGCCGCGACGCCTTGCGCCGTCCGGCGACCCTGAACTGATCCCCCTTTCCCCCGACGACTGACGAGCCTTCATGACCGACGACGCCCCCGCGCCCGAAACCAAAGCCGCCCCTGCATCGAACTGGCTGACTGGCGCACGCGCCGGCTATCTGGCCCTCGGCGTGTCGGTCGTGGCGTTGGGCCTGGCCGCTGCGCCCTATTTCACCGGCGGCGAGAATGTGCGCGCCTATCTGTTGAAACACCCCGAAGTCCTGCAGGAAGCCAGCCAGGCGCTGCAGGAAAAGGGCGAGCAGGCCCGCGTGGACGAAACCAATCAGGCCGCCGCCGCCAACGCCGCCCTGCTGAAGCCCGACCCGCGCGACCCCAGCTTCGGCCCCGCCGACGCCAAGGTGACGGTGATCGAGTTCTTCGACTTCCGCTGCCCCGGCTGCAAGGCTGTGGCCCATGATTACCGCGCCCTGATGGCCGCACACCCGGAGGTTCGCTTCGTCTTCAAGGACTGGCCGATTCTGGACCGAGGCGAGGACGTGACCTCTCAGTACGCCGCCCGCGCGGCTCTGGCCGCACACCAGCAGGGCAAGTATCTGGAGGTCTATGACGCCCTGATGACCGAGCGTGCGCTGAGCATCGAGGCCATCGACCGAATTCTGGCTGAACACGGCGTAGACATGACCCGCGCCAAGGCGGCTGTCGCCTCGCCCGAGACGACCCGCCACATCGCCGATATTCACACGACGGCGGCCGCCCTGCGCCTGCAAGGCACCCCAACCTTCCTGATCAACGGCAAGGCCAGTTCCAGCATCGACCCGGCCGAAGTCGGCAAGATGATCGAAGCGGCGAAACGCTGACGTCATGATGCGCCGGGCGCCATGGATGCTGGTGATCTTCCGGCTTCTCGCGGCTCCGGCGCTGATCGCTCTGGGCCTGACGGCCCCACAGGCAGGCGTGATGGCGGCCGTCCTGCTGTCTCTAGCGGTGCTGTCGGACATCTTCGACGGCGTCATCGCGCGCAGGCTGCAGGTCGTCACGCCCAACCTGAGGCGCTGGGACGGACGCGCCGATGTCATCTTCTGGTTAGGCGCAGTTGTCGCGCTTGGCCTCATGCACCCCGAATTGATCCGGCTGACAGCGCCGCTGGTTCTGGCGCTTGTCGTCCTGGAGATGCTCAATCACGCCGTCAGCTTCGTCCGCTTCCGACGCGAGGCGTCGCCTCACCACTGGCTGTCCAAGCTGTTCTGCCTGTTCCTATGGGCCCTGTTCGTCCAACTGTTCGTCACAGGCGCGGCAGGGTCGCTGCTCTGGATCACCTTCGGCCTCGGCGTCCTGTCGCAGGTCGAAGCCTTCGTCATCACCCTGCGTCTGAAGGCGTGGCGCTGCGACGTTCCATCAGCCTTTAGGATGAAGGCCTAGATCAGTCCGGTCGTCGGCGACGATGGGGCGCCATACACCCGCTTGGGCATCCGCCCCGCCAGATAGGAATCCCGGCCTGCGAGAACCGCGTGTTTCATCGCGCGGGCCATGCGGATCGGATCTTGCGCCCCGGCAATGGCGGTGTTCATCAGGACGGCGTCGCAGCCCAGCTCCATCGCCAGCGTCGCATCCGACGCCGTGCCCAGACCGGCATCGACAACCACCGGCACCTTGGTCTGATCGACAATCAGCTTGATGTTTACGGGATTGAGCAGGCCCAGCCCCGAGCCGATCGGCGCCGCCAGCGGCATGATGGCCGCAGCGCCTGCGTCTTCCAGCTTGCGGCAATAGACGGGATCGTCAGTGCAGTAGACCATGACGTCGAAGCCGTCGGCCACCAGTAGCTTCAGCGACCGCAGCGTCTCTTCCATGTCGGGATAGAGCAGGTTGGGGTCCGACAGAACCTCCAGCTTGACCAGGTTCCAGTCGCCTGCCTCACGCGCCAGCCGCAGGGTCCGCACCGCGTCTTCGCCGGTGAAACAGCCCGCCGTGTTGGGCAGATAGGTGTACTGATCCGGCTTCACAAAATCGACCAGCATCGGCTGGGTCGGGTCCGACAGGTTCACGCGGCGCATGGCGACGGTCACCATCTCGGCGCCGGCAGCTTCGGCGGCGGCGGCGTTCTGGGCGTAGTCGACGTATTTGCCGGTGCCCACGATCAGGCGCGAGGTGAAGGTGCGGCCCGCGACGGACCAGGTTTCAGTAGCTGTCTCGGTCATGGCACTGACCTAGTCCCCCGGACGCGCGAAGCAAAGCGCGGTCACGGGATTTGATTGCAATCAGCCGCCGCCGACAAACTGAACCAGTTCGATCCGGTCACCCTCCGCCACCGTCGTGGTGGCGTGCAGGGACTTGGGCACGATTTCCAGATTACGCTCGACCGCCACCTTGCGCGGGTCCAGCGACAGCTCCTCGACCAGCGCCAGGATGGTGGCGGCCTGGACCTGGCGCAGTTCGCCATTCAGTTGGATCTGGTGCACGGCGTCTCTCCCGGCGGCTGTCAGCATCAGCGGGGGACATAGAGACAACCGCCCCGTTCCGCCAGCCGTTCAACCGACCTCGAACAGATAGGCGCAGATCACGACAGCGACGGCTGCACCCGCCGCCACGACGGAACGAACGATCAATTTGACGTCTTCGCGCATACTTCGCGCTCCTCGACGAGCGTCCCGAAAGCGGACGATTGATCAAATCCGTGCGAAATCTGCGCCATCCGCCTTACGTCAGGTAAGGTTCCTACTGCTAGACCGTTTGACCGACGGCCAGCCTCGGCTAAAAGGCCCCTCTTGTGCTGCGAAAGCGTCCGATTCCGGAATCCATGGCCGACACGCCTGTCATCTATGTGCTGAACGGCCCCAATCTGAACCTGCTCGGGGTTCGGGAGCCGGAAGTCTATGGCCGCGACACCCTCGCGGACATCGAGCAACGCTGCGTCAAAGCCGCTGGTGAAGCACGGATCGTCTTCCGCCAGAGCAATCACGAAGGCGTGCTGGTCGACTGGATTCAGGAAGCGCGTGAAAGCGCCGACGCCCTGATCATCAATCCGGCGGCCTATACCCACACCTCGGTCGCGTTGCACGACGCCCTGAAGACGCTGTCGATCACGGTGATCGAACTGCATCTGTCCAATCCGGCGGCGCGCGAAGCCTTCCGCCATCACTCCTATGTGTCGTCCGCGGCGACCGGCGTCATCGCCGGTTTCGGCGCGCACGGCTATGAACTGGCCGTCCAGGCGGCTCTCACCAAGGTCCGGGAACGCGCCTGAGGGCCGACCCGTTCACACTGAACACGAAAGACAAGGCGCAATTCCAATGGCCGATGACAAGAAACACGCCGAGATCGACGCTTCCCTGGTTCGCCAGCTGGCCGACATTCTCAACGAAACCGACCTGACGGAAGTCGAAGTCGAGCGCGGCGACCTGCGCATCCGCGTCGCTCGCGAAATCACAGTCAACGCCGCCCCGGTCCAGTACGCCGCCGCCCCTGCTGCGGTCGCCGCCCCTGTCGCCGCGGCTGCCCCGGTTTCCATGCCTTCGGACCCCGCCACCATCGTCGCCCGCGCGGGCGAAGAGGTGAAGTCGCCGATGGTCGGCACCGCCTATCTGCAGGCTTCGCCGGAAGCCCCGGCGTTCGTTCAGCCGGGCGACAAGGTCAAGAAGGGCCAGACCCTGCTGATCGTCGAAGCCATGAAGACGATGAACCCGATCCAGGCGCCGCGCGACGGCGTTGTGGCGGAAATCCTGGTCGGCGACGCTCAACCCGTCGAATTCGGCGAGCCGCTCGTCCTGCTGGAAGCCTAAGGCGCCCTGATGTTCACCAAGGTCCTCATCGCCAACCGGGGCGAGATCGCGCTGCGCATCCACCGCGCGTGCAAGGAGATGGGCATCTCCACCGTCGCCGTGCACTCGGAAGCCGACCGCGGCGCCATGTGGGTGCGTCTGGCGGATGAAAGCGTCTGCATCGGCCCCGCTTCGGCGGCCAAGTCGTATCTGAACATCCCCTCGATCATCGCAGCCGCCGAAATCACCGGCGCGCAGGCGATCCACCCCGGCTACGGCTTCCTGTCCGAGAACGCTCGTTTCGCCGAGATCGTCGAGGCCCATGGCCTGACCTTCATCGGCCCCAAGCCCGAACACATCCGGGTCATGGGCGACAAGATCAGCGCCAAACAGACCGTCAAGGACGCGGGCATCCCCGTCGTTCCCGGCTCTGACGGCGAGGTCGAAACCGTCGAGGCCGCCATCGCGGCGTCCAAGGCCATCGGCTTCCCGCTGATCGTCAAGGCGGCGGCAGGCGGCGGCGGACGCGGCATGAAGGTCGCCATGACGCCCGACGATCTGGTCGAAGCCGTTCAGACCGCCCAGTCCGAGGCCAAGGCCGCCTTCGGCAATGGCGCCGTCTATATGGAGCGTTACCTCCAGAAGCCACGCCACATCGAAATCCAGGTCATCGCTGACAGCCACGGCAACGTCGTCCACCTGGGCGAACGTGACTGCTCGCTGCAACGCCGTCACCAGAAGGTGCTGGAAGAGGCACCCTCGCCCGCCCTGTCGGCTGAGGGTCGCAAGAAGATCGGTGAAACGGTCAACAAGGCCATCGCCGCCATCGGCTACCTGGGCGTCGGCACCATCGAGTTTCTGTGGGAAGACGGCGAGTTCTTCTTCATCGAGATGAACACCCGCCTGCAGGTCGAACACCCGGTCACGGAAATGATCACGGGCGTCGATCTGGTGCGCGAACAGGTCCGCATCGCCGCAGGTCTGCCGCTGTCCTTCACCCAGGAAGACATCACCTTCGAAGGTCACTCCATCGAGGTGCGGATCAACGCCGAGAACCCCGAGACCTTCACCCCGTCGCCGGGCAAGATCACCGACTTCCATGCACCAGGTGGTCTGGGCGTGCGTCTGGATAGCGCCATCTATGCCGGCTATTCGATCCCGCCCTACTACGACAGCCTGATCGGCAAGCTGATCGTGCATGGCCGCGACCGTGAAGAGGCCATTGCGCGCCTCAAGCGTTCGCTGAACGAGATCGTCATCGGCGGCGTCGACACCACCATCCCCCTGTTCCAGAAGCTGCTGCAGGAGCCGGATATTCTGTCCGGTGACTACGACATCCACTGGCTGGAGAAATGGGCCGCCCGTCAGAAGGCGCAGGCCTGACCGACCCCGATTTCAGCGCCAGCGGGCCTTACGGCGGCTTCGGCCCCGAAGACCTGCTGGCCTGTTATGCTCGGGGCGTATTTCCGATGGCCGAGGCGCGTGATGATCCACGCATCTTCATCATCGAGCCGGACCAGCGCGGCGTTATTCCGCTGGATGCCTTCCACATTCCCACCCGTCTGCGCCGCACTGTGCGTAGCGAACCGTTCGAGGTCCGCGTCGACACAGCGTTCGAAGCGGTACTGGACGGCTGCGCGGCGGTGCAGGGACCGGAACGCGAAGACACCTGGATCAATGCACCGATCCGACGCCTCTACGCCGCCCTGTTCGCCATGGGCCACGTCCATTCCATCGAATGTTGGAAAGAAGAACGGCTGGTCGGCGGCCTGTACGGCGTCTCGCTGGGCGGCGCATTCTTTGGCGAGAGCATGTTCAGCCGCGAACGCGACGCCTCAAAGGTGGCGCTGGTTCATCTGGTGGCGCGGTTGAGAAAAGGCGGCTGGCCCCTGCTGGATGCCCAGTTCCTGACGGAGCACCTCAGCCAGTTCGGTGCGGTCGAAACCCCGCAGGCGGCCTATCTGCGGCGTCTGAAACCGGCCCTTTCCGTAACACCGGATCAGGCCGCGCTTCTTGAAGTCATAGATGGGACCGAGGCTGTCGCGCTGGCGACCGCCTAGTTTTTGCAGCCCACGACCCAGGCGTCATAGTTGACGTTCTGAAGTCCGCTGACCGCAGGGGACGATGCGAACATCCAGCCACGGAAAATCTGACGCGGTTCGGCGCCTTGGGTGGAGCCGCGCGGCTGCACGGACACGTCCACATAGGCGATGGAGTCTTCAGTCAGCTCGTCCGGGGTCGTAACCTCACAGGCGCGAACGTTGAAGATCAGGTTCTGGTTGAAGCGAACCGGACGGCCGCCAACCTCGACCTCGAACTTCATGCTCTCGGCCGTCGTCTTGTCGATGGCCTGAATGACCGCGAACTTGCGACGCTGACGCCGGGCGGGCGTCGCCGGTTGTTCGATGGCCTTTTCGACCGGCGCGGCGATGACCTCATCAGCCACCTTCTCGACCGCCTCGTC
>NZ_JABAZW010000041.1 GCF_018608325.1 Brevundimonas sp. | reverse complement strand
TTCCAGGAAAAGGCGGTGCTGCGGGTCCATCTGCTCGGCATCGCGCGGGGTGTAGCCGAAGAAGTCGGCATCGAAGAGGTCCATGCCGGCCAGCGGCACGCCGCGCACCTGGCCGTCGGCGCCGCGCACCGTCAGCTCCTGCTTGCCTTCGGCGTTGTTGCGAACACCTTCCAGCTTGCCCAGTTCGCCGTCAGCGCCGCGAACGGTCGCGCCAGGCGTCAGGGTCAGGCTGGGGGCTTGAGCTGCGGCCGGGGCCGGTGCGGGCGGGGTCGTGTCTTGCGCCATGGCAGGCGCGGCGGTCAGGAAGGCGACGGCTGAGCCGGCCAGAAGAATGTTCTTGATCGTCATAGGACATAATCCGGTAACACGGGCCCGACGCCCGCAATGACCTAATCCGCGATGTTTCGGATTGTTGCAGGCGCCCCGAAATGACCTCTCAACCGCCCCAGTTGACCGATTCTTGGTCTATGGTTGCGCATAGCCGAATCGGAGCCGCTGCTTGCCGTCCCGCACTACTCCCGCTCAGCGACTGGTCCGGCGGCTGTTCGGACTGGCCTATGAACTGACACCGCAGTTTTTCGCTGTGGTGGCCTTCCTGGCGGGAGGGGTGATGCTGGCCTCGGCCATGACGCCCGAGTTCGACGCGCGGCTGCGACAACTGACCGGCGTGGTGTCGCCGATCCTGATCGATCTTTCGCACTTCGTGGCCAGCATCGCGGGCTTCTTGTTGATGCTGCTGTCGGCGGGCCTGTGGCGGCGCAGGCGCGGGGCCTATTGGGCGGCGCTTCTGACCCTGATCGTCGGCGCGGGCCTGACGGTGCTGAAAGGGCTGGATTGGGAAGAGGCGTTCGACCTGCTGATCGTCGCCGCCCTGCTGGCGCCCTGCCGCAACGCCTTCAACCGCCGTTCGCGCCTTAGCGAGCCCTTAAGGCCCGGCTGGCTGCTGCTGCTGATCGCAGGCGTGGGCGCCATGCTCTGGCTGGGTTTCTTCGCCTATCGCGACGTCACCTATAATGACGAATTGTGGTGGCGTTTCCTGACGGACAAACAGGCGTCGGGCTTCCTGCGGGCTGGTCTGGTGCTGGCCATCCTGACCATGGTGGTGGCGGGCCGGTCGCTGCTGAGTTCGCCGGGTTCGCATGACCACGGCCCGGCGTCTGCAGAAGACCTGACCAGGGCGCGCGCCGTTCTGGATGCGGCAGAAGAGGCGACGCCCGAGGCGTGGCTGGCCATGCTGGGCGACAAGGCCCTGTTGTTCAGTCCGTCGGGCCGCAGCTTCCTGACCTATCGCGTGCGCGGGCGGCGCTGGATCGTCATGGGCGAACCGGCGGGCCTGAAGGAAGAGCGCCGCGAACTGCTGTGGAACTTCGCAGAGATGGCCGACAGCTACGGCGGGGCGGCGGTCTTCTATTCGGTCAGCGAGGCGGTGCTGGGCGATCTGGCGACCATGGGGCTGGCGGTGCGCAAGGTCGGCGAGACAGCGGTGATCGAGGTCGCGGACTTCTCGATGGAAGGCAAGTCGAAGCAGAACCTGCGCACGGCGGTGAACCGGGCCGAACGCGAAGGCGGCTCGTTCGAAGTCTTGCCGCCCGGATCGGTCGGTCCCATCGTTGACGAGCTGAAAGCCGTGTCCGACGCCTGGCTCCAGATGCACGAGGGGACCGAGAAGGCCTTCTCGCTGGGCCGGTTCGATCCGGCCTATCTGGACCTGACGCCGCTGGCCGTGGTGCGGTCCGAGGGACGGATCGTGGCCTTCGCCAATCTGCTGACGGCGCCGGAAGAGGCGGCGGTCGACCTGATGCGCTATGCGCCCGACGCGCCGCATGGGGTGATGGACTATCTGTTCACCCGTTGCACCCAGTGGGCAAAGGAGCAGGGATTGGCCCGGTTCGATCTGGGCATGGCCCCCCTTTCGGGTCTGGAGGATCGTCGGATGGCGCCGGTCTTCGCCCGCGTCGGAGCCCTGGTTTATGATGAAGGCGGCGCCCTGTACGGCTTCCAGGGGCTGCGCAGCTACAAGTCCAAGTTTGCGCCGGACTGGCGTTCGCGCTTCATCGCCGCGCCCGCTTCCACGCCCCTGCCTCTGGCCCTTCTGGACGTGGCCCTGCTGACCAGCGGCGGCTGGTTGGGGATGCTGGGCTTGCGCAAGTAACTCTCAGGTCAGCAGGGCTTTCAGCACGCCATCCAGAACGGGCCGTCCCTTGGCTGTGGCGGACAGGCGGCCTGAAGCCGCTGTCAGGAAGCCGTCTGCGATCAGGTCTGCGACCGGGGCGGCGTCCTGCGACAGGTGCAGGTCCGCCAATAGGCCGAGGGGCGCGCCCTCCACGGTGCGCAGGGCCAACAGTAAACGTTCCTCGGCTGCGTCCGCCGGGGATTGGGCCTCGCGGTCGGTCCACGGGGTCTGATCGGCCACGCCCGCCACATAATCGCCGATGCGACGGTGGGCGACGGTGGCGGTGCGCACGCCGTCCAGCGTCAGACGCCCGTGCGCGCCGGGGCCGAGGCCCAGATAGTCGCCGCCGCGCCAGACATGCAGATTGTGCGCTGACCGCGCCGCCACGCCGCGCGCATGGTTCGACACCTCATAGGCGTCAAAGCCTGCATCCAGCAGGACCTGCTGCGTCGCCTCATAGAGGGCGGCGGCCTGATCTTCGTCGGGCGGGGTCAGGGTTCCCCGGCGCAGGGCGCGGCCGAACGCCGTCTCGGGCTCTATGGTCAGTTGATAGGGCGAAACATGCTCGAACCCCATGCTCAGGGCTGATTGCAGTTCCGCCGTCCAGCCCGCGACCGTCTGGTCCGGGCGGGCGTAGATCAGGTCGATGGACAGCCGTTTGAAGGCGCGGCCCGCCAGATCGACAGCGCGTAGGGCCTCTGCCGCCGAATGGTCCCGGCCGAGGAACTTCAGCGAGGCATCGTCCAGCGCCTGCACCCCCATCGACAGGCGGTTGACCCCGGCGTCGGCCAGGGCTGCGAACCGACCCGCCTCGGCGTCTGTCGGATTGGCCTCCAGCGTGATCTCGATCTCGCCCGCAGGCGGAAACAGGGTCTTGGCCTGCTCAATGACGGCGGACACGGCCTCCGGTGACATCAGCGAGGGCGTGCCGCCGCCCAGGAATATGGACGCCAGCCGATGCGGCCCCAGCAGCGACGCCTGCGCGCGCATGTCCGCCAGTATGGCGTCCAGAAGCTGCGCCTGTTCCTGCGTCCGCCCCCGGTCGCGCACGACGTTGAAGTCGCAATAGGGGCAGATGCGCGAACAATAGGGCCAGTGGACGTAGAGACCGACGTCGCTGCCGGGGTCGGGGAAGATGGGGTCGAGCGGATCAGTCAATCAGCGCGGCCTTGAGCAGGCGGAAGGCGCGCGTGCGGTGGCTGTCGGCCTCCTTCACGGCGGGGTCCAGTTCGCCGTAGGTCAGGTCGCCGCCCTCTGGGATGAAGATGGGATCATAGCCAAAGCCCCGTTCGCCGCGCGGCGGGAAGGTCAGCTCGCCCTGCACCACGCCCTCGACCACCACGCAGGGGCCGCCCGGCCAGGCTACGGC
>NZ_JABAZW010000012.1:6746-23989 GCF_018608325.1 Brevundimonas sp. | reverse complement strand
AGCCCAGCAGGCTCCAGCACAGCTGATTGGCGACCAGATAGGCGCCGATCCCGGTCGCCAGCGCCGCCCACGGACCCAGACGCATCAGGCCGCGGATGATCCACGGGAAGCACAGGTAGCAGCCGATCAGGGCCGAGATGGACCAGGTCGGCGCATTCCAGCCCAGACCGCCGTAGACGCCATAGGATTGCAGCAGCAGAAGCTGCGCAGGCAGTTGGTCCCAGCGGAACCATTCGGGATTGCGCGGCGCAACGCCGGCCGCCGTGCTCAGCAGCACCAGCGCCACCAGCGACAGGCCCATGATCAGGTGGGCAGGGGTGACGCGCAGGAAGCGTTTCAGGAAGAAGTCCGTCGGCGACATCCGGCCCTTGTCCACCGCCGCGCCATAGACGCGCATCAGCACATAGCCGGAATCGATCAGGAAGAAGTTGGTCAGCAGGAAGCCGCCGCGCTCGAACACCGGATGCAGGTGCTCGGCCAGCGGGAACGGACCGGCGGCCTGGAAGTGGTGCAGGATGATCAGGAAGGCCACGATGAAACGCAGGGCGTCCAACCAGCCGCCACGCGCGATCGGCGTTGTGTCATTCCGGGTCGAAATCAGCGTCCAGGGCATCAGATCCGCCTCCTCTGCCTGTATGGACGCAAAAGGTGGACCAATCCCCTGCCGGAATGGTGAATCCTAGCCGCGCACCAGACGCAGGAACTCCTCGCGGGTGCGGGGATCGTCGCGGACCACGCCGATCAGGTGGCTGGTCGACAGGCTGGCGCCCGGCGCATTTACGCCGCGCAGGGTCATGCAGGAGTGCTCGGCCTCGATGACCACGCCGACGCCGTGGGGGCGCAGGACGGTCTGGATGGCCTCGGCGATCTCAGAGGTCATCTTCTCTTGAATCTGCAGGCGACGGGCGAAACCGCGCACCACGCGCGCCAGCTTGGAGATGCCCACGACCCGGTCGGTCGGCAGATAGGCGACGTGCGCCTTGCCCACGACCGGCAGCATGTGGTGCTCGCAGAAGCTGACGAAACGGATGTCCTTCAGCACCACCAGTTGGTCGTAGCCGCCCGTCTCCTCGAAGGTCTTCTCCAGATAGGACAGAGGGTCCGTCTCATAGCCTTCGAACAGTTCGCGATAGCTGCGCGCCACCCGCGCAGGCGTCTCCAGCAGACCCTCGCGGTCGGGATTGTCGCCCGCCCACTGGATCAGGGTGCGGACGGCGGCTTCGGCTTCGGCCTGGGAGACGGAGGGCTTGGAGGGCGTATCGGTCATGGCCGCCTACATAGCGAGGCTGGTCGGGGAATGGGAGGGCTTCGTCTGCGCTTTCCGGCGGTGAACAGACAGTTTCAGGAGGAGGTCGCCGGAACCGCGTCGGCCAGACTGTCGGCGGCGGGCGAACGGCCCGTCTCCTTTCGCTCGCTGTAGCGGTCCACCAGATAGTCGGCCCGCCCGCGCGTCAGTAGGGTGAATTTGTACAGTTCCTCGATCACGTCCACCAGCCGGTCGTAATAGGGTGAGGGCTTCATGCGCCCGTCTTCATCGAACTCGTTGAAGGCCTTGGCGACCGAGGACTGGTTCGGAATGGTGATCATCCGCATCCAGCGGCCCAGGACCCGCAACTGGTTGACCGTGTTGAAGGATTGGGAGCCTGCGTTCACCTGCATCACCGCCAGGGTCCGTCCCTGCGTCGGCCGGACGCCTGCGCTTTCCAGCGGCAGCCAGTCGATCTGGGACTTGAAGATGCTGGTCATGGCGCCGTGCCGTTCAGGGCTGCACCAGACCTGACCTTCGGACCACAGTGACGCCGCGCGCAGTTCCTGAACCTTCGGGTGGGATGGATCGACACTGTCCGGCTGGGGCAGGTCACGGGGGTCAAAGATGCGGGTTTCGGCGCCGAAGCTGCGTAACAGCCGGTCCGCCTCTTCGATCATCAGGCGGCTGAAGGAGCGTTCGCGCAACGATCCGTACAGCAGCAGGAAGCGCGGCGGATGGGCGAAGTCTGTCGGTTGCAGACGCTCCAGGTTCGGGCGGTCGGCGAAGGCGGTTTCGAGTGCGCGAAGATCGGTCATGACTTCCCATTTGCCAATATTTCGATTATTTGTGAAGTATGGAAATGAAATCGGCCGTCGAGGCCCTCGGCGCCCTGGCGCACGACGGGCGACTGAACATCTTTCGGGCCCTGGTTCGTGCGGGGCCGCAAGGTCTGGCGGCGGGCAGACTGGGCGAAGCGGTAGGCATGGCCGCCAGCACCCTGTCGAACAATCTGAACATCCTGACGCGCGCAGGCCTGACGACCGCCGTGCGCGACGGGCGCTCCATCATCTACGCCGCCGACTATTGCCGGATGGGTGCGCTCTTGGCCTATCTGATGGAGGACTGCTGTCAGGGTTCGCCCGCCGTGTGCGCGCCGCTAAGCGATGTCGTGAACCGGGCGGTCTGCTGTCCGCCCGACGACGGTCAGTAGGGCGGGGCCATGTCGATCTTCGAACGCTATCTGACGCTCTGGGTGTTGGGCTGCATCATGGTCGGCGTGACGCTGGGGGCGGTCGCACCCGGCTTGTTCGCGTCTCTGGCGGGGCTGGAGGTCGCCTCGGTCAATCTGCCGGTCGCGGTGCTGATCTGGCTGATGATCATTCCGATGCTGCTGAAGGTGGACTTCGCCGCCTTGCGTCAGGTCGGGCGTCATTGGCGCGGCATCGGGGTGACCCTATTCATCAACTGGGCGGTGAAGCCGTTCTCGATGGCGGTTCTGGCCTGGCTGTTTCTGTCCGTCCTGTTTCGCCCGCTTCTGCCGCCGGATGAGATCCACAGCTATGTCGCGGGTCTGATCCTGCTGGCGGCGGCGCCCTGTACGGCCATGGTGTTCGTCTGGAGCAATCTGACCCGGGGCGATCCCAACTTCACCCTGTCTCAGGTCGCCCTGAACGACGCGATCATGATCGTGGCCTTCGCCCCCATTGTCGCCCTGTTGCTGGGCCTGTCGTCCATCACCGTGCCATGGAACACCCTGGCCCTGTCGGTGGGCCTCTATATCGTGGTGCCGGTCGTGATCGCCCAGACAATCCGGGGGCTGTTGCTGCGCCGGTCATCTGCTGCGCTCGAGCGCGCGGCCCGTCTTTTCCAGCCGGTGTCACTGGCGGCCCTGCTGGTCACCCTGATCCTGCTGTTCGGGTTTCAGGGCGAGAAGCTGCTGAGCCAGCCGCTCGTCATCGGACTTCTGGCGGTTCCAATCCTGATCCAGGTCAATTTCAACTCGGGTCTGGCCTATCTGCTGAACCGCACGGTGGGAGAGCGCCATAGCATCGCGGGACCATCGGCCCTGATCGGGGCCAGCAACTTCTTTGAACTGTCGGTCGCGGCGGCGATCAGCCTGTTCGGCATCCAGTCTGGCGCAGCCCTGGCCACAGTCGTCGGCGTGCTGATCGAGGTGCCGGTCATGCTGTCGGTCGTCGCGATCGTGAACCGGTCCAAGCCCTGGTACGAATCCGGCGCTCGCGTCCGACGTCTTAAGAACAGAGCGTTATCATGAGCATCGTCATCTATCACAACCCGGCCTGCGGCACCTCGCGCAACACCCTGGCCATGATCCGGGCGTCGGGTGAGGTGCCTGTGGTCGTTGACTATCTTCTGGTCGGTTGGACGGCGGAACTGCTGCAGTCTCTGGCCGCGCAGATCGGTGCGCCGATCCGCAGCCTGATCCGCGACAAGGGCACGCCCGCTCGCGCGCTGGGCCTGTTCGACGAAGGCGTGGATGATGAAACGATCATCGCCGCCATGATCGCCTACCCGGTGATCGTGAACCGTCCCATCGTCGTCTCGGACAGGGGCACCTGCCTGTGCCGCCCATCCGAACTGGTGTTCGATCTTCTTTCCAACCCCGTCGCCCGCTTCACCAAGGAGGACGGCGAGGTGGTCGAGGCCTGAAATTCCATCGAAGGTTCAAAACCAGGCGAAACAGTTAGCGTCTCGTTAACCATCCTCCCGGCATTTTCTGCCCAGTATTTTAGGCCAGTGAATTGCGGGAGCGCAGGGCGATGAACGGCGCGGAAGTTCTGGATATTGGCCGCGACGCCATCTGGCTGACGATCCAACTGTGCCTGCCGATCCTGCTGGTCGGTCTGGTGGTTGGCGTGGTCATCGGCCTGTTTCAGGCCCTGACCCAGATTCAGGAACAGACCCTGATCTATGCGCCCAAGATCATCGCCATCTTTGTTTCGCTGCTGCTGTTCCTGCCTTTGATGGGGGCGCTTCTGGGCGGCTTCATGCGCCAGATCGCCGCGCGCATCGCGGGCATGTAGTGGAAGCCTATGCGACCGCCGATCAGGTCTGGGCCGGCGGTCTGATCTTCGCCCGCATCGGGGCGATCCTGATGCTGCTTCCCGGTTTCGGCGAGGCCTATGTTCCCCCGCGGGTGCGGCTGTCCCTGGCCCTGATCATCTCTCTGGCGCTGTGGCCGGTGGTGCGGACCACCCTGCCGGGCCTGCCCGATACGGTGGGCGGCATGGCGGGATGGATCATTCATGAGGTGGTCGTGGGCCTGATGATCGGCCTGCTGCTGCGCATGTTCATGTCGGCCCTGACCACGGCGGGCGAGATCATCTCGCTGCAGACGACCCTCAGCTTCTCCCAGACCGCCAACCCGATGCAGGCCCAGCCGGGCACGACCCTGGCGGCCTTCCTGACCCTGCTGGGCGTGACCCTGCTGTTCGCCACCAACACCCATCACCTGTTCATCGCCGGCATGGTGGGCTCCTACCGGCTGATCGCCCCGGCCCAGCCCCTGGTGATGAGCGATTTCACCACCATGGCCGTGCGGACCCTGGGCGACAGTTTCCTGTTGGGGGTGCAACTGGCGGCGCCGGTTCTGGTGTTCGCCCTGATCTTCAATCTGGCGTCCGGCCTGATCGCGCGGGTCATGCCGTCGTTCCAGGTCTATTTCGCTGCTGCGCCGCTGAGCGTGATCCTGGGCCTGTCGATCTTTGCGCTCAGCCTGGGCGCGCTGGGGACCGTCTTCATCGACCGTTACCGCCGTCTGGCGGACGTCTTCGTCTCAGGAGGCATTGGTGGCTGAAGGCGCCGATCCCGAGTCGAAAACAGAAGAGGCCACCCCGCGAAAACTTGCCGACGCGCGCAAGAAGGGTGACTCTGCCAAGTCGCCGGATGTCGCCCAGGTCATGTCGCTGGCGGGGGCGGCGGCGGTCATTCTGGGGGCAGGCGGCTGGTTCGCCTCATCCATCGCCGAGCAGATGGTCCCCTTCATCGCCTCGCCGCATCAGATGCTGGGCGTGTTGAATGCGGGGGCGGGCAATCAGATCATGGGCAAGGCCCTGTGGGCCATGGCGCCGTTTCTGGGCGCGATCATGCTGGCCACCATCATCGGCGGCGTCGGCGGCAATGTCGCCCAGTCCGGCCTGGTCTTCACCGCCGAGAAGCTGAAGCCCAAATGGTCGTCGATCAGTCCGCTGAGCGGGTTCAAGCGCATCTATGGGCCGGACGGACTGATGCAGTTCGTCAAGACCTTCCTGAAGTTGACGGCCGTCTGCGCCGTCTGCTGGTTCGCGTTGAAGCCCCATGCGCGCGAGTTCGAGAACATGGTGGGCATGAGCCCCGCCGACCTGCTGCCGCTGGCGCGGGACATGGCCATGAAGCTGTTCTTTGCGGCCCTGATCCTGCTGGCGGCGACGGCGGGCGCCGACTTCATCTGGCAGAAGCTGCGCTTCGCCAAGCGGATGCGGATGACCAAGGAAGAGCTGAAGGAAGACTACAAGCAGTCCGAGGGCGACCCCCACGTCAAGGCCAAGCTGAAGCAGATCCGCATGCAGCGCAGCCGCCAGCGGATGATGGCCAATGTGCCCAAGGCCACTGTCATCGTCACCAACCCGACCCACTATTCGGTGGCGCTGCGCTATGAGCCGGATCAGGGCGACGGCGCGCCCATCTGCGTGGCCAAGGGCGTCGACGCCCTGGCCCTGCGCATCCGGGAAGTCGCGACCGAGCACGGCGTGCCGATCGTCGAGAACGTGCCCCTGGCCCGCGCTCTCTATGCGACGGTCGAGGTCGACGAGGTCATTCCGCGCGAGCATTTCGACGCCGCCGCCAAGATCATCGGCTTCGTCTTCCAGTCGCGTAAGCGTCGGTAAGAAGGCGTCAGGATTTCAGCGTATGATCCGACCACTGATTCGCGAGGCCGCATGACGTCCACCCGTCGCCTTCCGTTCGATCCGATGCTGATCGTGATGGCCCTTGGGTTCGTCGTGGCGGTGGGCGCCCTGGCCTATCCGGCGTTCCGCACGAATCCGACCTCGGCGCCGGGGCTGATCCTGATCCTGACCGTGGGCCTGATCGCCCTGATCGGCCTGTTCGCCTTCCGTCGAGCCGAGACGCCCAAGGGATCGACCGACGCGGTCATCGACATGCTGGACGCCATGGCCGAGCCTGCGGCCCTGGTCTGGGATTCCGGCCAGGTGCTGGCCTTCAACGGGGCCTGGGCCGAGGCCAACGGCACGACCACGGCCCTGCCGCGTGGCAAGTCGGCCCAGGCTCTTTACATGGCCTTCGCCCAGGCCCGTCAGGGTCAGCCGGGCCACGCCATCGTCCAGATCGGCGAGCGCGAGATCGAGGTGGTGATCGGCCAGGCAGGGCAGGGGCGTTATCTGATGCGCGCGGCCCCTGACGCCGTCCTGCCCATGGCCGCAGCGCCCGCACAGGCCGTGGCCTCCGTCTCCGGCGAGGCTCGGGCCATGGCGGCGGGCGCGCCCTTCGGGTCGGCGGTCATCGGCGGCGAGGACCTGTTCGCGGGCCGTGCGGAGGACGCCAATGCGGCTCTGGCCGTGTTGACCTGCCCCGGCGCTGCGGGCGACGCCGCCTTTGGTCATCTGTTCGAGCTCGGCGGCGTGACCGAGGCGCGGGCGCGTCTGGCCTCGGGCGCGTCGGGTCCTATCGAACTGGTCGCCCGCGCCTTTCCCGACAAGATGCTGCATCTGTATGTGGCGCCCGAGGGCGACAAGCGCCGCATCTGGCTGTTCGATGTCTCGGCCCAGAAGTCGATGGAGCTGCAGCTTTCGCAGGCCCAGAAGATGCAGGCCGTGGGCCAGCTGGCCGGGGGCGTGGCCCATGACTTCAACAACCTGCTGACCGCGATCCAGCTACAGCTGTCGGGCCTTCTGGAGCGGCATCCCGTCGGCGACCCCTCCTATGAGGGACTGAACGAAATCCGCCAGACAGCCATCCGCGCCGCTGATCTGGTGCGCAAGCTTCTGGCCTTCTCGCGCAAGTCGACTGTGCGACGTGAGCGTCTGGATCTGGGCGAACTGGTGGGCGAGTTCTCCATCCTGCTGCGCCGCCTGCTGCGCGAAGACGTGCGGCTGGAGACGGACTACGGCCGCGACCTGCCGGTGGTGCTGGCGGACAAGTCCCAGTTGGAGACCGCCGTCATGAACCTGGCGGTCAACGCCCGCGACGCCATGCGCGGCGTGGTCGAGCCGGGCGACGCCGTCGTCACCATCACCACGCGCCGTCTGACGGGCGATGAGGCGCGCGGCCTGGGCTGGGCGGGGGCGACGACGGACGAGGTGGCTCTGATCGAGGTGTCGGACACCGGCCCCGGCGTGCCGTTCGAACTGGTCGACAAGATTTTCGAACCCTTCTTCACCACCAAGGCGGTGAACGAGGGCACCGGCATGGGGCTGGCCACCGTCTATGGCATCGCCCAGCAGGCGGGCGGCCATATCACCGTCAGCAATATCGAAGGAAAAGGCGCCGCCTTCCGCATCTTCCTGCCCGCTGCGGGCGAGGCGGAACTGGCCGAGGTCCAGCCGGTCGAGGTCAAGGTCAAGGCGCCGCGTGACCTGTCCGGCGCCGGGCGCATCCTGTTCGTCGAGGACGAAGACGCCGTGCGCGGCATCGCCGCCCGCCTGCTGCGCCAGCGGGGCTATGAGGTGATCGAGGCCTGCGACGGTGAAGAGGCCCTGATCCTTGCCGAGGAACATGCGGGTCAGATCGACATGATGATCTCCGATGTCATCATGCCCGGCCTGGACGGCCCGTCCCTGCTGAAAAAGGCGCGCCAGTATCTGGGCGATGCGCCGGTGATGTTCATCTCCGGCTATGCCGAAAGCGACTTCTCCGACCTGCTTCAGGACGAAGTCGGTGTCTCCTTCCTGCCCAAGCCGCTCGACATCAAGACCCTGGCCGAACGCGTGAAGCAGGAACTGCACGCGGCCTGATGCGTCATCCTCCGGGGCGTGCGCCGACCGGAGGATGACCAAAGCGGATCATTACGCCTGCGGAATCGGGTTGGTGCGGGGGTTGGGGCCGTTGGTGACCACGCGGTCGCGTTCGCCCAGATCCTTGATGATCTTCACATCGGTGAAGCCGACCGCCTCGAACAGTTCTTTGACCTGCGGGCCCTGATCCCAGCCGATCTCGACGGCGAAGACGCCCAAGGGCTTGAGGATACGTTTGATCTCGGGCGCGAGGTCACGATAGGCCTGAAGGCCGTCCGGGCCGCCGTCCAGCGCCAGATGCGGATCATGGTCGCGCACTTCCGGGTCGAGACCGGCGATATGGTCGGTCGGGATATAGGGCGGGTTGGACATGACCAGATCAAAGCTGGCGTCGCCAAAGCCCGCCGCCCATTCGGTGCGCAGGAAGGTGGCGCGGTCGTTCAGGTCCAGATTCGCAGCGTTCTCCTTGGCGACGGCCAGGGCCTCGCTGGAGATGTCGGTGCCGACGCCGGTCGCGCCTGTCCGCTCGGTGAGCAGGGCCAGCAGGATGGCGCCCGAGCCGGTGCCCAGGTCGATGGCGGTGAACCGTTCCTGCGGCGTGAAGGCCAGCATGGCGATGTCCATGATGGTCTCGGTGTCCGGGCGCGGGCTGAGCACGTCGGGCGTGACGTTCAGGATGATCTTCCAGAAGCCCTTCTTGCCGATGATGCGCGAAACAGGCTCGCGTTTCAGGCGGCGTTCGACCATGGTTTCATAGGCGGCCTGCTGCTGCTCTGTGATGACCCTGTAAGGATCTGTCAGAATGTCCATGCGGCTGGCGTCGGCGGCGGCCTCAAGCAGCAGGCGGGCGTCGATGGCGGGGCTGTCGATGCGGCCAGCCTTCAGCTTGGCCTGCGCGGACTTCCAGACGGTCAGCAGGGTTGCGGCGCCGTCGGCGGGCTTGGGAGAGAGAGGTTCGGTGGTCATGGCGATTGATTGGCCCTTCACGGCGGCGATTTCAAGTTGGGCGTGGAACGCGTCGGCGGCCTCGCCGTTCGCCGTCTGATGGCCAAATCAAAGACTTCCAGCGTCGACCTCATCCGTCGTCTGTTTTCGTCCCCTCGCTCCGGGCGAGGCTCACGCGGAGGCCCGAGGGGGCTTTGGCAGTTCGTCGTCGCGGCGGCGGGCGGGCTGGCTGCGGGGGCGGGCGCTGCGCACCTCCTCTACACGCAGGGGCACAGGGTCGGGGTCGACCTGCGGCTGGAGAGGCCGGCTGAGCCGCCGCCCGCTCCCCCGACGCCTGAGGATTTCGAGGCCGAGGAGCCGGGTCGTGGCCGCATGGCCCAACGCCCGGAACAGATCCCCCGCAAGGGCTGGACCGATATTCTTTGGCGAGCGGTCTCGTCCTATTTCAGCAATCGCGTGGGCTTTGTCTCGGGCGGCGTGACCTTCTTCACCCTGCTGTCGCTGTTCCCGCTGATGGGTACGTTCGTGACCCTGTACGGCCTGTTCGCCAACCCGGCGGATGCCTGGGGTCGGCTGCATTTCCTCTATTCGATCCTGCCCGACAGCATCGCCGAGTTCCTCGGCGCGCAGATGCAGCGTCTGGCCGAGAACTCGAACGGGCAGCTGACCTTCACCCTGATCTGGACCCTGCTGCTGTCGCTGTGGACGGCGAACGGGGCGGTGAAGATGCTCTTCTACGGCATCAACGTCGCCTATCACGAGGTCGAGAAGCGCAATATCGTTCGTTACAACCTGCTGTGCATGGGCTTCACCATCGGGGGCCTGGTGGCGGTGCTGGTGTCGTCGGGTCTGGTGGTCGGCGTGCCGGTGGTGGTCAAGCTGTTCGGGCTGGAGGAGGAATGGGGCCTGTTCGCCCCCCTGCGCTGGCCGATCCTGCTGGTCGGCTATGTGGCCGCCCTGACCCTGATCTATCGGCTGGCGCCCTGCCGGGAAAAGGCGCGCTGGCGCTGGCTGACGCCGGGCGCAATCTTCGCCGCCGTGGTCAGTGTGACCCTGTCGTTCGTGTTCAGCTGGTACCTGAACAATTTCGTGCGGACGGACAGCTACGGCCCGCTGGCGGCCATCATGGGTTTCCTGCTGTGGACCTGGCTGTCGGTGCAGGTGATCCTGATGGGCGCCGCCCTGAACGCCGAGATCGAGCATCAGACGGCGGTGGACACCACGACCGGCAAGGCCAAGCCGATCGGGGAGCGCGGGGCCAAGGTCGCCGACGGCGTGGGCGCGCGGCGCAAGAACCCCGCCGCCCTGGCCTACACCCAGCGTCAGGCCGCCGCTGTCGCCGAACGTCTGCGCAGACGGCGGCGACAGCGGGGTTGATCGATCACAGGATGAAGCGGCTCAGGTCCACGTCCTTGGTCAGGGCGTTCAGCTTTTCACGCACGGCGGCGCCGTCAAAGCTGATGGTCTGGCCCGACAGGTCAGAGGCCTTGAAGCTGGTTTCCTCCAGCACCCGCTCCAGCACGGTCTGAAGTCTGCGCGCACCGATGTTCTCGACGGCGGAGTTGGCCGCCACCGCTGCATCGGCCAGGGCCTCGACCGCATCGTCGGTGAAGGTCAGGGTGACTTCTTCCGTCGCGAGCAGGGCCTGGTTCTGACGGATCAGGTTGGCTTCCGGCTCGGTCAGGATGCGCTTGAAGTCATCGCGCGTCAGGGCCTTCAACTCGACCCGGATCGGCAGGCGGCCCTGTAGCTCGGGCAGCAAATCCGAGGGCTTGGCCACATGGAAGGCGCCGGAGGCGATGAACAGCACATGGTCCGTCTTCACTGGCCCGTATTTGGTCGAGACGGTGGTGCCTTCGATCAGGGGCAGCAGGTCGCGCTGGACCCCTTCGCGCGACACGTCGCCGCCCGAGGCGCCCTGACGGGCCGCCACCTTGTCTATCTCGTCCAGGAAGACGATGCCTTCGTTTTCGGCCAGGATCAGGGCTTCTTTGGTCAGGCTGTCCTGATCCAGCAGCTTGTCGCCTTCTTCGGCGATTAGGGGGGCGGTGGCGTCGCGCACGGTCAGCTTGACCGTCTTGGTGCGTCCGCCGCCCATCTTGCCTAGCATCTCGGTCAGGTTCAGCAGGCCGACATTGCCGCCGGGAATGTCCAATCCCTGCACAGGCGAGGCGTTGTCGGCCAGGGCGATCTCGATCTCCTTGTCGTCCAGTTCGCCGGCGCGCAGCTTCTTGCGGAAGCTGTCGCGGGTCGCGGGGCCTGAGCCGGGGCCGACCAGGGCATCCAGAATACGGTCTTCCGCCGCGCCCTCGGCCCGTGCCCGGACCTCGCCGCGCCTGCGGTCGCGCACCATGACCAGCGCGCTTTCGACCAGATCACGCATGATCTGATCCACGTCGCGGCCGACATAGCCGACCTCGGTGAACTTGGTCGCCTCGACCTTCAGGAAGGGCGATCCGGCCAGCTTGGCCAGACGCCGCGCGATCTCGGTCTTGCCCACGCCCGTCGGGCCGATCATCAGGATGTTCTTGGGCGTGACCTCGTCGCGCAGGTCTTCCGGCACGCGCTTCCTGCGCCAGCGGTTGCGCAGGGCGACGGCGACGGCGCGCTTGGCGTCATCCTGGCCGACGATATAGCGATCGAGTTCTGAAACGATTTCGCGGGGGGACAGATCAGTCATGTCGTCCAGATAGGGCGCGATGAAGTGAAGCGGGAGGGGGCAGGGCGTCGCGCTGCGAGATTGATGCCCTTCTTCATTTCCGGGCTGCGGCGCTGCTCAGCAAAAAGGCGCCGCTCCGGGTGGAGGGCGCCTTTTAACGTCTGTCGTTGTCGTCGCCGGATCAGGCGGCGTTGGCGGCCTTCTTGGCCAGCTTGTCCTGATGGGCCTTCATGCCCGCCTCGATCAGGGCGGCGGCTTCGCCTGCGTCGCCCCAGCCCTTGACGGTGACCGACTTGCCCTTCTCCAGATCCTTGTAGCGGGTGAAGAAGTGTTCGATCTGTTCGATCAGGATGGCCGGCAGCTGACGATAGCTGGCGACATCGGTGTAATAGGGGTTCAGCTTGTCGACCGGCACGGCCAGGATCTTCTCGTCACCGCCGGCTTCGTCTTCCATCAGCAGCACGCCGATGGGGCGCGAGCGGATGACGCAGCCCGGAACGACCGGCGTCGGGTTCAGCACGATCACGTCGCAGGGGTCGCCGTCATCCGACAGGGTGTGCGGGATGAAGCCGTAGTTGCCCGGATAGTACATGGCGGTGTGCAGGAAGCGGTCGACGAACAGGGCGCCGGAGTCCTTGTCCATCTCGTACTTCACCGGCAGGCCGCCCTGCGGGATTTCGATGACGACGTTGACGTCCCAGGGAGCGTTGGGGCCGACCGGAATGGCGTCGAGGTTCATGGCGATCTTCTGCTGCGACTGCGAAATTCAAAGGGCGAGGGGTGATAGGCCCCACAGGCCGTCACGGCAAGCGCGACTTTGGGCGACGGGCTTGCGCGGCGATGGCGACTGAGGCCAATCATACGAAATGACCTGGTTCGATTGGGCCGCCCTGGCGCTGTTTTTCATCTGCTGGCTTGGCTACGGGCCGATCCTGAAGTTCATCGGCCGTCATGGCGGTTCGCTTAATGATGACATGATCCATGTCCGCCGGGCGTGGATGACGTCGATGACGCACCGGGAGCTGAAGCTGATCGACAGCCAGCTGATGGGGCATTCGATCAACTCGGCCTCCTTCTTCGCCTCCACCAATCTGCTGCTGATCGCTGCTGTCGCGGGCATATTGTTTGGCGGCGAGGCGGCGCTGAAGGGGTTCGCCTTCGTCGGCGCCGAACAGGTGCCGGTGCGGATGCTGGAGGCCAAGCTGGCCTTGGTCCTGATCTGTCTGGCGCGTGGCTTCCTCGACTTCATCTGGGCGCTGCGCCAGATGAACTACACCCTGGCCATGATCGGCGCTGCGCCGGAAATCCATCATGAGACGGACCGAAAGGCGTTCAGCGCCGCTGCGGCCCAGTTGCTGAACCCGGCGCTCAGCTCGTTCAGTCAGGGGGTGCGGGGCTATTATTTCGCCCTGGCGGCGGCGGCCTGGTTGTTCGGGCCGTTGTGGCTGGCCTTGGGGGTGGCCTCTTCGTTCAGCCTGCTGATCTATCGCCAGGAGGCCTCGCCCGCCGCCCGCGCCATACGCAGCGCCCGTCGTCTGCTGGGGGATTAGGAGCGTCATTTCGCAACTGCGAAATGAATGGATTCAAAGCCCTGCAAATCCGAACGGTGTTAGCGATAACAATAATGCAAAACCGTTACACAGCGTGACATCAAAACCGCTGATTGGGCTTGACCCATTGTGCATCGCAACCTAGATTGACCTTCGACGCCTCCGGGCGTCTTGCCCTTCCTGGGCGTTTCCTCCCTATAGACTTTATATGCCGCGTCCTCGGACGCGGCTTTTTTTTGACTTATCGCTGATCAGTCGGCCCAGTCTTGGGCACACAGAGCGGCGATCACGCGTGACAGGGCCTTGCGTGTGCGGTCATGGGCGGCGTTGGGCGTCAGGGCCGCCTCGTCCAGATAGAGGCCGCGGCTGATTTCGATCTGGATCGCCTCAAAACCCTCTTCAGGCCGTCCCCAACTGTGGGTGGACCAGCCCCCGGCATAGGGGTGGTTCAGGGCCACCCGCCAGCCCAGTCCCTCGAACAGGCCGCGCAGCGCCCGCGTCAGTCTGGCGTCGCAAGATGATCCATGCCGGTCGCCCAACACGACCTCGGCGCCGACCGCACGCGACGGCATTGAGTGCCAGTCGATCAGGATGGCGCGTCCGTGTCTGGCGCGCGTCGTCTGCATCAGGTCGTTGAGGGCGGTGTGATAGGGGGCGTGCGCCGTCTCGATCCGACGTTCGGCCTCGGCGCGTGACAGGGTGCGATCATAAAGCGGCGCGCCGTCCCCGCCCAAACGAGGAATGACGCCGAACCCCGCGGCGGTCTTCAGGCCGACTGGACCTTCCACGCCGTTGATCAGGGCGGGGTCCAGTTCAGACGGGTCGCGGTTCAGATCGACATAGGCGCGGCCTATGCGGCTTTCGATCAGCGGTGCGCCATGCGCCGGGCCGCTGGAAACCAGGCTGGCGACCAGGGCGTCCTCTGCGCTGCGCAGGCTGTGCTGCGTCAGGTTGGGCGCTGCGTTCATGTCGACGGGATAGTGGTCGCCCGAGTGGGGCGAGGCGAACACCAGCGGAATCGGGCGCGCCGTCTCGGGCGGCCGGGTGATGGTGAAACTGGCCGCGCCCTCGGTCATATTCCCCGCATAGCGGGTTTCGCTGTGGAGGGAAGTCGGCTGACCGGTGAATTTCATCGCCAGTTTACTGTTGCGGGCCTAGCCTTAGGGCTTGGTCCTTGGGGAAAAATCGACATGGCGCGCATCCTTCTGGCTGAAGATGACAGTTCTCTGCGAGGATTCCTGACGCGCGCGCTGGAGCGGGCTGGTCATCAGGTGATTGACTGCGAGAACGGTGACGACGCCATCGACGCCCTGGAGCACGGTCCCTACGACCTGCTGCTGACCGACATCGTCATGCCGGGTGCGGATGGGATCGAGGTGGCCCGCGTCGCCGCCGCCCGCCAGCCGGGCCTGCGCATCATGTTCATCACCGGCTTCGCCGCCGTCGCCCTGACCGCCGCCCAAGCCTCGCCCCAGGCCAAGGTCCTGTCCAAGCCGGTCCACCTGCGTGACCTGGTCAACGAAGTCGAACGTATGGTCGCCGCCTGACGGTTGGTCAGACAGGGGTTTTTCAGAAATCGTAATTTTGCCGCGAAAGCAGCTTGATACGGGCGGAACGTGCAGCTATACGACCGCCCTTGCCGCTCACGAACATATCTGAGCGGGCCCGGCGGATGCGTAGCTCAGCGGGAGAGCACCTCGTTGACATCGAGGGGGTCACAGGTTCAATCCCTGTCGCGTCCACCATTTTCTTATAAAAAATATGCCTTTCTGGCACACCCGCCCAGGGCACAGCATTCCAGATTTCGTGTATGCAGATTGCTGCGCATGGGGCTGGTGGCTGGCCGTTACGATGTGTTCGCGGCCTGCAATACGCATGTCTATTGGTGTGTCTGCACGATAGCGCAGGCACTCGAATCCTGAAGTCGCAGCCTTCCGCCTAGTCGGCGGCGATGCCGCTGATCCAGGTCTGGGCCGTTGTGAAGTCGTCGTTCAGCAGGGTCAGGTCGGCCAGATATCCCGGTGCGATGGCGCCGCGTTGGTCGGTCATTCCTAGGAAGGCGGCGGGGGCGGCGGAGGCCATGCTGACGGCGGTGCTCAGGTCGACGCCTAGGCGCTCGACCGTATTTTTGACGGCGGCGGCCATGTCGAGGTCTGATCCGGCCAGAACGCCTGCGTCATCGCGGCAGACGCCGTCCTTTACTGTGATGCGGCGGCCGTGCAGGAAGAAGTGGTCAGCGTCGGCGCCGACGCTGGGCATGGCGTCGGTGACCAGCATGAAACGGTCGTGCGGACGGCAGCGCAGGGCGATCTTCAGGGTGGCGGGGTCGACGTGGAAGCCGTCGACGATGATCCCGGCATAGGCGGTCTGGTTCTCCAGCACGGCGCCGACGACGCCGGGCGCACGGTTCTGAAGCTGGGACATGGCGTTGAACAGGTGGGTCACACCGGTCGCGCCCGCATCAAAGGCCGCGCGGGCGGTGGCGTAGTCGGCGTCGGTGTGACCGGCGGCGACCAGTGCGCCCTTTTCGGTCAGGCGTCTGATCCGCTCCGGCGTCGTGGTTTCGGGCGCCAGGGTGATCAGGGTGCGTCCGCCTTTCAGGCGGGTCAGGCGCTCGATGAAGTCGTCTTCCAATACGCGGAACTTGGAGGCGTCGTGGATACCCTTGCGCCGCACGTTCAGGAACGGGCCTTCGATATGGATGCCCAGCACGCCGGGAACGCCTGCGGCAATGGCGGCCTCTACGGCGTCGATGGCGCGGTCGATGACGTCCAGATCGTCGCTGATCAGGGTGGGCAGGAAGCCGGTCGTGCCGAAACGGCGGTGCGCCGCGCCGATGGCCGCGATGCCCTCGACGCTGGTGTCGTCATTGAACAGGACGCCGCCGCCGCCGTTGACCTGGGTGTCGATGAAGCCGGGCGTCAGGGTGCGGCCCTGCAGGTCGATCGCGTCGCCAACCGGGGTTTCGTCGGCGGGGCCGACGGCGATGATCCTGTCGTTTTCAATGACGACGGCCAGACCGTCCTGAAGACCGGCCGGCGTCAGCACGCGGCCGTTGATCAGCTTCTGCTTCATCAGACGGTCTCGGTCACCTTGTTGAGATAAGGGGGCTGGTCGGGGTCATAGCCGCGCGCGACCGACAGTCGGGCGGCCAGGCCATAGAAGCTCTGGATCAGCAGGATCGGCTCCAGCAGCGGATGGCCTGCTGTGGTCGGCAGATTGATGACACGGGGATCGCCGGGATGGCCCGACAGCATGACCTTGGCGCCGCGCGCGGCGAAGGCGCTGGCCAGATCCTCGGCGTCATCGCGGGTGACGTCGGACTGGGCCAGCATCAGCACCGGGAAGTCGGTCTTGACCAAGGCCATCGGGCCGTGACGCACCTCGGCGGTCGAGAAGGCCTCGGCGTGCAGGCCGCAGGTCTCCTTCAGCTTCAGGGCCGCCTCGCGCGCTGCGCCAAAGCCGCCGCCGCGTCCGACGACATACATGTTGGTGGCCGCCTTCAGCGTGGGCAGGGCGGCGCTCCAGTCCTGACGCCAGGCGGCTTCAAGCTGGGCGGGCAGGGCAGCGAGGCCCGCACGCAGGGCATCGTCCTCGGTCCATTCGGCGACCAGATGGGCGATGGCGGTCAGGCTGGCGATGAAGCTCTTGGTCGCGGCGACCGAAAGCTCGGGGCCAGCGCGCAGCGGAATGGTCAGGTCGGCGACGTCCGAAAGGGGGGATCCCTCGACATTGACCAGGGCGATCACAAAGGCGCCGCCTGCCTTGGCGGCGGATGCGGCGGCGACCAGGTCGGGGCTTTTGCCGGATTGCGATACGGACAGGCAGACGCTGCCTTTAAGGTTTAGCTGCCGGTTATAGATTGACGC
>NZ_JABAZW010000012.1:0-6736 GCF_018608325.1 Brevundimonas sp. | reverse complement strand
CGATGCGAGGCGTGCGGCCATAGACCGAGCTGACGGCCAGAGGGGCCGGGCTGGTCAGGACGCCGGTTTCACCTTCGATCAGATAACGGGCGAAGACTCCTGCGTTGTCGGAACTGCCGCGCCCGCAGATCAGGGCGGCGGTCGGCGGGTGACGGCGCAGATGTTCGGCGGCGCGGGCCACGACCTCGGCGTTGGCGCCCAGCTGGGCGGCGACCAGAGCGGGCGCTTCGGCCGCCTCAATGAACATTCGGGTGTCTTGGGCGTGCATCAACCGGGTCCGTCGTTCAGTTCGGCGACAAAGTCGTAAGCGTCGCCGCGATAATAGGATTGGGTCACTTCGACCGCCTGGCCGTTGTGGAAGGCGCGGCGCTCGATCAACAAACCCGCAGCGCCTGCGGTGGTGCCCAGCAATTCGGCCTGTTCAGTGTTGAACAACACGGCGCGCAGCCTTTGCAGGGCGCGGTTGGGCCGGAAGCCGGCATCGGCCAGGGCCAGATAGAGCGAGGCGGTCACCGCCTCTATGCCCGGCAGGCAGGAGGCGGGAATGGTCGAATATTCCAGCGCCATCGGCAGGCCGTCGGCATAGCGGATACGGCTGAAACGATAGACGGGCGTGCCGGGGCTGAGGCCAAGGGTCAGGGATTCCTCGGGCGTCACGGCGCCCTCGCTGCGGTTCAGCCAGGAGCTGGTGGCCTTGCGTCCACGTGCGGCCATGTCCTCGGAGAAGGAGGTCAGCTTGGAGAAGCTTTTCTCGACGCGGGCGGCGACAAAAGTGCCTGCGCCCTGGCGACGGGTCAGCAGGCCCTCTGCCACCAGACCGTCGAAGGCCTTTCGGATGGTGATGCGCGAAACCGACAGCTCCTGCGCCAGATCGCGCTCGGGCGGCAGGGCTTCGTCAGGCTTGAGCGTGCTGCGCTCGATCGCTTCGCGCACGGCGTGCTGGAGCTGTTGATACAGCGGCGCCGGACGCTGTGCGTCCAGCGGTCCGATCGCTTCGACAAACGACATGACGCCGATTCCCAATTGCCCGCCCCCGGGTTGGTGTTGATGTCATCTGAGCCCATCTCATGCGACCAATCAAGTACCAATATAAAGAAAGAATAGGCCCAATTCACATTTTGGTCTTGCGTGGTGTGATGGATTGATGAAAGTCTCACGATGCAACGGTCGCTTTTCAAGCATTAGCGGCGCGGGGAAGGGCCATATTGGTCTTGCATTGGGCTTTTCTGGACCTGCGGGGGCAGGTTCGTTCTGGGGAGAACAGGCGTATGCGTATTCATCATGCAATCCTGGCGAGTTCAGTCAGCGCTCTGTCGCTGCTGGCCGGTCAGGCATTTGCGCAGCAGGCGGGGGAACCGAGCACGGTCGACGAAGTCGTCGTCACCGGCATCCGCGCTTCGCTGCGGCAATCCATCGACACCAAGCGTAACGCCAACGCCATCGTTGACGTCGTCACCGCGGAAGATGTGGGCAAGTTCCCCAGCTCCAACGTGGCTGAAGCCATCACCATCATTCCGGGCGTCACCGTCGACCGCGCCTTCGGTCAGGGTGAAAAAGTCTCGATCCTGGGCACTGATCCGGCCCTGAACCGCACTCTGCTGAACGGCCAGACGGTCGCCTCGGCGGACTGGTTCCTGCTGGACCAGCCGGGCCGGACCTTCAACTACGCCCTGCTGGCGCCGCAGATCGTCGGCAAGGTCGAGGTGTTCAAGTCGCCGGAAGCCCGCATCGACGAAGGCTCCATCGGCGGCACGGTCAATGTCTCGACCCGTCGCCCGCTGGACCTGGCTCAGCACACGCTCTCGGGCGCGGTGACCTACCTCTATAATGACCGCTCCAAGGAAGGCGATCCGCAACTGTCGGCTTTGGCCGGCTGGCGCAATGCCGACGCCACCTTCGGCGTCCTGGTCTCGGCCCAGCGCGCAGTAGACCAGCTGCGTCGCGACGGTCTGGAGGCGTTCGGCACGATTCCCGCCAACTACTATATGGGTGGAAACGCCGATAACCCCGGCGCCAACGCCATCACGAACGGCAACTGCACCGGCGCCTGCGCCACCACCCTGCAGGCCAATCCGAATGCACGAGGCCTGAACTCGTTCGGCACCTCCTATTTCGAACAGTCGCGCGAACGGAACAGCTACACCGCCGCCGTTCAATGGCGTCCGAATGCGCAATTGGACCTGAACTTCGACTGGCTGCGTGTTGACGCCACCTATGACAACACGGCTCAGGCCATGTTCGCCTTCCAGGGAAACACCTGGAACAGCCTCGCCGCCTTAACGGCGATTCAGGTGGACGACGGCGTCATCACCAAGGCCTCGTTCAAGAACGCGCTCAGCGTCTGGGACGTGCAGTATCGCGAAGCAGCCCTGACCACCGACAGCTACCACCTGAACGGCAAGTGGAATGCGGGTTCCTGGGACATCGCGGGCGACATCGGCTACACCAAGGCTGAAGGCGGCACCCAACGTCAGTTGTTCGGAGAGTTCCTGAACTGGGCTGACTATACGGTCGATTTCACGGGCGCGCCGGGCAAGCCGGGCGTGCTGACCTATGCCAATGGCAATGTGTTGAACAATGCCAAGGCCTTCTCATTCGATGGCGGCTGGGGTGGCGGTGATCCGTCGGTTGGTCCCACCGGTTACAACGCCGGTTGGGGCGGCAACATCGTCTCCAAGCCGACGACGGACGAAGAAACTTACGCCCAGTTCGACGCAGGCTATAACCGTGACGGTTTCGTCAACCGCATCCAGTTCGGTTATAAGTACCGCTCCCACGAGACCGACCAGAAGATGTCGGGCGTGACGGTCCAGGTTTATGGCAACCCGGACGACGCCTCGAAGTTCAAACCTACGGTCGCGCCGGACAATTATCTGCGTGGCTTCGATGGCGTGAATGACCAGATGAAGGGTCGTTTGCGCATGGATGGCCGGGTTCTGGCCGATTACATCGAAGCGGGCGGCTATCTGCGGCCTTGGCAGCCCAAGCCGGTTCCGACCGTCTTCGGCAACGCCGAGTTCACCGCCCAGAACTGGAATATTCAAGAGACGATCAACGCCGTTTACGGTCAGGTCAACTTCGAGAACCAGATGGTTCGCGGTAACTTTGGTCTGCGTTACGTCCGCACGGAATCCGAAAGCGGTGGCTATGTCTGCGTCAAACAGGTCGGTGATGGTTGCGGCACGACGGCTGCCGACTGGGCCTGGGACGTCAAGAAGAAGAGCTATGACGATATCCTGTCGAGCCTGAACGTCGCCATCAATGCATCAGAGGATGTGATCGTACGTCTGGCTGCGGCTCAGGTCATTTCGCGGCCGAACTATGCCGACATGTCCAACTACTTCTGGCTGTCGGATCAGATCCTGACCGGCGGCGGCGGCAATCCTGATCTGGACCCCTACAAGTCCACCAACCTGAACCTGGCGGCGGAATGGTACTTCGCCCGTAACGCGATCCTGTCGGGTGAGGTCTTCTATAAGAAGATCGACAACTACATTCTGCAGATCACGAACCCGGAAGATCGCTTTAACCAGGCTCTAAACAAGATCACGACCTATGAGATCAGCCGCCCGATCAATGCGGGACCGGCGGATCTGAAAGGCGCGACCTTCGCCTACCAGCAAACCTACGCCTATGGCCTGGGTCTGCTAGCCAACTACACCTATGTCGATGGCAGCACGGACGGCGGTAATGATCTGCCCTTCAACTCCAAGCACCAGCTGAACATCAGCCCATTCTATGAATCGGGTCCGTTCTCGGCGCGGGTCACCTATACGTGGCGCTCCAAGTATTTCACCGGCATCGACCGCGGCGACAACCTGTATGTCCGCGCCTACACCGGTCTGGACGCCACAGCGGGTTATGCCTTTACGGACAGCGTCAGCCTGACGGTGTCAGGTCAGAACCTGTTGGACAGCGAATATTATTCGTACGCCAACAAGGAAAACCTGCCGCGCGGCATCTACCGCACCGGCCGTAAGCTGTTGGCGACGCTCAGCGTCTCGTTCTAAGGGCCGGGCGGCCCGGATGACGCATTCTTGTCGAATCCGGGTCGCTGCGCCTGTCGAAAAGGCCTTCTCCTGAGGCCAGACTGGCGCGGGGCGGCGACGTCCCGCGCGCCTTTTTTGATGCGAGACCGTGCATGACCCAGACCGCTTCCTTGGCGACCCGGTTCGCCCCGATGTTGGCCCCACTGGCTGCGGCCGTGCTGGCCTTGTCCGTCATCACCCCGCGCGGCGATGCCGAGGCCGCGCGCGCCGCAACCTATTTCGCTGATCTGATCCAGCGCACCCGCGGCCTGACGCTGAGCGTGCGCGAGGGACGTGCGCCTGCACGCGGCGCCATCATCTTCCGTCGCGCCCAGACCGCCGCCGCCGACGCCTACAGCCTGAAGGTCACCGATCGCGGCGCCGAGATTTCGGCCAATGACTTCGGCGGGCTTCTGTATGGCGCGGTCAGCCTGTGGCAACTGGCGACCACCGAGGAAGGTCATGGGCCAGCGGTCATTCACGCCGTCTCCATCCAGGATGCGCCGCGTTTCACATGGCGCGGCCTGATGCTGGATTCCGCCCGCCACTATCAGTCGCCCGAGTTCATCAAGGGCTTCATCGACTGGATGGCGGTGCACAAGTTCAACGTTTTCCACTGGCACCTGACCGATGATCAGGCCTGGCGGTTGGAGATCAAACGCTATCCCCGCCTGACCGAGATCGGCGGCTGGCGCGTGCCAGCGGGGGCTGCGGCCCAGTCTGACATCGATCCAGCCACCGGCCGTCCGCGCCTGTACGGCGGCGTCTATAGTCAGGAGACGGTGCGCGAGATTGTCGCCTATGCCGCCGCCCGCAACATCGTCGTCATGCCCGAGGTCGATGTGCCGGGTCACGCCAGTGCGGCCATCGCCGCCTATCCCGAACTGGGCGTCACCGATGCGCCGGGATCAGCGGTTCCCGCCGTGCCTGCCGACTGGGGCGTCTATCCGACCCTGTTCAACGCCGAGGAATCGACCCTGGTCTTCCTCGAGAACGTGCTGGACGAGGTCGTCGACCTGTTCCCCAGCGAATACGTTCATCTGGGCGGCGACGAGGCGGTCAAGGATGAGTGGAAGGCCTCGCCTCGCACTCAGCAGCGCATGCGCGAACTGGGCGTTGCGGACGAGGAAAAGCTGCAAAGCTGGATGATCGCCCGGCTGGAGAAGCACCTGAACGACAAGGGCCGACGCATGATCGGCTGGGATGAAATCCTTGAAGGCGGCATCAATCCGAACGCCAGCGTCATGTCATGGCGCGGTGTGGCGGGCGCCATCGAGGCGGCGCGGCTGGGCCATGACACGGTCCTGTCGCCAGCGCCGGTGCTGTATTTCGACAACCGCCAGAGCGCCAATGACGGCGCGCCCGGGCGTGGCTTTGTCGTATCGCTGGAAGACGTCTATCGGTTTGATCCGGCCCCGGACGAACTGACGCCGGAACAGGTCAAGCATGTGCTGGGCGTTCAGGCCAATCTGTTCACCGAACATATGCGGACGCAGGACCGGGTCGAATACATGGCCTTCCCTCGCGCCGCCGCCATCGCCGAAGTGGCCTGGACCGGCCATGATCGGATGAACTGGGACGACTTCCGCCAGCGCCTGAACCCGCAGCTGGCGCGCTATCGGGCGCTGGGCATCGAATACGCGACCACCGGGCTTGAACCGACGCCGGCGCTGCCTGCCGATGGACAGCAACGCCACTCCTATCAGTTGAAGCTGTGCACCGAGGGGCTGGCCCTGTCGCTGATTGACGACTGGCCGCTGGAGGGAGATCGTCCAGTCTTCCTGGTCGATATTATGAACCCCTGCTGGACCTATCAGGCGGCGGATCTGAGCGGCGGAAAGTCCATAGAGGTCGCGGTGGGGCAGGTTCCGTTCAACTTCCAGATCGGCGCTGACAAGGAGAAGATCAAATTCTCTGCCCCCCGCACGGCGGAAGGCGAACTGGAAGTCCGCATCGACGGTTGTGACGGTGAACCGGCTCTGGTCCTGCCTCTGAAAGCGGCTGCCGCCAATCCGGGCGTTACGGTCCTGACCGGTCAGTTGCCCGATGTCGCCGGTCGTCACGATGTCTGTCTGCGGTTCGCTGTTTCCGGCCCTGATCCGATCTGGGCGGTGGATTGGGTGCGTATCGGAGCCGCCCGGTGAGTGTGAGTCCAGCGTCTGTGACTGAAGTCCCAAGGCACGAAGTGATCGTCCACGCGCCCCTGGCCGGATGGCTGACGCCTCTGGCCGACGTTCCGGACGCGGCCTTCGCCGGGGGCATGGTGGGCGAGGGCGCAGCCGTCGATCCGACGGATACGGTGGTGCGCGCCCCGTTTGACGGCGTGGTCGTCGGCCTGCCGACGTCCCGCCATGCGGTGACCGTGCGCTCTGCTGAAGGGGTCGAGGTCCTGATCCATGTCGGGTTGGATACGGTCGGCCTGAACGGCGCGGGCTTCGCCGCTCATGTGGCGGAAGGGGCGGCTGTCCGGGCGGGCGATCCTCTGCTGACGCTGGACCTGAACGTCATTGCTGACGGCGCGATCAGTCTGGTCACGCCGGTGGTGGTCGTGGGCGGCGCCGCCTCGGTTCAGGCGATCATGCCGGGCCGCAGCGTGCGCGCAGGCGAGCCGATCCTGAAGGTCGTCGCGGCCGCGCAAGTCGCCGTAGTTGATGCGGGTGAAGTGCTGACGGCCCGTGTGGCGGCGCCCCTGCCGCATGGTCTGCATG
>NZ_JABAZW010000023.1:8120-24000 GCF_018608325.1 Brevundimonas sp. | reverse complement strand
CCGCCGTGCAGGGCCGCCAGTTCGCGCGAAATGGTCAGGCCCAGGCCGGTGCCGTCTGAGGCCTTGGAACTGACGAAGGGCTCGAACAGACGCTGGGCCAGACGCGGCGGGATGCCCGGACCGTCGTCGGCGATGCGGATCACCCAGAAGCCGTCCTCGGCATAGGCGCTGACGGTGATGACGCCCTTGCCGCGTTGTTCGGGCGGGCGGGCGGCATCGGCCTCAATGGCCTGACGGGCGTTGCGCATCAGATTGACCAGAATGCGGTACAACTGGTCCGGGTCAGCCTCGACAGCGAAGCGCGAGGCAAGCTGCTTGACCAGCTTCACCCCGTCCGGGGCCAGACCGGCGTCCTCGGCGGCCAGGGTCAGGGCGGCGTTCAGGGGCACGCGGGTCTTCTGCGCCGGCGGCTCCTCGCTCTTGCCGTACTCCAGCACATTGCGTGACAGATTGGCGGCGCGGCTCAGGGCGCGCTCCAGACGCGGCAGGGCCTTGGCCACCTGCGGGTCGGCGGAGGTGGCCAGACGTTCGGACGCCATCTGGGCCGAGGTCAGCATGTTGCGCAGGTCGTGATTGATCTTGGCCACCGCTTCGCCCAGCGCGACCAGACGGGCGCGTGAACGCAGGGATTGGCGCACCTCTTCCTGCATCCGGGCCAGCTCGCGTTCGACCCGGCCGATTTCGTCATGGCGGTCAGACGGGGTTTCACCAGCGCTTTCAGGATCAACCGCGAACCGCTCCATCGACCGGGTGACGCGCCGCAATGGACGCAGCACCAGCAGGGTCAGGCCGCCGTACAGCAGGGCGCCCGCTGTCGCCGAAATCAGCAGGGACACCAGAAGGCTGTTCAGCAGAAAGGCCTTCAGCTCCAGTTTCAGCGGCTGGGCCGGGGTGACGATCTCGATGAAGTCGCCGGAGCGATAGCGCGGCTTGGCCTGAACCCGCAGCGAACGGTCCGGGTGGCCGAACAGGGTCCGCCAGGGGTCGATCAGGCGCGACCACATATTCTCGCGCCGCAGGTCGATCAGTTCGGGCGCGCGGGGCAGGTTCGGGGCCTGAAGCAGCAGGCGTCGCACCCCCTGTTCCGTCAGGGCCACGGCCTGCACCCCGCCGATCCGCATCAGTTCGGCGGCGGTGTCGTCCTCAACCGCCGAATAGGGCAGGGCCTCGACCCCGACCGAGGCCAGTTCGGCGGCCTGCAGCCGGTCCTGCAGCCAGCGCTCGTGGAAGGCCGCCAGATTGGGGGCCATGATCAGCCCCTCCACCGCCAGGGTGAAGGCCACGGTCAGCAGCAGCAGGCGCGCAGACAGGCCGTCAGGCGCGCGAGGGCGCAGGCGTTCGCGCCAGGCTTCGGTCGCCTCGGGCGACAGTTTCAGCCGCGCCGCCAGCCTGTCGAACAGGGCGCTCATGCGGGCGCGGCTCCGGCCGCACGGCGTGCGCGCGCCATCTGGAACAGTTTGATGCCGATGGGCAGCAGCAGGGACAGGAAGACCACCCCCATCAGCGGCCAGAAGAACTCACGCACCAGCATCGGCAGGTCCGGGCGCACGCCTGCGCGCAACAGGTCGCCTAGCTGCGATCCGATCCATGTGTAGATGAAGGTGGACGGCAACAGACCGATGAAGGTGGCCACGATATAGGGGCGCAGCGGCACCGCCATCATTCCCGCCGTGGCGTTGACCAGCACGAACGGCACGCTTGGGATGACGCGCAGGGTGAACAGGGTGGTGAAGGCGTTGCGGTCGATGCCCTTGGCCAAGCGGTCCATGAAACCTGCGTCCGCTGCAAACTTGGCGCGCAGCCATGTGCCGATCGAGGTGCGGTAGATGCAATAGATGACGACCGATCCGATGGTCGCTCCCGTCGATTGGGCCAGCGCCCCGACATAGGGGCCGAACATCATGCCGCCCAGCAGGGTCAGGAAGACAGGGCCGGGAATAGTGGATGCGGTGGCCAGGGCATAGACGGCGATGAAGCCGACCAGGGCGATCCACCAATGGTCGCGGGCATAGGCCTGCAGCCCCAGGCCGTGTTCGCGGATCATCTCCATCGACAGATAGCGGTTCCAGCCCATGGCGAAGAACAGGACCACAAGCGCGGCGATGGCCACAAGCGGCGCTAGCCGCAGGCCCCATTCCTTCGCCGTTCTTTTCGCCATCAGGCCGTCATCCTCGAAATGCTTGTCCACAGAGCGTTGACTCATCCAGACAGGCGACTTATACGCCCGCCCTTCCTGCGACGGACGCCTCTTGCCCCGCCGCCCAACCCTTTAACGTCAGGAGCCGACCGTGAAGCGGACCTATCAGCCGTCGCGACTCGTGCGCAAGCGCCGTCACGGCTTCCGCAGCCGGATGGCCACCAAGAACGGCCAGAAGATTGTTGCGCGCCGTCGCGCCAAGGGCCGCAAGCGCCTGACGGCGTAAGCGGCTCCGCGTCCGCACATCTGGACGCATGAGCGACCCTTTACAGATCAAACGTCTGTTGCGGCGGCCCCAGTTTCTGGCGGCCGCCAAAGGCGTTTCCGAGGCGCGCGGCGCCGTGGTGATCCAGAGGCTGGAGCGCGGCGACGGTTCGTCGCACATCGGCCTGGGTTTCACCGCCACTCGCAAGGTCGGCGGGGCTGTGGTCAGAAACCGCGCCAAACGCCGTCTGCGTGAGGCTGCGCGGGCCATGCTCGCCGTCCACGGCGTGCCCGGAAGCGACTATGTCTTCATCGCCCGCATGGGCACGACGGAGCGTGCGTGGGACCGTTTGCTTGACGACGTGAAAACGACGCTTACAAGGCTGGCGACACCTAAGGCTGATCGGCCTTCCAACGCCCGCGCCCCTTCCGGCCAGGACCGCCAGAATCCATGAAAAACGAGAATTCGCGCAACACGATCATCTTCATCGTGTGCTCGGTATTGATCCTGGGGATCTACTGGCTGACCGTTCTGCGTCCGCAGGCTGAACGCCGCGCTGTGGTCCAGAAGGCGCAGGCCGAGCAGAAGACGCAGACCGACATCAACGCCGGTCAGACCAGTCAGAGCCCCGCAGGCTCGGCCTATGTCACCGATCGCGGCCAGGCTCTGGCCACGGCGGCGCGCGTGCCGATCCAGTCGGGCACCCTGAAGGGTTCGCTGTCGCTGCAGGGCGCGCGCATCGATGACCTGTTCCTGACCGACTACAAGGAAACCCAGGACAAGCCCGAGCCGGTCGAACTGTTCCGCCCGCAGGGCATGCAGAACGCCTATTTCGCCCAGTTCGGCTGGACGGGCCCCAATGTCGTGGGCGGCGTTCCCGGACCCAACACGATCTGGAGCCTGACGAATGGCTCGACCCTGACGCCGACGACGCCGATCACCCTGACCTGGGACAACCAGCAGGGCCTGCGCTTCACCCGTGTGGTGTCGGTCGACGACAAATACGTCTTCTCGGTCAAGGACACGGTCCAGAACCTGGGAACCCAGGCCATCACCATCGCGCCGTATGGCAGCGTCCAGCGTCAGGGCGTGCCGCCCGCAGCCGGTTCGTCGCACATCGTCCATGAGGGCGCGATCGGCACCTTCGGCAAGCCCGGCGCCTATCGCACCGAGCAGAAGAAGTACAAGGACTGGCTGAAAGAGCCGCGCATCGCCAACGCCTCGACCGGCGGCTGGCTGGGCATCACCGACAAATACTGGCTGGCGGCCCTGTTGCCCCAGCAGGATGAAGCGGTCGAAACCGAATTCCGCGTCCGCGACGTCAACGGCGGCCAGCAGCTGGAAGCCAATGTGCTGGGCGCAACCCGCACCATCCAGCCGGGCGCGACCGCGACCGAGACCCAGCGCCTATTCGCCGGGGTCAAGCGCGCCGAAGTGCTGAAGACCTATGAGGACAACCTGCACCTGCCGCGCTTCGTCTATGCGATCGACTGGGGCATGTTCTGGTTCCTGACGCGTCCGATCTTCTGGGTGCTGGAAAACGTCTATGCGGTGGTCGGCAGCTTCGGCATCGCCATTCTGGCCCTGACCGTCATCGTCAAGCTGATCATGTTCCCGCTGGCCAACAACGCCTACGCCAGCATGTCCAAGATGCGGAACCTCCAGCCCAAGATGGAGGAGATCAAGAAGCGGTTCAAAGACGATCCGCAGAAGCAGCAACAGGAGACGATGGCCCTGTACAAGAACGAGAAGATCAATCCGGTCGCCGGGTGTCTTCCGCTCCTGCTGCAGATCCCGGTCTTCTACGCCCTGTACAAGGTGCTGACGGTGACCATCGAAATGCGTCACCAGCCGTTCCTGGGCTTCATTCACGACCTGTCGGCGCGTGACCCGTCCTCGATCTGGAACCTGTTCGGCCTGATCCCGTGGGATCCGGCGGCGGCGCCGCTGATCGGCGGTCTGCTGGCTGGTCCGCTGCACCTGGGTCTGCTGGCGATCGCCTATGGCCTGACCATGTGGCTGCAGACGGCGATGAACCCGCCGGCGGCCGATCCGGTCCAGCGTCAGATCTTCCAGTTCATGCCGCTGATCTTCACCTTCATCATGGCGCCGTTCGCGGCGGGCCTGCTGGTCTACTGGGCCTGGTCGAACATCCTGACCATCCTGCAGCAGTACGTCATCATGCACCGCTACAAGGCAGAAAACCCCATCGACAGCTTCATCGCCCGGTTCAAGAAACCGAAGCCCGCGTGACCGACGAAACCGACTTCACGCCCGAAGACATCGAGGCCGCGCGCATCCTGTTCGCGCGGCCCGCGACCTTCATCATGGGCGCGGCCAAGATCGAGCAACTGCCTGATCCTGACCTGCCGGAAATCGCCTTTGCGGGCCGCTCCAACGTGGGCAAGTCCAGCCTGATCAACGGGCTGGTGGGCATGCACAAGCTGGCCCGCGCCTCCAACGAGCCGGGCCGCACGCGCGAGGTCAATTTCTTCGATCTCGACGGCAAGCTGCGTCTGGTCGACCTGCCGGGCTATGGCTGGGCCAAGGCGTCCAAGACCACAGTCAAAAAGTTCCAGGACCTGGGCCGCGACTATCTGCGCGGTCGGGTGACGCTGAAGCGGGTCTATCTGCTGATCGACAGCCGCCACGGCCTCAAGAGCGTGGACGCCGAGGCGTTGGACGCGCTGGACCTGGCTGCCGTCAGCTATCAGATCGTCCTGACCAAGGCCGACAAGCTGAAGAAGGGCGAGGGCGAAAAGGTTCAGGAGGCCACGCTGAAGGCCATTTCCAAACGCCCCGCCGCCTTCCCGGTGGTGGCCCTGACCTCGTCCGAGAAGGGTCTGGGCCTGCCCGAACTGCGCGCCGAGATCATGCGTACGACCGGCGCGACGCTGGACTGAGTTTCACCAGTCTCGGGTCCAGCCCGAGCCTGACGAATTGGGAATACGAAAAAGGCCCGGAGAGCGATCTCCGGGCCTTCGTCGTTCTGGCGGTGGGAGGGTTTACTGCGTCGCCGCAGCCCGCACCTCGACCGGGATGCCCAGGGCGTCTAGCTGAGGCTTGACCACCGAGGCGTCGCCGACGACGACCCAGACGAAGCGCGACGGATCGATCGCAGCCTTGGCGGCGGCGTCAAGCTGCGCCGTGGTCAGGGCGTTGGTGCGCGCCGCCACCGTCTCCGGGTAGTTGTCCGGGCGTTCCAGCAGGTCGTTGGTGCGCAGGGCGCTGAGGACGGCGGCCGACGTCTCATAGCTGCCGGCCAGACGGCGCGTATTGCCGTTGACGGTGCGCTGCAGTTCATCCGCCGTGACGCCCTTTCCGCCCTTCAGGAAGTCGTTGAACTGGGTGTTCAGCGCGGCGATGGCGGGGCCGGTCTGGTCGGCCTGAACCGGGGCGGTGACCAGATAGGGCGCGCGGTTGCGGAAGCCCGCGACCGAGGCGTTGACGCCGTACGACCAGCCCTTGGTTTCGCGCAGATCCGAGTTGATGCGCGACAGGAAGTCGTTGCCCAGCACATTGTTGGCCGCGTTCAGCACCAGCAGGTCGTCGGTGCCTGAAGCCGCCAGAACCTCACCGCCCAGGATGTAGGACTGGGGCGACTGGGGACGGTCGATCAGCACGATCTTGGGCGTCGCCGCCGGGATCGGGGCCGAGAAGTCCTTCACGCCCTTGGGCGTTGCGGCGGCGCGCCATGTGCCGAACTCGGCTTCCAGGATCGGGGTGATTTCCGACAGCGGACGATCCGAGACCACGAAGATCTTTGCGTTGTCCGGGCGGATCCACTTGGCGTAGTCGGCGCGGATGTCGGCGTCGGTGATCGACTTGATGCTGGTCTCATCGCCATTGCCGCTGAACGGACGGCCATAGGGGTTGTTGGCCCCGTAGAGCAGTTCCGGCAGGGCGCGGCTGGCCAGGGCGGCTGGCTGGGTGCGCTCGGCGGCGATGTTGGACAGGCGGGTGTTGCGCAGGCGCTCCAACTCCGACGAGGCGAAGGCCGGATTCTTCACCACATCGGCCAGCAGGGCCACGGACGGCTGCAGGTTCGGCGTCACCGCATTCAGCGACACAATGGAGCGATCCATGCTGGCGCCGGTCGAGATATTGGCGCCCAGAGCCTCCTGCGCCTCGGCCAACTGCGTGGCGTTGCGGGTGCGGGTGCCTTCATCCAACAGGTCCAGCATCAGGCTTTGCAGGCCCAGTTTGGAGGTGCTGTCGGCGGCCAGACCGGCGTCGAAATCGACGGCGATCTTGGTGGCGGGCACGGCGTCGCGCTGGGCGTAGATGACCTCGACGCCGTTCGACAGGCGGCTGCGCTGAACGGCCGGGAAGTCGACGTTGGCGACCTGACCGATTTCAGGCTTGGCCATCCGTGCGACGCGTTCGATGGGCGGGGCGGGCGTGTGGTTGGCGCCAGACGGTGCGGCGGCGGCCTCGACATAGGCCTCGCGTTCGCCCGGAAGGGTCACGGCGGTGAAGGACGGGCGGGTCAGCCATTTCTGCAGTGCGGCCTTGACCTGGGCCGGGGTCACTGAGGCATAGGCCGCCAGGGTCTTCTTGTAGAACTCGGGATCGCCCGCATAGAGTTGACCTTCCGCCAGAGCGACAGCCTTGCCGCCGAAGCCGCCGACCTGCTCCAGACCCTTGATGCGGCCCGCGACATATTGGGTCGCGACGCGGTTGATCTCGTCCTGCGTCGGACCGTTGGCGATCAGACCGTTCAGGATGCCCAGAATGCGCTGCTCGACAGCGGCGGGGTCTTCGCCCGGCTTAACATCGGCCTGGATGTCGAAGATGCTGACGCGCTGGAAGTCCGACACGCTGGAGCTGACCGACACGGCGGTCTGGTCGCCGCGCACCAGTTCATTGTCCAGACGCGAGCTGGCCAGGCCGCCCAGAACCGACGCGCCGACGCTCAACGGCACCAGATCGGGATCGGTCAGGCCGGGTACGGCCCAGCTGATGTTGATGCGGGTGTTGGACACCCGGTCATGCATGGTCTGGCGCACGGGGGCGGGCAGGGTCGGCACCGCGGCCTGCGCCGGGTTGTTCACCGGACCCGCAGGAATGGGGCCGAAATATTTCTGCGTCAGCTCACGCGCCTTTTCGGGCGTGATGTCGCCAGCCAGAACCAGGATGGAGTTGTTGGGGCCGTAGTTGGAGCGGAACCAGTCGCGCACCGTCTGCATCGAGGCGGCGTCCAGATCGGCCATCGAGCCGATGGTCGAGTGGCGATAGGGGTGACCCTCCGGGAAGAGGGCTTCCAACTGGGCGTATTCGAACAGGCCGTAGGGCTGGTTGTCGCCCTGGCGCTTCTCGTTCTGGACGACGCCGCGTTGCAGATCGAGCGTTTCCTGGCTGATGGCGCCCAGCATGTAGCCCATGCGGTCGCTTTCCAGGAACAGGGCCTGTTCCAGCGCAGGCGTCGGGACGGTCTCGAAATAGTTGGTGCGGTCGAACCAGGTCGTGCCGTTCATGTCCGTCGCGCCCATGTTGCGCATCGGGGTGAAGTAGCTGCCGGGCGCATTTTCGGAACCGCCGAACATCAGGTGTTCGAACAGGTGCGCAAAGCCGGTCTTGCCTGCAGGCTCGTCCTTGGAGCCGACATTGTACCAGACCGACACGGCCACCACGGGGGCCTTGTGATCCTCGTGGACCAGAACAGTCAGACCGTTGGGCAGGGTGAACTTGGTGTAGGGGATGTCCACTTCACGGACCAGTTCCGACACCGGCGCGGCGCGCAGGGCGGGCGCGGCGGCCTGGGCGGCGGCGGTCCGGGGCGGCGTCAGGGTCAGAACCGGAGTGGCCACGGCCGTCAGGGCGGCGATGGCGACGAGAGGAGCGAAACGCATGGGCGTCTCCTAAAATTTCAGGTGGCGCGACCTTAGCGACCCCTGTTCATCTGGCAACGTGGCGTAATGAACATGAACAAAGGTTCATCTTCGTGATGTCAGGCCGGAGCGATGGAGAAGCGAAGGGGCAAGGCAAGCCGATGTCGCGCACGCGACTGGCGTGTTCGTTGAAATCGTTTTGATCTGACGCAATCCAAGCTGGGCTTTAATCTTGATCGAGGACGTTGATTCTTGATAATCAACGCTCCCGTCCGGTGCTTGTCTTCGCCGATCAGGCTGTGCAGCCCTCAAAGACCGCTAGATGTGGATCGCGTGGCCCAGAGCGCGCAGCGAAGCTTCGTGGAAGGCCTCGCCCAGCGTCGGGTGGACATGGATCACGCCTGCGACGTCTTCCAGAACGGCTCCCATCTCCAGCATCTGGGCGAAGCTGTTCGACAGTTCCGACACATGCTGACCGACGGCCTGCAGACCCAGAATCCGGTGATCGGCCTTGGATGCGATGACCCGAACGAAGCCGCCGTCCTCGCCCGCCTCGATGGCCAGGGCGCGGCCGATGGCGGCGAAGGGGAAGAGGGCCTGAATGACGTCGTCACGGCCTTCGACATCCTGCGGGCCGACGCCTGCGGAGACGATCTCGGGTTCAGTGAAACAGACGGCGGCGATGGTGACGGGATCGAACACGCGGTCATGGCCAGCAATGATCTCGGCGACCACCTCGCCCTGCGCCGAGCCCTTGTGCGCCAGCATGGGTTCGCCGGTCAGGTCGCCGACGGCCCAGACATTCCGCATGCTGGTGGCGCAGCGCTGGTCGATCTTCACGAAGGGGCCGCTCATGGCCACGCCCATGTTCTCCAGCCCCCAGCCCTGGGTGCGGGGCTTGCGGCCCACGGTGACCAGAACCTTGTCGGCGTCCAGTTGCAGCGGCGCACCATCCTTGGTCGTGACGTTCAGCTTGCCATTGCCGAAGCCGCCCGCACGGGCGCCCAGATGCAGTTCGACACCGTGGCTGACCAGCCATTTGGCGACAGGGTCGGTCAGGGCCTTGTCATAGAGGGGCAGCAGACGGTCGGCCATTTCGACAATGGCTACCTGCGCGCCCAGCTTCCTGAAGGCGATGCCCAGCTCCAGCCCGATATAGCCGCCGCCGACGACGACCAGTTTCTTGGGAACCTCGGGCAGGCTCAGCGCTTCGGTCGAGGAGATGACGTCGCCGCCGAAAGGCAGGAAGGGCAGTTCGACCGGCTCGGACCCTGTGGCCAGGATGACGTGTTCGGCGGTGATCTTCACATCGCCGTCGTCGGTTTTGACCACGCAGGTCTTGGCGTCCTCGAAGTTTGCCCAGCCCTTGATGACCTTGACCTTGGCCTTCTTCAGCAGGGCCGCGACGCCATTGTTCAGTTTACGGACGATTCCGTCTTTCCACGCGACCGTCTGTTTCAGGTCGATGGCGGGCGCGGCCGCCGTGATGCCCAGCGTCCCGCCGCCAGCCGCCTTGGCCACCGTCTCGAACTTGCCCGCGGCGTGGATGATGGCCTTGGACGGAATGCAGCCGACGTTCAGGCAGGTGCCGCCCAATCCATCGCCGCCGTCGACCAGCACAGTGTCGAGGCCAAGCTGGCCGCAACGGATGCCAGCGACATAGCCGCCGGTGCCAGCGCCGATGATCAGGACTTTGGTTTTGAGGGTCTGGGTCATTGTGCTTCTGTTTGGCTTGTCCGTTCGGCGCGCATCGCACTCCAACGGTCAAAGAAGTAGGTTGAAAATGGACTGTCAGCGCGCGTGATGTAGAGCTGCGAGGCGTCGGAAAACGCTTCTGATGTCGCGAAGACGACAACCTCCTGGCCGTCGTGAGGCCTGTCGTCGCTCTCGTCATCCAGCAAGAAAAACCAGTTGTTGCAGCCGCCCAGTTCGAACGTCAGGCTCAACTCTGTGGGCGGTGTTTCGCCCCAGATGTTTCGTGTCGCGCGTAGGCTGAAGTTCCACGAGTTGTCGTATGGGCCGGGCGCCGTATCCGCGATCTTTGCTTCGTAGATAGTGGTGGACCGGGCCACATCGCGTGACTGTCGGGCCTCTTCCTCAGCCTGAGAAGCAGGTGTGCAGGCATAGGATAGGGATGGCGCGGCAATCGCCAGCAGCATAGCGGCCATGACGATTGCCCGGCTCATCGCCTTACCCCATCCAAAGCGTGGCCGGGTTCTCCAGCAGGTTCTTGATCCGCTGGACGAAGACCGCCGCGTCATGGCCGTCGACGATGCGGTGGTCGAAGCTGGAGGACAGGTTCATCATCTTGCGGACGACCATCTGGCCGTCCTTGACCACCACGCGTTCGGCGATCTTGTTGGGGCCGATGATGGCGACCTCGGGGTGGTTGATGATCGGGGTGTGGACCACCCCGCCCAGCGTGCCCAGAGAGGTGATGGTGATGGTCGAGCCGGACAGCTCCTCGCGCTTGGCCGTGCCGTCCTTGGCCGCGCCGGAAACGCGGGCGATTTCAAGGGCTGTGTCGTAGGGATCGCGCGCCTCGGCGTGGCGGACCACCGGCACCATCAGGCCGTTCGGCGTCTGGGCGGCGATGCCCAGATGCACCGGAGCGTGCTGGGTCAGGATGCCCGCCTCGTCGTCATAGGTGGCATTGATCTGGGGCTGGTCGCGCAGGGCGACCACGATGGCGCGGGCGATGAAGGGCAGGATGTTCAGCTTGGGCTGATCCTTGGCCCTGGTTGAGTTCAGGTGGGCGCGAAGCTCCTCCAGCGCCGTCATGTCGATTTCCTCGACATAGGTGATGTGCGGAATGCGGCGCACGCTCTCGGCCATCTTCTCCGCGATCTTGCGGCGCAGGCCGATGATGCGGACCTCGGTCGTACCTTCGGCTGGAGCATAGAGCGAGCCGCCCGCCGCAGGGGCGGAGGTCGGCGCCTGTCCGCCGCGCGCGATGAAGCTGTCCAGATCTTCGTGGGTGATGCGTCCGGCTGGGCCTGAGCCCGGCACGAAGGTCAGGTCCACGCCCAGATCACGCGCACGGTTACGCACGGCAGGCGAGGCGGAGGGGCGTTCGCCGGGTGTGCGGCCGGTCAGGGCGGGAACCGGCTTGGCGGACGACGCTGTTGCCGCGGCCGCGGCCTTGGCGACCGGTGCAGGGGCGGGCGTGTCCGTCTTGGGCGCGGCGGGGGAGGCCGTGAGGCTGGCGGGAGCAGAGGCGACATTGCCCTTGCCCTCGACGTTGAACGACACCAGCGGCCCCCCGACCGGCACCTGTTGGCCCGCTTCGCCGTACAGAACCACGACGGTTCCAGCGACAGGCGAAGTGATCTCCACCGTGGCCTTGTCGGTCATGATGTCGGCGATGATCTGGTCTTCCTCGACTGCGTCGCCAACCTTGACGTGCCAGCCGACCAGTTCGGCCTCAGCCGTGCCTTCACCCACGTCAGGCAGTTTGAAGACGTAGTTGCCGCCAGCCGCCGCGATGGGCGCCGGAGCGACAGGCGCTGGCTTGGGTGCAGGTTGGGATGCGGGCTTGGGCGCGGCTTCTGCGGCGGGTTTTGGCGCAGGGGCTGCTGCGGGGGCGTCGTCGGCGTTGCCCGCACCCTCGACCTCGAACTCGACCAGAGGGCCGCGCACGGGGATCATCTGGCCGGGCTCGCCGTGGATGGCGATGACCTTGCCTGAGACGGGGGCGGTGATCTCGACAGTGGCCTTGTCGGTCATGACGTCGGCGACGATCTGGTCCTCGGCGACGGTGTCGCCGACCTTGACGTGCCAGCCGACCAGTTCGGCCTCAGCGGTGCCTTCGCCCACGTCGGGCAGTTTGAAGACGAAACGACCCATATCAACGACCTCCCGACATGACGCTCTTCAAGGCGTCTGAAACCCGTTGCGGTCCGGGGAAATATTCCCACTCGAAGGCGTGGGGGTAGGGCGTGTCCCAGCCGGTCACGCGCGCGATCGGCGCCTCCAGATCATAGAAGCAGCGCTCCTGAACCAGAGCCGACAGTTCGCCGCCGAAGCCCGAGGTTTTCGGCGCCTCATGCACGATGACGCAGCGGCCGGTCTTCCTGACGCTGGCCTCGATGGTCTCGATGTCCAGCGGAACCAGGGTGCGCAGGTCGATGACCTCGGCGTCCACGCCCGCATGTTCGGCGCCCGCCAGCGCGACCCAGACCATGGTGCCATAGGCCAGAATGGTGACGTCATTGCCTTCGCGCATGACGCGGGCCTTGCCGATGGGCTCGACGTATTTGCCGGTCGGAACCTGGGCCAGTTCCTGCATCTTCCACGGGCTGACAGGCTTCTCGTGCCAGCCGTCGAAGGGGCCGTTGTAGAGGCGTTTCGGCTCAAAGAAGATGACGGGGTCATCGTCTTCGATTGCGGCGATCAGCAGGCCCTTGGCGTCATAGGGGTTGGACGGAATGACGACCTTCAGGCCCGCAATATGGGTGAACAGGCTTTCCGGCGACTGGCTGTGGGTCTGGCCGCCGAAAATGCCGCCGCCATAGGGGCTGCGGATCGTGATGGGCGAGGTGAACTGACCGCCCGAGCGGTAGCGCATCTTGGCCGCCTCGGAGACGATCTGATCATAGGCCGGATAGATATAGTCGGCGAACTGGATCTCCACGACCGGGCGCAGGCCATAGGCGCCCATGCCGATGGCGGCGGCGACCAGGCCGCATTCGCTGATCGGGGTGTCGAAGCTGCGCGTCAGGCCGTGCTTCTGCTGTAGCTTGTCGGTGACGCGGAAGACGCCGCCGAAATAGCCCGCGTCCTCGCCGAACGACAGGACGTTGCCATCCTCGGTCATCTTGACGTCGATGGCCGAGTTCAGGGCCTGAATCATGTTCATGGAAACGACGCCCGCGCCCGCTGCCTGCGATGCCGGGGCTGCCTTCTGGTCGACCATGTCGGGTTCGATGCCGTCCGTGCGGTCGGCGTTGGTGAAGGTGGTTTGCTCGCTCATGATCAGACCCCGACTTCGCGACGTTGTTCGACCAGACGCCAGTCCTCGGTCGCATAGACCTCTTCGAACATGGTCTTCACGCTGGGACGCGACTGGCCCAGGGTGCCGATGGCCTCGGATTCCTTGCCCGCGGCGCGAACCAGTTCGACGGCGGCCTTCAGGGCTTCGGCGTGCTGCTCGTCGTCCCATTCGCCGATGAGGGTCAGGTGCTGGCGCAGACGCTCCAGCGGATCGCCCAGCGGCCATTTCTCGTGCTCGTCGCCGGGGCGATAGCGGCTGGGGTCGTCGGAGGTCGAGTGCGGGGCGCCGCGATAGGTGAACAGTTCGATCACCGTCGCGCCCTGATTGGTGCGGGCGCGCTCTTCGGCCCACTGGGTCGCAGCCCAGACGGCCAGGAAGTCGTTGCCGTCGACGCGCAGGGCCGGAAGCCCATAACCGATGGCCTTGGACGCGAAGGTGGTCTCAAGACCGCCCGCGATGCCCATGAAGGACGAAATGGCCCACTGGTTGTTGACCACATTCAGGATGACCGGGGCGCGATAGACGGCGGCGAAGGTCAGGGCGTTGTGGAAGTCGCCTTCGGCCGTTGCGCCGTCGCCGATCCAGCTGATGGCGATCTTGTCGTCACCCTTGTAGGCGCTAGCCATGGCCCAGCCGACGGCCTGCGGCACCTGGGTGCCTAGATTGCCCGAGATGGTGAAGAAGCCGTACTCCTTGGACGAGTACATGATCGGCAGCTGGCGGCCTTTGATCGGGTCCGCCGCGTTCGAGTAGATCTGGTTCATCATCTCGACCAGCGGATAGCCGCGCGCGATCAGAAGCCCCTGCTGGCGATAGGTGGGGAAGCCCATGTCCTCGCGGCTGAGCAACATGCCCTGTGCGACCGCAATCGCCTCTTCGCCGGTGCACTTCATGTAGAAGCTGGTCTTGCCCTGACGGTGGGCGCGGTGCATCCGGTCGTCGAAGGCGCGGGTCAGGACCATGGCCTTCAGGCCGCGACGCAGCGTCTCGGGGTCCAGACGGGGGTTCCACGGACCGACGGCGTTTCCTTCGTCATCCAGCACCCGAATCAGACGGAAGGCCAGATCGCGCATTTCATAGGCCGTCGCCCCGACTTCAGGCCGTTCGACGGCGCCTGCAGGATCAAATTGCAGGTGGTTGAAATCCGGCGTATCGCCCGGCCGCCCAGAGGGTTCCGGCACGCGTAATGACAAGGCGTGACTGTTCTTTTTCATGATTTTATCGTTCATGCGGGCGTCCAAGTCCGTTCGGGGGTCCGTCCGTGTTTCCTCTGTACGCTTGATATCACGGCGCCTAAGCAGGTGCTCGCTCAATTTGACCTTGCTAAATCCCGATTTCGGGTATTTTATTTCGCGATAATCACAATCGGAGAAACGCATTGGCGGACGAACTCGATCCCATCGACGCCCGGATCCTGGATATCCTTCAACAAGACGCCGGGTTGTCGGTCGCGGAAGTCGCGGATCGCGTCGGTCTTTCGGCCTCGCCCTGCTGGCGCCGGATCAAACGGCTGGAAGATTCCGGCCTGATCACGAAGCGCGTCACGCTTCTGAATGCACAGCTGCTGGGCCTAGACTTCGAGGTCTACGCCATCGTCAAGCTGTCGCTGCCGTCGGCTGAGAATCTGGATCTCTTTGAGGCCGCCGTGTCCAAATGGCCGGAAGTGGTCCAGTGCGCCACCATCACGGGGCGCGAAGACTATGTGCTGCGCATCATCACCTCGGACATGCACGCCTTTGACCGCTTCCTGCGTGAGAAGTTGCTGGCCCTGGGCATCGTCTCGGACTGCGAGAGCCATATCGTGACGCGCGGTGTGAAGAATGTGACCGCCCTGCCTCTTGGCATTGTCACGCCGCACGTCGGATAATCCTGCCGAACGGCGGATTGTCGCCTTGAGACGGGAAAGACCATGATCGAACTGGTGATCGATGCGCGTCGCAAGGACCTTGGCGGGTTCGAGGTCGGCCGCGTTCTGCCCTTCCACTCGCATCGGATGGTGGGGCCTTTCATCTTTCTGGATCACATGGGCCCGGCCGAGTTCGCGCCGGGCGCCGACGCCATCAATGTGCGGCCGCACCCGCACATCGGCCTGTCGACCCTGACCTATCTGTTCGAGGGCGAGGTCATGCACCATGACAACCTCGGCTATAATCAGATGATCCGCCCCGGCGAGGTCAACTGGATGACGGCGGGCAAGGGAATCGTCCATTCCGAGCGCACCGAGCCGCTGAAACGCAGCACGGGCGGCAAGATGCACGGGATGCAGGCCTGGGTCGCCCTGCCGGAAGAGGCCGAGGAGATCGACCCCTCGTTCCATCATCTGGGCGAGGACGCTCAGCCCGCCTATGAGAACGGCGGCCTGTTCGCGCGCCTGATCGCGGGCGAGGCCTATGGCGCCAAGGCCAGCGTGCCCGTGTCGTCGCCGCTGTTCTATGTTCACTGGGAGCTTCAGCCCGGCGTGCGCACCACGCCTCCGTCCGGCAAGGGCGCAGGGGGCATGAGCGAGCGGGCGCTGTTCGTCGCCAAGGGCTCCATCGAGATCGGCGACCGCACCTTCCACGAAGGCCAGATGATCGTGCTGGAGCCGACTGCCGAACCGACCATCACGGCGGTCACTCAGGCCACGGGGATGGTTCTGGGCGGCGAGCCGGTGG
>NZ_JABAZW010000023.1:0-8094 GCF_018608325.1 Brevundimonas sp. | reverse complement strand
AAGAGACAGGGCCAGGGCCGACTGGAAGGCCGGTCGCATGAAGCTGCCGACCGAGGATGATCTGGAGTTCATCCCCCTGCCGGAATAGGCGCATCGGATGAAGGCGGGGCCGTGCGTCGCGCGGCGGCTTCCTATATGGAGGCGCCTTCAACCGGATAACGCCTCGCTCCATGACTTTCGATTTCGACGCCCAGGTCACCGCCGCCCTTTTTGACAGCACCGGCGCCGTCTTCGCCCTGGGCGATGGTTCGGTGCGGTTCGAGGATCGCACGCGGGTCGAGGCGCACGACGGCGCCATCCTGTGTGCGGCGGTTCATCCGTCCGGCGATGGGATTGTGACGGGCGGCGATGACGGCAAGGTGGTCTGGACGCGTCGCGACGACGACGTGGTGGTTCTGGCCACCGCCAAGGGCCAGTGGATCGACGCCATCGACGCCTCGGCGGCGTCCGGGCTGATCGCCTTCTCCTATGGCCGCACCCTGTCGGTCATTGATCCCAAGGATGTCGGCTTCCGCCGCGATTATCAGCATGAGCGCACGGTATCGGGCGTGGTCTTTGAGCCAAAGGGACTTCGTATCGCCACCTCGACCTATGGCGGGGCGGCCCTGTGGTACGCCCGCATCGAGAAGCAGCAACCGATCAAGCTGGCCTGGGCCGGGTCTCACACGGGTGTCGCCTTCTCGCCCGACGGCGCCTTTGTCGTGACCACCATGCAGGACAATCAACTGCACGGCTGGCGGCTGAAGGACGCCAAGAGCCTGCGCATGGGCGGCTATCCCGGCAAGGTCCGGTCCATGGCCTTCCTGGCCAAGGGGCAGTTGATGGCCACCTCGGGTGCGCCTGGGGTCGTGCTGTGGCCCTTCATTGGCTCCAACGGCCCGATGGGGCGCGAGGCGACCGAGATCGGCTATGATGATTCCAGTCTGGTCAATCTGGTCTCGGCGCGGGCCGAGCATGGTTTGATGGCTGCCGGTCTGACCGACGGCCGTGTCTGGGTCGCCCATCCGGCGGCGCAGGGCCTGAACTTCGTCAAGGCCGAGAAAGGCGCGGCCATTGTCGCCCTGTCGCTGAGCCCAGACGCCGACAAGGTGGCCTGGGCCGACGAGGATGGCGCCGCTGGCGTCCTGATCCTCTAAGGCCGCTTGCGCTCCGCTCAAGCTTGATCAGAATATTGCGATGACCAAGTCCAAGAAAACGCGCAAACGCCGCTTCTGGCTGACGCTGGTCGTGGTTCTGGCCCTGTTCCCGTTCGTCGGCGTGGCCCTGTTCGCCATTGTCCCGCCGACGCCCACGATCCTGATGCTGCGTCAGGCCGTGCGGGGCGAGGGGCTGGATTATCAATGGCGCGGGCTGAACGACATTTCGCCCAATCTGGTCAATGCCGTCATCGCCTCTGAGGATGCGCGGTTCTGCAGCCACAACGGCTTTGACATGGACGCCATCCAGAAGGCGCTGGACCACAACGCCGATGGCGGTCGGATGCGCGGCGGTTCGACCATCAGCCAGCAGACCGCCAAGAACGTCTTCCTGTGGCCGTCGCGCGACTGGGTCCGCAAGGGACTGGAGGCGGGCTACACCGTCCTGATCGAGACCTTCTGGGGCAAGCGCCGGATCATGGAGGTCTATCTGAACGTGGTGGAATGGGCGCCCGGCGTCTATGGCGCCCAGGCGGCGTCGCAGCATTGGTTCGACAAGAATGCGCGTGATCTGACCCCGCGTGAGGCGGCGCGTCTGGCGGCCATCCTGCCGGCGCCGCGCCGTTATCAGGCCGCAGACCCCGGCCCCTATGTCCGGCGTCGCGGTTCGCGGGTTCAGGCGGCCATGGGCACGGTGCGAGGCCAGGGTTTGAGCGCCTGCGTTCTGCGCTAGGCCACAGCGCTTGACGGCGCGGTGGTCGTCACCTCTCCTGCGCGGGCTGTTCAGGAGATCCATCATGAAGCGTCAGTTGATGACCGCCGCTGCGGTCTGCGTGCTTGCCTTCACCGCAGGCTGCGCCTCGACCTCGACCCATAATACGGATACGGCCTCGGCCCAGGAGCAGGCCCAAGCCAGTTCCGGCTTGAAGGCGGACTATCCGGTCACGACCGCAGGGGCCAACGCCTTTATCGCCGACGCCGAGGTCCGCTGGGCCGAGATCACCGAATATGCCGCGCGGGTGCAGTGGTCGCGGGCGACCAACATCACCTTCGACACCATGTGGCTGGAATCCAAGGTCAATGCCGAGGTGACCGAGCTTCAGGTGCAACTGGCCAATCAGGCGGCCAGGTTCAACACGGTGACGGTCGCGCCGGACGTGCGCCGCAAGCTGGATCTGCTGCGCCTCGGCCTTGTCCTGCCCGCACCCAACCGGCCGGGCGCCGCCGACGAACTGGCCCAGATCACCACCCGGCTGGACTCAGCCTATTCGACCGGCAAGTTCGATTTCAAAGGCCGTCAGATCACGCTGGACGAGGCGTCGCTGATCCTGGCCGACAGTCGCGATCCGCAAGAGAGCAAGGCGCTGTACGAAGGCTGGCGCACCATCTCACCGGCCATGAAGGCCGACTATGCCCGTATGGTCGAAATCGCCAATGAAGGCTCGCGCGAGTTGGGTTTCGTCGACACTGGCGCCCTGTGGCGTTCCGGCTATGACATGCCCGCCGATGATTTCGCTGCAGAGACGGACCGGCTGTGGGCGCAGGTGAAGCCCTTCTACGAGAACCTGCACTGCTATGTCCGCGCGCGGCTGAACGCCAAATACGGCGATGCGGTCCAGCCGGACCATGGCCCGATCCGCGCCGACCTGCTGGGGAATATGTGGTCTCAGCAGTGGGGCAATATCTATGACATCGTGGCCCCGGCGACGGGCGGCCAGTCCAGCTATGACCTGACGGACCTGCTGGTGAAGGCGGGGTACGATCCAACCAAGATGGTGCGAACGGGAGAGGGTTTCTACACCTCTCTGGGACTGGCGCCTCTGCCGCAGACCTTCTGGGAACGCAGCCAGATCGTGCGCCCCCGTGACCGCGAGGTGGTCTGCCACGCCTCGGCCTGGGATCTGGATAACGCCGACGACATCCGCATCAAGATGTGCACCAACGTCAATGCCGACGACTTCTATACGGTGCACCACGAACTGGGGCACAACTACTATCAGCGGGCCTACAAGGACCAGCCGATGCTGTTCCGCAACGGCGCCAACGACGGCTTCCATGAGGCGATCGGCGACTTCATCGGCCTGTCCGCCCTGACGCCGACCTATCTGCACCAGATCGGTCTGCTGGATAAGGTGCCGGGTGAAGACGAGGACATTCCCTTCCTGCTGAAGATGGCGTTGGACAAGATCGCCTTCCTGCCGTTCGGCCTGATGGTGGATCGCTGGCGCTGGGATGTGTTTTCGGGCGAGACGACGCCGGTTCAGTACAATGCCGCCTGGACCGCCGACATGCTGAAATATCAGGGACTGGTCCCGCCCGGCGCGCGTCCGGCCGACGCCTTTGATCCCGGCGCGAAATACCATGTGCCGGGCAATACGCCCTACACTCGCTACTTCCTGGCGCACATCTATCAGTTCCAGTTCCAGCGCGCGGCCTGTCGCCAGGCGGGATGGACCGGGCCGCTGCATCGTTGCTCCACCTATGGAAATACGGCGGTCGGCGCGCGTTTCAACGCCATGCTGGAAATGGGTCAGTCCCGTCCCTGGCAGGAGGCGATGAAGGCCTTCACCGGCGATGAGGGCAATGACGCCTCGGCCATTGCTGACTATTTCGCTCCGTTGAATACTTGGCTGACCCAGCAGAACCAGGGTCACAGATGCGGATGGTCGGAAGCTTAATGGCGGTTAACCCTGAGGTTTGGGCCTTCCCTTAACCGGCGGGCGCCATTGTGACGACCAGCGGGCGAATCTGCGCCCGGTTGCGGAAGCACGATCTTGGCGTCTCAACGGCTGAACATCGGGGCATGGCCCAAACTGACGAGCTTCGTTGCGCGGCTGCGCGCCGACCGACGCGGCAATGTCGCCATGATGTTCGGCCTCAGCCTGCCGGTGCTGTTGATGCTGGTCTTCGGCGGCATCGACATCAACCGCGTCTCGACGGCAAAGGCCAATCTGCAGGACGCGCTGGACGCCGCCACCCTGGCGGCGGCGCGCTCGCCCTATACGTCCGCTCAGACCAAGGAGCTGAACGCTGTCGGCCTGACGGCGCTGAAGGCGAACCTGCGCGCCACGGACGGCGTGACGTTCAAGGACAGCGACATCACCTTTACGGTCGACGCCAATCAGGTCGTGAAGGGGGCGGCGAAAATCCAGGTCAAGACCCTGGTCGCCAACATCATCCTGCCGCCTTACGGCAAGCTGCTGGACGACACGCTTCCGGTCGGCTCGTCGTCGGACGTGCAACGGTCATCCAAGAACATCGAAGTCGCGCTGGTGCTCGACGTGACCGGCTCCATGAACAACGGCAAGATCGAGTCTCTGAAGAGCGCCGCCAATCAGCTGGTGGATATCGTGGTTCAGGATGTCCAGACGCCCTATTACACCAAGATGTCCCTGGTCCCCTATTCGATGGGCGTGAACCTGGGCAGTTACGCCAATAGTGCGCGTGGCGTGCCGACTGCGACGGCCAATGTCACCAATATCGCCTGGTCGACGGGAAACATCGCCTCGATCAGCGCCGTGACAAAGGCCAATCCCGCCGTCCTCACCACCACGGCCACTCATGGTTTCGCCAACGGCGATCGAGTGGCGATTTGGAACGCCAGCGGCATGACGCAGCTGAACGGCGTCGTCTTCACAGTGACCAACGTCAACGCCAGCGCCAAGACGTTCCAACTGATCGGCAGCAATGGCACTGTTATCGACAGTCGGAATTACAGCGCCTTCACCGGCAGTGCGTCAAAGCCTGCCTATGTCGCAAAATGCCTGCGGACGGATTGCAAGCCCAAGGTGACCGCCAACAATCATGGCCTGCTGACGCGAAACGGAACCGTGGTGTTCGAAGGCGTCCAGGGCATGGACTATCTGAATACACGCCCCCTTACGGTGTCGGAAGTGAACACCAATGACTTCATCGTCGATGTCGTGGGTGGACAGACCTATAGCCGTGGCGGCACGACGGCCTGTGGTGAGAACGGTTGCGCCTGGCGTGTCTTCACCAGTGCATCCGGTTCATTGCGTGCGCTGAAGAACAGCGATTGCGTCAGCGAACGGGCGGGCAATCAGGCCTATACGGATGCATCTCCGTCTTCGGCCCGCCTCGGTTTCAACTACCCCGCCGACAATGTGAACAATGGCCTGAACCCCTGTCTCAACGCACCGCTACGCCCGCTGTCCAGCGACAAGCCGGGGCTCAAGTCGGCGATCAACGCCCTGACGATCGGCGGATCGACTGCCGGTCATATCGGCGCGGCATGGGGCTGGTACACGGTGTCGCCGAACTTCAACACGCTGTGGCCGTCCAACGGAGCCGGGCCGTACCGTGACATGAATGTGCTGAAGTCGGTGATCCTGATGACGGACGGGGAGTTCAATACCCCCTATTCGAACGGCGTCATTTCTTCTGACGCGGGTTCCGGCTCTGGGACGACAGCGGACCACATCAATCAGAACGCTCCCAACGGCAGCTCCACCAGCCAGGCGTTGAAACTGTGCACGGCCATGAAGGCCCAGGGCATTACGGTCTACACCGTAGGCTTCCAGGTCGGCACGACCGGGGCGGCGGCGGATCTTATGAAGAACTGCGCCACCAGCCCGGATTACGCCTATCTGCCGACGTCCAGCACAGATCTGAGCGAAGCCTTCAAGGCCATCGGCCGCGACATCACCCGACTGCGCATCACGCGCTGATCCGCCTCAGAGGAGGCGGATCTCGCGCAGACGTTCCGTCAAATAGTCCTCCGCCAGGATGGTCTTGCCCGCATAGCGGTCAGGATTGTCCGGCGTGATGGCGCTGGGCAGGGTCTCGATCGGGAAGTCCGGGTTGAAGTGCAGGAAGAAGGGCGTCGAATAGCGGGCGAAACCGCGACGTTCCGGCGCCGGATTGACCACGCGGTGCGTCGTTGACGGCAGGACGTGGTTGGTCAGGCGCTGCAGCATGTCGCCGATATTGACGACCAGGGCGCCGGGCGGCGGGGCGATGTCCAGCCAGCTGCCGTCCTTTTCCTTCAGCTGAAGGCCCGCTTCCTCAGCGCCGAGCAGCAGGGTGATGACATTGATGTCTTCATGGGCGCCTGCGCGGACGCCGGGCGCATCAGCGGGAACCGGCGGATAGTGCAGCATGCGCAGCACGCTGTTGCCCATCTCGACCTTGTCCTCGAAATAGTCGTCGCCCAGTTCCAGGTAGCGGGCGATCGCGCGCAGAATCTTGCGGCCCAGGGCGTCCAGATCCTCGAACATGCCGTACAGGTGGGGCTGGAAGCCTTCGACCTCAGTCGGCCATAGGTTGTCGCGCATATATTTACGATAGGCGTGGTCGGCGGGCAGCTCGCGTCCGACGTGCCAGAACTCCTTCAGGTCCACCGTCGCGGCGCCCTTGGCGGCTTCGACGCCGAAGGGGGTCAGGCCGCGCGCGCCGCCGGTTCCCGGCTGGTGATACTGGCGTTTCACGTCCTCGGGCAGGGCGAAGAAGGTCTTGGCGTCGTTGATCGCGGCGTCGATCCGCTTTTCGTTCAGGCCGTGATCGGCGATCACCGCAAAGCCGTAGCGGGTGAAAGAGGCGCCGAGCGCGTCGCTGAAGGCCTGGAAATCGGCGTCATAGCCGGTCATCGACACAGGCTTGATGGCGCGGTCGTCGGTTGACGGGGTTTCGATCGGGGTCGCGCTCATCGGCGTCGTCCTCACTGTAACTGTGTGCGGCGGTTTCCTTACGCCTAATCCGCAACCTTGTCAGTTCATGGGCATGCCGGGTGGGATGAACCATGGCCGGATTTGTTCAGCTAAGGTACAGCTTGGAACCGCGACAGTAAGCGTGCGTTTCTCGCGCCAGACCGCCAAATCGGAAGGACCAATCCATGCGCGCCAAGATAATCGTTGCCGGTGTCTCCATCGCCGCCCTGCTGGGCGCGAGCGCCTGCACCACGACCGACCCCTACAGCTCCACGCCGACCCGCAACAACACCGGCACGGGCGTCCTCGCCGGTGCTCTGGGGGGGGCGGTTCTCGGCTATCTGACCAACACCTCGAACGGCGAACAGGGCCGTAAGAACGCGCTGATCGGCGCGGGCATCGGCGCCCTGGGCGGCGCGGCCGTCGGCCAGTACATGGATCGCCAGCAGCGCGCCATGGAAGCCCAGCTTTCGGGTTCGGGCGTCGGTGTTGCGCGCCAGGGCGACAACCTGGTCCTGCGCATGCCTTCGGACGTGACCTTCGCCACCAACCAGTCCTCGATCGATCCGCGCTTCCTGCCGGTCCTCGACGACGTGGCGCGGGTTCTGCAGGAGTATGACCGCTCGACCATCGACATCATCGGCCACACCGATTCGTCGGGCGGCGACGCCATCAACCAGCCCCTGTCCGAGCGCCGCGCCAGCAGCGTGGCTTCGGAGCTGGTTCGTCGCGGCGTGATCGCGCAACGTCTCTATGTGGCGGGCAACAGCTCGCGCAATCCGGTCGCGACGAACGCGACGCCGGAAGGCAAGGCGCAGAACCGCCGCGTCGAAATCCTGATCCGTCCGTTCACCGGCTGATTACGGTCGAATGACGGTTGCGAAGGAGGGCGGGACCGCAGGGTCTCGCCCTTTTCTTTTGCGCGCGCCTATTGGCGAACGGGTCATCGACTTGCCCTCATCGGCCAACTCAGTTCAGCTTGAGCTGGCAGAATACAGGTTCAACGGAGCTGACGTGACGCCACAGGGGCGCGAGATCTGGGATGGGGTGAAGCTGGCGGTGATCGCCGTCGTGTGCGCTCTGTTCACCGCGACGCTTGTCATCGGGATCGGAGGCGCGGTGCTTCGCTCAGAAAAAACTCCGGGTGATTCCACAGCGGGGCCGGAGCAGCCGTCGGTGGCGACGGAGCTGTTTTAGGGCGACTGCTGACCTGACAAAAAGAAACCGCCGACTTCGTGAGAAGTCGGCGGCTCTATCTTTTGTACGACGGACTTCGAAGCCCGGTTGGGGCT
>NZ_JABAZW010000108.1 GCF_018608325.1 Brevundimonas sp. | reverse complement strand
GCTCAGGGTCGCACGGCTGGCCACGGCCTGAATATCGCCGCGCAGATTGCGGAAGGTTCCGCCGCCTCGCGTCCAGACCGAGAAGACGCCCGCCGCATCCCCGCCCTTCAGCAGGCTGGCCTGACCGATGGTGGCCTCAAGCTGAAGGGTCAGCATGCCATCCTGCGCAAAGCCCTCGACCGGACCATCAGCACGGCCCTGCCCGTCCACCAGACGGAACATGACGTCGATGTCGTCGCCTGGCGTGGTCGAGGCGGCCAGATGCGGACGGGTGTAAAACTCGATCCGCGCGGCGCGGGCGATGGGGAAGGGCTCGCCCTGCGGCGCCACGGTGAAGATCGGATTGACCATCTCCAGCGCCAGATTTGGCCAGCGCTGGTCGATGCCGCTGGCGCTCATGCGGATGGCGTCGCCCGCGACGGCGACCTCACCCTTGCCTGCACGGGTCAGCACCAGTCCCTGCGGTGCGACGATCACCCATTTGGTCGGCTGATAGGCGTTGGCCTCCGCCGCCAGCTCCAGCGCCGCGACGGCATGGTGGGACGGTGCGCCGATGCTCAGGTCACGCAAGCCTACGCGGACACGGAACGGCCAGCCGGTGATCGACTTCTCGGAATAGCGGACGTCCCAGCCCGCTTGACGCATGGCCGCCGTCTGGGTCTCCAGCTGTTTGTCGATCTGATGCGTCAGATAGAACCACCAGCCCGTCCACGCGGCCAAGGCCGCCAGCACGATGATGAAGGGCGCATACAGGCCCTTGCGGCTGTGCGGCTTGGTCGGGGCGTCAGTCATGCGATCTCCGGGTTCAACGCCCTATAGCCCAAGGATCGGCGCCGACATAAGGGCGGTTCAGGCGGTCAGATCGGCCAAGCTGGCCGAGGCCGCCCGCAGCGCATCATCCGGCGCGATCCCCAGCAGCAGACCGCGTTGCCCGCCGTTGATCAGCACCAGATCGAACAGGATGGCCGTCTCGTCCATCACGGTCGGGACGGACTTTCGCTGGCCAAAGGGACTGACGCCGCCGACCTTGTAGCCGGTCAGGCGTTCGGCGTCGGCGGGCTTCATCATCTGCGCCGACTTGGCCCCCAGCGCCGTCGCCAGCTTCTTCATGCTGACCTCGCAGTCGGAGGGCACGATGACGCAGGCGGGCTTGCCGTCGGCCAGGGTCATCAGGGTCTTGAACACCTGTTCCGGCGCCTTGCCCAGGGCCTGCGCCGCCTGCAGACCGACACGCGGGGCGTCGGGATCATAGTCATAGGGGAACAGCTCAAACGCGATCCCCGCCTTGGTCAGAGCCAGGGTCGCAGGCGTGGTCTTCGACATTTCAGGTCGTCTCGGGGTTCAGGAAGCTCTTGGTCAGTTCGACCGCATCGGCCAGCCCCATGCGCTGCACCTCTGTTCCCGGCGGCAGGCTGGCGAACAGGCGCGTCGGCGTGGCGGCGTCCAGCATCAGGAACACCCCCTTGTCGTCGCCGCGCCGGATCAGCCGCCCGAAGGCCTGTGCGATGCGGGCGCGGGCGATGGCGTCATCATAGCCCTTGCCGCCCAGACGTTCTCGACGCGCCTTGTGCAACAGGTCCGGGCGCGGCCACGGCACGCGGTCGAAGGCCAGAACCCGCAAAGACCGCCCCGGCACGTCCACCCCGTCGCGCACGGCGTCGGTGCCCAGCAGGCACGAGTTCTCCTCGACCCGGAACATGTCGACCAGCGCCCCGACCTCCAGCGGATCGACATGCTGGGCGTAGAGCGGAAAGCCTGACTTCGCCAGATCCGGCCCCAGCCGCTCATAGACCGCCTTCAGACGACGGATGGCGGTGAACAGGCCCAGGCCTCCGCCGCCCGCCGCCAGAAACAGTTCGCGCATCGCCGCCGCCGTCTGGCGCGGGTCGTCCTTGACCAGATCATTGACGACAATGACCCGGCTGTTGGCGGCATAGTCGAACGGGCTTTCGACCTTCAGGGTGCGCGGCGGCTCGATCAGGCGCGCCGATCCGGTCCGCATCCGCGCCAGATCAAACGGGTCTTCCTGCAGGGGATCGGACAAGGTGGCGGACGTCACCAGCACCCCATGCGACGGCACGATCACGGCGGCCTCCAGCGGCACGGTCGGGTCGATCCAGTGACGGCGCAGGGCCACGTCGTGAATCCGCCCGAAGGCCGTCTCCGCCGAGAGCCAGTCGACGAAGTCCGGGTCCGGTTCGTCGCCCCCGTCCTCCAGCGCCGCCAACATGGAGCGCCAGCCCGGCAGGGTCATGCGGGCGCGTCGGTCCAGCCCGCGCAAGGCCCCTTCGATCCGCGACCGCTGCGAGCCGTCCAGTTCGGCGGCCTCGTTGTCCAGAACGTCTTCCAGATGCCGCGACAGGGCCAGAAGCGGCGCCTCGATGGCCGCCAGCGCCTGGGCCGCCGCGCGGGCGGCCTCTGCGACCTGATCGGTCACGGGCTTCAGCGCGCATTCCATGCCGAACTCGGCGCCGCCATAGGGGTTGGCCTCCGCCGTGCGCGCCCGAAGCTGGTTCAGGGCGGCGGCCAGAAATGCCTCGATCGGGCCGATGGGGTTCACCTCGCCCGAGGCGGGCGCGACCCGACCCGACACGCCCTCGCCCGGCAGGCCAGCGGCGGCGCGCACGGCGTCCTGAAGCGATTTCAGCGCGCTCTCATTGTCATTGACCATGTCGCCCAGACGCTGTTCCAGCCCGCGCCCGCGACGTCCCTTGCCCTCTGGACCGCGAATCCAGCGCCGCAGCTCAGCCGCCTCCTGACCGGACAGACATGCGGAAAAGGCGCTGTCGGCGGCGTCGAACAGGTGGTGGCCCTCGTCAAAGACGATCCGCTTCAGGGCCGCCGTCTCGCCGTCCTGTTTCTGGCCACGCGCCGACCGCGCGCCGTCGAACGCGGCCTGCGTCAGGACCAGGGCATGATTGGCCACCACGATGTCAGCCTTGCGGCTGGCGCGGATGGTCTTCTCCACGAAACAGGTGCGGTAGTGCGGACAGGCGGCGTGAACACATTCCCCGCGCCGATCCACCAGATTGGCCGCCCCCGCCGCATGGGCCGCAGGCACCGCAAACAGGCCGGGCAGCCAGCCGGGGAAGTCCCCGCCCGTCATATCGCCATCGCGCGTATAGACCGCCCAGCGACCGGCCAGCGCCAGCCCGATCAGGTCGCCGTTCCCCAGTTGCGCCGCCTGCATCATGTCCTGCAGGTTCAGGACGCACAGATAGTTCTCGCGCCCCTTTCGGATCACCGCCTTCTTCTTGCGTTCGGCGGGATCGGGCCACAGGGCATGGCTCTCGCGGTCGATCTGGCGCTGCAGGGCGCGCGTGTAGGTCGATATCCACGCCGCCCCCTGGTTCCGCTCGGCCCACAGGGAGGCGGGCGCCAGATAGCCCATGGTCTTGCCCGTGCCCGTCCCCGCCTCGGCCAGCAGGACGCGGGGTCGCCCTTCTTCGTTACGCGGCGAAAAGGCGAAGGCGGCCTCGGCGGCATAGTCGGATTGCGTCGGCCGCATCTCGTCCAACCCTGAGGCCTGCAGCAGCTTCGGTGCCCGACTGGGCCGCTAAAGCCCGAGCCA
>NZ_JABAZW010000179.1:13259-24238 GCF_018608325.1 Brevundimonas sp. | reverse complement strand
GAAGGCCGCTCGGTCCCCGCTGTCGCCCTGGATTTGGGCTATGACAGCCCCGCCGCCTTCTCGACCATGTTCAAGCGCCTGACCGGCCTGTCGCCGGTTCGATATGCGGCCGCGCAGACGCCCTAGCGCCGCGCCTCGGCCAGCATCGACACCGCCAGCCCGCCCAGAACCGTGCCCATCAGCCAGCGTTGAATGGACAGCCAGCTGGGACGGCGCGTCAGCAAGGTCGCGATCGAACCCGCCGCAACAGCGATCAGGGCGTTGACGCTGAGACTGATCACCACCTGCGTCATGCCCAGAGCCAACGACTGCGCCAGCACGCTCCCATGGCCCGGCGTGATGAACTGCGGCAGCAGCGACAGATACATGATGGCGATCTTGGGGTTCAGCAGATTGGTCATGAAGCCCATCATGAACAGCCTGCGCGGGCTGTCCTTGGGCAGTTCACGAACCTCGAACGGCGAGCGGCCGCCCGGCTTCACCGCCTGCCACGCCAGATAGAACAGATAGGCCGCCCCGGCGATGCGCAGCGCATCATGGGCAAACGGCACCGCGACCAGAAAGGCCGTGATCCCGAACGCCGCGCACAACAGATAGAAGACAAAGCCCAGCGCCACCCCGCCCAGGGAAATCAGACCCGCCACACGTCCCTGACTGATGGAACGCGAGATCAGATAGACCATGTTCGGGCCGGGCGTCAGAACCATGCCCAGCGCGATCAGGGCGAAGGTTATCAGGCTGGACAGTTCTGGCACCGGCGTCTTCCTCGAACGAGCGGCGGGCGCACGCTCCTTCCCTGCATATACGGCGCGTCGCCTGAGCCAAAGCCGTGATCGGCGGAACGTCAATCAGTGCTTAGCGAGGTTGAGACTTATGCGTCATGATGGGCGGCATGAGCGCTGATCCTGATCTTTTCGCCCTCTGGGCGCGCGGCTGGGCGCTGACGCGCGACGTCGCCCCGCCCGTCTGGGATGATGGCGGCTGGCGCATCGAGGTCGCCGCCGAGGATCAGCTCCGCCGCTTCCTGTTTTCGCAATCCGACGAGGCTGTGGCGCGCAGGGCGGCGCGTGTTCACGAACCGAAGGTCTTCCTTAAGGTCTGCGCCCCGGTCGAGGATGTAGAGCCGCTGCTGCCGAAAGGCTGGATCGCTCGGCAGACGGGCGCAGTCATGACCCTGGACGGCATGATGCGCGACGCCCCTGTCGGTGAAGGTTACTCGGTGGAGATGACGCGGGAAGGAGCCGTGACCTTTTGCTCGGTACGGAGCCCTCAAGGCGTCGAGGCCGGACGTGGCCGCGCGGTGATGGTCTCAGGCTACATCATCTATGACCGCATCGCCGTCGAGCCGCCCTTCCGTCGTCAGGGCGTCGGAGGGCACGTGATGCGCACGCTCCAGACCGCAATGGGCGGAACAGCCAAAGGCGTCCTGACCGCCACGTCAGAAGGACAGGCCCTGTATCGGACCCTCGGATGGCGCGATTGCTCGGCCTACACGACGGCGGTTCTGGAGGGCTGATCGGCCCTCACACCATCGGCGGCGGGCCGGCCAGAACATCACGCTTGCCGGCGTGGTTCGCCTGCGAGACGACGCCTTCCTGCTCCATGCGTTCGATCAGGGAGGCGGCGCGGTTGTAGCCGATCTGCAGGCGGCGCTGGACGTAGGAGGTCGAGGCCTTGCGGTCGCGGGTGACCACGGCGACCGCGCGGTCGTACAGGTCGTCGCCGGAACCGCCATTGCCGCCCTCGTCAAAGGCGTTGTCGCCGTCGCCGTCCGGTTCGTCGGTGATCAGGTCGAGGTAGTCCGGCTCGGCCTGGGCCTTCAGGTGTTTGCAGACGTCCTCGACTTCCTTGTCGTCGACGAAGGGGCCGTGCAGACGAGTGATGCGTCCGCCGCCCGCCATGTACAGCATGTCGCCTTGGCCCAGCAGCTGCTCGCCGCCCTGTTCGCCAAGGATGGTGCGGCTGTCTATCTTGGAGGTGACCTGGAAGGAGATCCGGGTCGGGAAGTTGGCCTTGATGGTGCCGGTGATGACGTCCACCGACGGGCGCTGCGTGGCCATGATCAGGTGGATGCCCGCCGCACGCGCCATCTGGGCCAGACGCTGGACGGCGCCTTCGACGTCCTTGCCCGCGACCAGCATCAGGTCGGCCATTTCGTCCATGACCACGACCAGGAAGGGCAGCGGCTCGGGCCGGATCTTCTCTGACTCGTAAACCGGGCGGCCCTGATCGTCGAAGCCGGTCTGGACCGTGCGCTCGAAATGCTCGCCCTTCTCCTGCGCCTCGCGGGCGCGCTCATTGTAGGAGGCGATGTTGCGCACGCCCAGCTTGGACATGCGGCGATAGCGGTCCTCCATCTCGCGCACCGTCCATTTCAGCGCGACGACGGCCTTCTTGGGATCGGTCACGACGGGCGCCAACAGGTGCGGGATGCCGTCATAGACCGACAGCTCCAGCATCTTGGGGTCGATCATGATGAAGCGGCATTCAGCCGGGCTGTGTCGATACAGGATCGACAGGATCATGGCGTTGACCCCGACCGACTTGCCCGAACCGGTGGTGCCCGCGATCAGCAGGTGCGGCATCCGCGCCAGATCGGCGACATAGGGTTCGCCGCCGATGGTCTCACCCAGAGCCAGAGGCAGCAGGTGCCCCTTCTTGTCGTATTCGGCGCTGGCCAGCAGGTCGCGCAGATAGACGGTCTCGCGCTTGGCGTTGGGCAGTTCGATGCCGATGGCGTTGCGCCCCTGAACCACGCTAATGCGGCAGGCGCGGGCGGACATGGAGCGGGCGATGTCATCCGCCAGCGCCACCACGCGGCCGTGCTTGACGCCCGGCGCGGGGACCAGTTCGTACAGGGTGACGACGGGGCCGGGGCGGATCTGGTCGATCACGCCGCGCACGCCGAACTCCTGCAGCACGCCTTCCAGCATCTTGGCGTTCTGTTTCAGCGAATCCTCATCGACCGAGGCGGTGCGCTGGCCGGGCTTGCTCAATATGCCCAGAGGCGGCAGGTCAAAGTCGCCTTCAGGTCGGGTGAAGTCGAAGGCCTGCTGGTCCAGATCGTCTTTGCGGACCTTGGGCGCCTTGACGGCGGCGACGCGCGGTTCGACGGCGCGTGGGACAGACGGGCGCGGCGCAGTCTCGACCGGCAGCCCCTCTTCCCACGGCGGCAGATCGTCATAGGCGGTCTGGGAACCGGCCTGAGCTTCAGCCCGAGCTTCAGATTGGGCCATGTCCGCATAGGTCGGCGCATCGCCGTCATAGGCCGGTTCGTCCTGCGGCGCGGCGGCGCGGGACGCAGCTTTGCTCCGGGCCGTCTTGGGGGACGTTGCGTTGGCGGGGGCTTCGTCAGACGGCCTGGCGCGCTGGGCCTTCTTGACCGAGGCCTGCGGGGTGGCGGGCGCACGCAGCGACTTGCCCCAGTGCAGGGCGTCGATGAAGTCCATCGCCCGGATGCCGACAGCATAGGCCAGCATCCAAAGGGCGGCGATCAGGAAGATCACGCCAGCGATGATCCGTCCGCCGGGAATATGCAGGGCGATGACGCCCTTGGCGGTCAGGCCTGTGACGGCGTCGCCCCATAATCCGCCTAGACCCGCCGCCAGCGGCCACGCGGCGGGCGCAGCCAATGCGGCCAGGGCGCTGGACAGCAGCAGCACCCCGCCCGTCGCGGCCAGCGCCTTCAGCGGCGTGGGCTTCAGTCTTTGTTGCAGGACGTCGCCCACCGCGCGGGCCACGCCGAAGGCGATCAGCAGCAGGGCGGCGGGCCAGGCCGCCAGCCCCAGCGACTGCATGAAGATGTCGGCGAACAGGGCGCCGTTCGACCCCAGCCAGTTCGTCGTCGGCAGGGTGGAGGCCGCATTCAGGCTGGCGTCCGCCGGGTTCCACGAGATCAGGGCGACCAGCAACAGCGCCGCCAGCAGGGCCTGCAGCACACCCCTGAACCGCACGACAAAGGGCGCGTCCCACAGGATGCGGGCGCTGATCCAGGCCTGACGGCTGATGGCGAGGGCGGTGGACATGAAGGGCGGAACCTTCCGGGCGGCTGACGTTCGGCAGCCCTTGTCGCACCGACAGGGTTAAGGGTGCATTTACCAGAGCCGCATGTGAAGACGTTTCGCCCTCTGGACCTTTGGGCCGCCCGGCGCGACAAGCCTCTCATGTCCGACACCGAACGCTACGACATCATCATCGCAGGCGCGGGCCTGACCGGCGCAGCCTTTGCGCTGGCGGCGGCGCAGGGCGGGCTGAAGGTGGTCATGATCGACCCCCAGCCGTTCGACGCCCAGCTGGCGCCGACCTTCGACGGACGTTCGACCGCCATCGCCTTTTCGACCTTCCGCATGCTGGACACGCTGGGACTGGGCGAATCCCTGCGGCCTCATGCCTGCCGGATGGATCATATTCTGGTGACGGACGGGCGCCGCCCCGGCGCGGCCAGCCCGTCGCCGTCGCCTGCCTTCCTGCGCTTCGACGCCGATGAGATCGGCGGGCGCACGGGGGGCGAGCCTCTGGGTTATCTGGTCGAGAACCGCCGTATCCGCGTGGCTCTGGCCGAAGCCGTGATCCGGGCAGGCATCGAGGTGCGGGCTCCGGCCTCGGTCGCCTCGGTCACCACCGACGCGGGCAAGGCGACGGTCACGCTGGCGGACGGATCAATCCTAACTGCTCCGCTTGTCGTCGGCGCCGAAGGGCGCGGATCAACCGTGCGCCGCGCCGCCGGAATCGAGACGGTCGGCTGGACCTATGGCCAGAGCGGCGTGGTGGCGACGGTGCGGATGGGGCGTGACCACGGCAATGTCGCCCATGAGTATTTCCTGCCCAGCGGTCCCTTCGCCATCCTGCCCCTGACCGACCAGCGGGCCAGTCTGGTCTGGACCGAAACCACCCGCCGGGGCGAGGCCCTGCGCTCAGCCTCGGACGAGGCCTTCCACGCCCATCTGATGCGCCGTTTCGGCGAGTTTCTGGACGATGTGACGGTCGAGGGGCCGCGCTTCGTCTATCCGCTGTCCCTCAGTCTGGCCGAGAAACTGATCGCCCCGCGCATCGCCCTGATCGGCGACGCCGCCCACGGGGTGCATCCGATTGCGGGACAGGGCCTGAACATGGGCCTGAAGGACGCCGCCGCCCTGGCCGAGGTTCTGGCCGAGGCCGCGCGTCTGGGCGAGGATCTGGGGTCTGAGACGGTGCTGGAGCGCTACGCCCGCTGGCGCCGGTTCGACAATGCGGCTCTGGCGGCGGGCTTCGACGCCTTCGTGCGCCTGTTCTCCAACGACATCGCCCCGATACGGTTCGCGCGCAATCTGGGCATGGCCGCCGTCAACCGCATCGGCCCCCTGCGCCGCGCCTTCATGCAGGAGGCGGGCGGCGCGACCGGCGACCTACCCCGTCTGCTGCGGGGCGAGGCGGTTTAGATAAAGCCTATGCCGGCTTAAGCCGTTCAATCACAAGGCCAACGCCGATAAGCCTATCCCCTTCTTGAATACGCCATTCACGGCCATTCTGAAGAAGATCGTTCAGTTCCGGGGCATCGAAGAATTCGATAGTGACGTCTCGTGTCTCTCCCGGGTGACAGGGCACAGTCCCGAAATCGATCTGACCGATCATCATCTCTAATCGGTCGTTGTCGAAGAAACCATGATTGGGTCTGTATCGACCATAGACCGGCAAGGTGCGCCCGCCCTCATCTGCTGACAAAAGCCTGATCCGAGCTTTCACCATGATCGCTCCATCAGCCAAGATCGCCTCCCGGGATCAATTCAACCGCATCCGCACGCGGTCGAAACTGGTCGAACGCTGGGCCTCTTCCAGTCCGTTCAGACCGTGCGCCTGCGACAGGGCCTGAAGCGAACCGGCCAGGGCGCCCTGTTTCTCACGCGCCGAGGCCACGTCCAGCCAGTGACGAGGATCGTCCGGCGCCAGCAAGGCGCGGCGCATGGCCGAGCGTTCGGCGCCGACATAGTCCTGACTGCGGATGGCGCGGTGAAACAGCACATTCTGCAGCCGGATCAGCGACTCGCGGTCCGACACAGGGGTCATCAGCACCTCCAGACGATCCGCCACATGGGGCGTCAGGCCGGCGCGAAGGGCGCGGCGTGTCAGTTCGCTGGGCATGACCAGCCGCCCATGCGCGAAGGGGTCCAGCGCCACCGGGCCTACAGGCGTCTCGACCCGGATCATGAAATGGCCGGGGAAATCCACGCCCGCCGCGTTCAGACCCGCTGCGCGGGCGGCGTGCAGATAAAAGACAGCAAGCGCCGCCGACAGACCGCGCCGACGCTCGGCCACATCAATGATGTCGGTGTTGGACGGGTCGTCATAGTTCAACAGGTCGCCGTTCAGCCGCAGGTCCGAGCCCATGGTTTCGGACAGGGCGTCATCAGGGCTTTCGGTGGCCACCCGCTCCTGCAGCCGTTCGCAGGCGCTCTGGGCCAGGATGCGGACCGGTTTGACGTCGCGCATGGGATAGTCGTGAATGGCGCAGGCGATTGCGGCCTCCAGCAAGGGGAAGGCGTCATCGTCGGCTTCGCCCGCCGACGTCAGGATGGCCTCGGCCTCCTCACGCGTCATGCGACCCTGGGTCCTCGTTTGCGTCAGACGCCCCGAACATGACGCGGAAAGCGGCCGGGGGCCAGCGCCACGATATCAATTCTCAAATCAAGAGCTTGCAGGGCGGGTCGATTGCGCCGGATCGCCTGCCCCGCTGCGACCAGACGCTGCCTCTGGACGGGTTTCATCGCCTCAAGCGCCGCCTGCAGATTTGCCCGCCGCTTGACCTCGACCACCGCCAGCACACGGCCTCTCCGGGCCAGGATGTCGATCTCACCCCCGCGTGACTTAAGGCGAAAGCCCAGGATCTGATATCCCTTGGCCATCAGAAGCGCCGCCGCCCCCCATTCGGCGGCATGGCCGGATTTGAACGCCTGCCCGCCCTTGGCCTGACGCCACGCCGCCTTGGGACGACGGATCGGCGCCGGGCGGGGCAGGCGTTCGCTCACTTGCCCTGAAGCTCCAGCGCGCGGCGGTACAGGGTCTTGCGGTTCAGGCCCAGGGCCTTGGCCACCTCAGAGGCGGCCTCGCCGGTCGGCAGGCGCTTCAAGGCTTCAGTCAGGGCGGCGTCGGCGTCGGCCTCGGACGCCTGCTCGACCTCGCCCGGCCCCACGACCACGACGATCTCACCCTTGGGGCCATCCAGTTTCGGGTGGGCCGCCAGTTCGTCCAGCGAACCTCGCACGCATTCTTCGTAGAGCTTGGTCAGCTCACGCGCCACGGCGGCGGGACGCGGACCCAGCACGGCGGCCATGTCGGTCAGGCTGTCTTTCAGGCGCGGGCCGCTTTCGAAGAAGACCAGGGTCTGGCGCTGGCTCTTCAACTCCTCCAGCGCCGTGCGGCGGCCTGCGGTCTTGTTGGGCAGGAAGCCGGCGAACAGCACCCGGTCTGCGGGCAGGCCCGCGATGCACAGGGCGGCCAACAGGCTGGACGGGCCGGGAATGGGGTGGACCGGCAGGCCCTCGGCGATCACGGCGCGGGCCACGACAAAGCCGGGGTCGCTGACCAGAGGCGTTCCGGCGTCGGACACCAGGGCCACCACCTGACCTTCGCGCAGACGTTCAATGGCCTGTTCCGCCGCGCGGGCCGAGGCGTGGTCGTCGCAGCGTTCCAGTTTGGCTTTCAACCCATAGGCCGACAGCAGTTTGGCGGTAACACGGGTGTCTTCGGCCAGCACCAGATCGGCGGCGGCCAGCACATCCAGCGCCCTCAGCGTCATGTCGCGCAGGTTCCCGATCGGAGTGGCGACCAGATAGAGGCCCGGTTCGACCCGTCGTGGCGGCGGGGCGGTCGGGGGATAGAGTGCAGGCTCGGTCATCGGCGGACCGTGCCTGCACCCGTCTGTTCGTTCAAGCCGGGATCAACGCTCGACCAGGGGCGCAGGCGGCCGAGGCGACGACGTCAGGCCCGTGCCCTGGAAGGTCGGACCCGCATCATAGGCCGCAAAGGTCGCCGCCGTGATGATTTCCGACACCGAGGCGCCCAGTGACACGATCTGCACCGGCTTCTCCAGACCGACCAGCAGCGGACCGATCACGGTCGCGCCGTCCAGCGCCTGAACCAGCTTGGTCGAGATGGCGGCCGAGTGGATGGCGGGCATGACCAGGGTGTTGGCGGGCTTGGTCAGGCGGTTGAAAGGATAGGCGGGGTGCCCCTTGGGATCCAGGGCGACCTCTGGCGGCATTTCGCCTTCGTATTCGAAATCGACGCCGATCTTGTCCAGGATGCGGATGGCCTCGCGCACCTTCTCGCTGCGGTCGCCGGGCGGGTTGCCGAAGGTCGAATAGGACAGGAAGGCCACGCGCGGATTGCGGCCCAGTTTGCGAACCGTCTCGGCGGCCTTGATGGCGATTTCCGCCAGTTCCTCGGCGCCCGGCAGTTCATGGATGGTGGTGTCGGCGACGAACAGGGTGCGTCCCTTGGCCAGCAGGATCGACAGGCCGATCAGGGTGTCTTCCACGTCCAGAACGCGCTGCACCTCCTTCAGGGCCATGTTGAAGTTACGGGTCACGCCCGCGACCATGCCGTCGGCGCGGCCCTTGGCGACCAGGGTGGCGGCGTAATAGTTACGGTCCTGATTGATCATCCGCTGCACGTCGCGGCGCAGATAACCCCGGCGCTGCAGTTTTTCGTACAGCCACTCGGTGTCTTCGACATTGTGGCCCGAGACGCGGGCGTTGGTGATCTCGATGCCCAGATCGTCGAAGTTGAATCCGGCCTCTGCGGCGTTCTGACGGATCAGATCCTCGCGTCCGACCAGGATCGGCGTGCCCAGCTCGGCCTGTTTGAAGCCCCAGGCGGCGCGGATGACGGCAGGTTCTTCACCCTCGGCGAAGACGATGCGCTTGTCCGGTCCGCCGCGCACAGCCGAGTTGATCTTCTGCATCAGGGCGGCGGACGGGTCGACGCGCGAACGCAGGGCGTTGCGATAGGCGTCCATGTCCTCGATCTGAACGCGCGCCACGCCCGTATCCATGGCCGCCTGGGCGATGAAGGGCGGGATGTACCAGATCAGGCGCGGGTCGAACGGGGTCGGGATGATGTAGTCCGGGCCGAACTTCAGCTTGCGCCCGCGATAGGCGGCGGCGACCTCGTCCGGCACGTCTTCGCGGGCCAGGGCGGCCAGAGCCTGAGCGCAGGCGACCTTCATCTCGTGATTCACGCGCCGCGCCCGCACGTCCAGCGCGCCCCGGAACAGATAGGGGAAGGCCAGGACGTTGTTGACCTGGTTCACATAGTCCGAACGGCCCGTGGCGATGATGGCGTCGGAGCGCACCGACTGAACATCCTCGGGGGTGATTTCCGGGTCCGGGTTGGCCATGGCGAAGATGATCGGATTGGGCGCCATGGAGGCGACCATCTCCTTGGTGATCGCGCCCTTGGCCGACAGGCCCAGCACCACGTCGGCGCCGACCATGGCCTCGGCCAGGGTGCGGAAGGGTGTGTCGGTCGCGTGGGCGGCCTTCCACTGGTCCATGCCGTGCTCGCGGCCCTTGTAGACCACGCCGTCACGGTCGCAGATCACGGTGTTCTCGGCCTTGACGCCCGCCGCCTTCATCAGGGCGATGGACGACAGGCCCGCAGCACCTGCGCCCGCCAGAACCACCTTGACCTCGTCCAGACGCTTGCCCGCGATATGGACGGCGTTGATCAGACCGGCGGTCGAAATGATGGCCGTGCCGTGCTGGTCGTCATGGAAGACGGGAATGTCCAGCAGGTCCTGAAGCTCGCTCTCGATGACGAAACATTCCGGGGACTTGATGTCCTCCAGATTGATGCCGCCCCAGGTGTCGCCGATGTTCTTGACCACGGTGATGAACTCGTCCGGGTCGGTGGTCTTCACCTCGACATCGAAGCTGTCGACGTCGGCGAAGCGTTTGAACAGGACGGACTTGCCCTCCATCACCGGCTTGGAAGCCATGTGGCCCAGATTGCCCAGGCCCAGAATGGCCGTGCCGTTCGAGATGACGGCGACCATGTTTCCCTTGGAGGTGTAGTCGTAGGCCTTGTCCGCATCAGCGGCGATGGCCAGCACCGGCACGGCGACGCCCGGCGAATAGGCCAGCGACAGATCGCGCTGGGTCGCCATCGGCTTGGTCGGCGCCATCGAAATCTTACCCGGCGTCGGAATGCGGTGGAAGTCCAGCGCCTCTTCGTCGGAGAAGGTCTGTTTGTCGGTTTGATCGGGCATGATGTCGGGCGTTTCCGGGCGCGTCGTTTCTGGTTGTCTTGCCTGTTCCTAAAGCGGGCGGGAAGACGGGACAACCACAGAGCCGGGAACACGGCGTCACGGGCCGCAAAAGCAAGACCTGCGGCGGTCTGCGTGATATTTGTGCGGAAAAGGTGACCGTGCGGAAGCTGTTCGTGCGGTTTGCCGCAAAAACCCGTCGTCGTCAGATCGACAGGACGCCCGTGCGCTCGATCTCCACCGGGCCAGTCATGAAGACATGGTCGGTGTCGGCGTCCCAGTCGATGACCATTTCGCCGCCGTCCACGACCACCGTGGCCTTGCGTTCGGTCAGGCCGCGCCGGGCGGTGGCGACCAGGGCGGCGCAGGCGCCGGTGCCGCACGCCTTGGTCAGGCCCGCGCCCCGCTCCCAGACGCGCAGGCGGATATGGTCGCGGTCCAGCACATTGGCGAAACCGACATTGACCCCTTCAGGGAAAAGGGGGTGATGCTCGACCAGAGACCCAGAGCCGGTGACGAAGGCGTCGTCCTGACGGTCGGTGAAGAAGACCACATGCGGATTGCCCATCGAGACGGCGCCCGGCGTGTGCAGAACCGGCGCGTCGATGGGGCCGATCTGAAGTTCGATGTTGCGGGTGTCCATCTCCTCGGACAGGGGCACCTGGGACCAGTCCAGACGCGGCTTGCCCATGTCCACGGTAACGCGGTGGTCGCCTGCACGGGTCGCCGTGGCGGGGGC
>NZ_JABAZW010000179.1:625-13249 GCF_018608325.1 Brevundimonas sp. | reverse complement strand
CCGCCGTATCGATCACCACACGATCCGCACCATTGGCCTGCATCAGCAGCCAACCGACGCAGCGCAGGGCGTTGCCGCAGGTCTCGACCATTGACCCATCAGCGTTCCACACCCGCATGAAGGCGTCGGCGCTGTCGGACGGCTCGATAGAGATCAACTGGTCAAACCCTTCGCCGGAAGCGCGCTCGCCCAGCGCCCGCACCTGATCGACGGTGGGGTTGAAGGGCTGTTCCAGCGCATTGACGACGACGAAATCGTTGCCGGCGCCGTTCATCTTGACGAAGGGACGGGTCATAGGCCGCATATAGTCTCGCTGACGGCGCTGTGCGATCCCCTTCTTCTTTCCCGTCTCGCCGGAAGAAGCATTGGACACCACTCTCCGCGCGCTGTTCAGTGGCCGTTCGCCGGACCAAAGGTTCGGAGCGCAGGAAGGTCGATTTGGCCCAGACGAAAACCGAGCCCAAGGACGCCGGGCCAAAAGATGCTGAACCCAGGGAAGACGGCCTGCGTCTGCGCGCACGCCTGCGCTATCTGTATCATGGCTCTCGCCCGCCCGCGGTGAAGTTCCGCATGGCGGTCATCGTGGTCGATGTGGTCATCATCGCCTTCTTCCTGGCCTCGCCGATCCTGAAGAACATGGGCTGGGCCTTCTATGTTCTGGACTATGTGATCGCGGCCCTGCTGGCGGCGGATCTGGCGGCGCGGGCCTATGCCTATGCCGACATCAAGGACTGGCTGAAGCGGCCCATCGTCTGGATGGACCTGTTCGTTCTGGCGACCCTGCTGTTCCCGGCCTGGCTGTTCAACCTGGGCTTCCTGCGGATGCTGCGCCTGTGGACGCTGCTGAACTCGGACTTCTTCTGGCGAACGGTAGGCCACAAGTTCGATGACACGCGCGTCGAGGGGATCGTCCGCGCCATGGCCAATCTGGTCACCTTCGTCTTTGTGGCGACGGGCTTCGTCTATGCGACCTTCCTGGGCCATGCGGGGATCGCGGGCTATGTCGACGCCCTCTATTTCACCGTGGCGACCCTGACGACGACAGGGTTCGGCGACGTGACCCTGCCGGGGTCATGGGGCAAGCTTTTGTCCATCGCCATCATGCTGGTGGGGATCACCCTGTTCCTGCGTCTGGCCCAGGCCCTGATCAAACCGGCCAAGACGACCTTCCCCTGCGACCGTTGCGGCCTGCAGAAACACGACCGAGACGCCGTCCACTGCAAGGCCTGCGGCAATCTGCTCTGCATCCCCGACGAAGGTTCGTAATAGGGATCATGACAAAGTCGTAACCTTTCGGACGGTCGCTTGCCGCACAAGCCCCCGTCGTTAAGGTGCGTACAAACTAACATTTCGGGATTTATTGCATGATCCGTTCGTCCGCCGCCGTTATTGCAGCGCTTCTCGCCTCCACCAGCCTTACATCGATCGCCATGGCCCAAACGACGACTTCAGCGCCTGCCGCCTCCACCGGCTTTGCGACCAGCGAAGCGACCGATCCCTATGTCTGGCTGGAGGACGTCGAAGGCGAGCGGGCGATGGAATGGGTGCGCGCCCACAATGCCCATTCGCTGGGCGTGCTGCAGGGCGATCCCCGCTACGAAACCCTGCACCAGCAGGCGCTGGAGATCGTGCAGTCGCGCGACCGCATCCCCTCCCCCGGCTTCACCCACGACGGCCATATCGACAACTTCTGGCAGGACGCGACCCATGTGCGCGGCATCTGGCGGCGCACGACGCTGGACAGCTACCGCACGGCGGCGCCGCAGTGGGAGACGATCCTGGACTTCGACGCCCTGTCGACGGCCGAGGGCGCCAACTGGGTTTACAAAGGCTCGACCTGCCTGTCGCCGGAAGAGCGCTACTGCCTGATCAGCCTGTCCAACGGCGGCAAGGATGCGGTGACCCTGCGCGAGTTCGACAGCGTCGAGCGTAAGTTCGTCGAGGGCGGCATCGTCCTGCCGGAATCCAAGGGCGGCGCCGACTGGATCGACAAGGACACGCTTCTGGTGTCGCGCGATTTCGGCCCCGGCACCCTGACCGATTCCGGCTATCCGATGGTGGTCAAACGCCTGAAGCGCGGACAGACGCTGGAGCAGGCCGAAACCCTGTTCACGGGCGAACCGAGCGATGTTTCGGTGTCAGCCTACACCCTGCGCGACGCTGACGGCGTGCTGAAGGCCACCCTGATCAACCGCGCCATCGACTTCTATTCGTCCGAAACCTGGCGGGTGGAGAACGACGGAACCCTGGTGCGCCTGCCGCTTCCGGCCAAGTCCGACATCAGCGGTCTGGTCGATGGTCGTCTGATCGTGACGGTCAAGGAGAACTGGACGGCGCCTTCGGGCCAGACCTTCCAGACCGGCGACGTGATCGCCTGGCCTCTGGACGCCTGGCTGGCCGATCCCAAGATCATGGCCCAGGTGGTGCTGCGCCCGAGCGAACGTCAGTCGGTCGAATCCATCCGCGCCACCCGTCATCATCTGGTGGTCGCCCTCTATGAGAACGTGCGCGGTTCGGTGCGCGTCTATCAGCCCGGCGACTGGTCCTATTCGACCCTGGCCCTGCCGCAGAACGTCTCGGTCGGCGTCGGCTCCGCCTCCGAAAAAGACGACAAGGTCTTCGTCAGCGTCACCGGCTATCTGAACCCGTCCAGCCTGTGGCTGGCGGATGCCGCGACCGGCGCGGTCGATCAGGTCAAGTCGATGCCGGCCAAGTTCGACGCCACCGGCATGACGGTCGACCAGCACGAGGCCCGCTCGGCTGACGGCGCCATGATCCCCTATTTCGTGGTCCATAAGTCGGCCATGCCGCTGGATGGATCAAACCCGACCCTGCTCTATGGCTATGGCGGGTTCCAGAGCTCGCTGCTGCCCGGCTATTCAGCCACGGTGGGCAAGCTGTGGCTGGAGCGCGGCGGCGTCTATGTCATCGCCAATACGCGCGGCGGCGGCGAGTTCGGCCCCCGCTGGCACGAAGCCGCCCTGCAGCAGAACCGCCAGCGCGCGCATGAAGACTTCCAGGCCGTGGCCCTGGACCTGATCGCCCGCAACATCACCAGCCAGCCCAAGCTGGGGATCATGGGCGGCTCGCAGGGCGGGCTGTTCATGGGGGCGATGCTGACCCAGCGTCCGGACCTGATCAACGCCGCCGTCATTCAGGTGCCCCTGTTCGACATGCTGCGCTTCCACAAGCTGTTGGCGGGGGCGTCGTGGATCGGCGAATACGGCAACCCGGACATCCCCGAGCAACGCGCCTGGATCGAGCGTTATTCCCCCTATCAGAACCTGCGTGCGGGCCAGCCCTATCCGGAGGTCTTCATCCACACCTCGACCAAGGACGACCGCGTCCATCCGGGCCACGCCCGCAAGGCGGCGGCGCGTCTGGAGGCGCTGGGCTATCCGGTACTGTTCTATGAGAACACCGACGGCGGCCACGCGGCGGGCGCCAACCTGCAGGAAACCGCGCGTCGTCTGGCGCTGGAATACACCTATCTGTCGCGTCGTCTGATGGACACGCCGGCGCAGGAATAGTCTCTAGTTACACTCATCCCCGCGAAAGCGGGGACCCAGTGCTTCTCGCAAGGTTCGGCGGCTGGGATTGCGTTCACGACGACACGGGCGACGCCGAACGCCCAAAGGTCTGGGTCCCCGCTTTCGCGGGGATGAGCGGAAAGTTTAAGCCATGCGTCACCTGATCCTGTCCGCCGCCATTCCGGCCCTTCTGATGGGGGCCTGCGTCATGGCGCCTGCCACAAATGACGCTTGGGCGACTTTTGATCCCGAGCGCATGGGGCCGCCGCCCGGTTATCCTCAAAATCTAACCCCCGCAGGCGTGGCGGCGGCTGACGATCATCTGGCGCTGGAACAGGTGGACGGCGCCGAGGCCATGGCCTTCGTCGCTGAGGAAAACAGGAAGGCGCTGGCCGCCCTGACCGGCGACCGGCGCTATGAGACCTTCCGCCGCGAGGCGGAGGCCATCCTGACGGCAACCGACCGCATTCCCACGCCCCGCTTCCTGGGCGATGGCGTGGCCAACTTCTGGCAGGACGCCGCCAATCCCAAGGGCGTCTGGCGCCGCACGTCTCTGGCCAGCTATCGCACCGCCAATCCGCAGTGGGAGACCCTGCTGGATATCGACGCCCTGTCGAAGGCTGAAGGCAAGGACTGGGTGTTCAAGGGCGCCGACTGCCTGGCCCCTGACGAAACCCGCTGCCTGATCAGCCTGTCAGACGGCGGCAAGGACGCGGTGGTGGTGCGCGAGTTCGACACCGTGACCAAGCGGTTCGCGACCGACGGCTTCAACCTGCCTGAAGGCAAGCACCGCATCGAATGGCTGGACCGTGACACCCTGCTGGTCGCCACGGATTTCGGGGCCGAGAACGGCAAGTCGACCCTGACGGAGTCGGGCTATCCCTTCATCGTCAAGACGCTGAAGCGCGGTCAGACCCTGGCGCAGGCCGTCGAGGTCTATCGCGGTGATCAGTCCGACGGCGGCTACGGCGTCAGCCCGTCCGTCTATCGCGACAAGGACGGCAAGGTCACCGCCGTCATCATCAGCCGCCCGCTGGACACCTTCCGGTCAGAGACGTGGAGCGTGGCCCACGACGGCAAGACGCAGAAGCTGAATCTGCCCGAGCGTGTCGGCGTCTATGGCGTGATTGACGGCCGACTGGTCTTCTCTCCGGATCAGGCCTGGAGCTTCGACGGTCAGGATTACATCGCCGGATCGCTGCTGGCCCTGCCTCTGGGGGTCTTGGGGGAGACGCGTCAGGATATTCGGATTGGCCGCGACACCGCCGTCGTCTTCCAACCGACCGCCCGTCAGGCTTTGCAGGACGTCACAGTCTTCTCCGACGCGGTTGTCGCCGCTGTGACCAATAATGTGGCGGGGGCGCTGACGCGCTTCCGTTCCGAGGGACAGGGCTGGACGGCGGCGTCGATCAACGTGCCCGCCAATCTCGCCGTCAGTCTGGGTGACAGCTCCAAGTCACGCGGCGAAGTCTTCGTCTCGACGCAGGGCTTCCTCGTCCCGCCGACGCTAAGTCTGGCCAGTGTCGGTTCAACGACCCTGACCGAACTGAAATCCGCACCGGCCAAGTTCGACGCCTCGCGCGACATCACCGAACAGTATGAGGCCACCTCCACCGACGGGACCAAGATACCCTATTTCATCACCCGTCCGCGCGACATGAAGCTGGATGGGTCGAACCCCACCATCATGCTGGGCTATGGCGGTTTCCAGGTCAGTCTGAACCCGGCCTACAAGCCCGAAATGGGCAAGCTGTGGCTGGAGCGCGGCGGCGTCTTTGTCCAGGCCAACATCCGCGGCGGCGGCGAGTTCGGTCCCGACTGGCATCAGGCGGCGCTGAAGGAAAACCGCCAGCGCGCTTTTGACGACTTCGCCGCCGTGGCCCGCGATCTGGAGCAGCGCGGCGTCACCAGCCCGCGCCGTCTGGGCATATACGGCCGTTCGAACGGCGGCGTGCTGACCTCGGTGTCCATCACCCAGCACCCGGAACTGTTCAATGCGGCGGTGATCGAAAGCCCGCTGGTGGACATGCTGCGCTATCAGGAACTGCCCGCAGGCGCCTCGTGGATCGGCGAATACGGCGACCCGCGCATCCCCGCCGACGCCGCCTTCATCGCCCGCTATTCGGCCTATCAGCAGCTGCGTCCCGGCGCCGCCTATCCGCGCGTCTATCTGACCACCAACACCCGCGACGACCGCGTCCACCCCGGCCACGCGCGCAAGTTCGCCGCGCGTCTGGGCGATCTAGGCTATGACCACCTCTATTATGAGGACACGGCGGGCGGTCACTCCAACGACGCTGATCCGGTGGCCAACGCCCGCCGCTGGGCGCGCCACTACGTCTATCTGTCGCAACAGCTGATGGACTGAGGCGGGCTCACGGACTTATGAGGCGCTCTGCCGAATAGTGAAGTCTAAGAACGGGACCATGAGAACCACGGGCTGGGTCATTGCAGGCACGGTGATTGCGGGCGCCCTTCTGTCGATGGGCGCTTCCGCCCAACCGACGGGCGCGCGTCCCGCCGCCGCGCGCCATGCCGCCTCCAGCACCCCGCCTGTGGTGGTCGAGCTGTTCACCGCCCAAGGATGCGGCAGCTGTCTGGACGCCAATGCGGCGGTCGAGCGGGCGGCGGGCGAACCGGGCGTGATCGCCCTGACCTATGGCGTCGACTACTGGGACTATCTGGGCTGGACCGACACCTTCGCCCAGCCCAAGTTCTCGGAACGCCAGAGGGCCTATCGCTCGGCCCTGCGTCTGCGCGGGGTTTCGACGCCCGAAGTGGTCATCGACGGGCGCCGTCAGATGTCCGGCGCCCATGCCGCCGAACTGGAAGCCGCCATCGGCGAAGAGGCCAGCCGCCTGAACTGGCCCCCCCAGATCGAGTTCCGTGAGACCGGCGACCGGGTGGGCGTCGGCTCGGGCCGTCCGCCTGCCGGCGGCGCCGAGGTCATCGCCGTCACCTATACGCCCGGCGCCCAGGTGGTTCAGGTGCGGACCGGCGAGAACAGGGGCCAGTCTGTGCGCCATATCAATGTGGTGCGCGACATCAAGCGTCTGGGCGACTGGCGCGGGCGTCCGGTCCTGTTCCACCTGCCCCACGCCGCAGACGGCGAGGCCGTCGTCGTCCTGGTCCAGTCCAAGGACAGCCGCCAGATCATAGGCGCGGCCGCACAGGACTGAGGTTCGGGGCGAATGGATCTCGACACGCTCACCTACGACACCGATGGCGCGCAACGTTTTCCGGGGGCCGTGGCTGACAGTCTGGTCGCCTTGCGTGCGATCTTGACCGACCTTCCAACTGAGCAGGCGGGCGTTCGTTTTCAGGGCCTTGGCCAGCTGGGCCGCTTTATGGCCGCCGACGGCGTGATCGGATCAGTCGCCGCCAGCGTGCTTGGCCCCAACGCCCGGCCAGTGCGGGCAGTGCTTTTCGACAAGACAGCCACGACCAATTGGTCATTGGGTTGGCATCAGGATCGGACCATCTGCGTCCAACGCCGTGTCGAAACGGGCGGCTTCGGACCGTGGTCAGTGAAGGCGGGAATGCAGCATGTAGCGCCGCCTTCCAGTATTCTCGCGCGGATGGTGACGTTGCGAGTACACCTCGATGACGTCTCGGCGGACAACGCCCCATTGTTGATCGCGCCGGGCTCCCACCTCGAGGGTCGAGTAGCGGTGAACGCCATAGACGCCGTGGTTCGCCGGCATGGGACGGTGGCCTGTCTCGCCGGCGCTGGCGACATATGGCTTTACGCCACCCTTATTCTCCACGCGTCCGATGCCGCGACAAGACCGCAACGCCGTCGGGTTCTGCAACTCGACTACGCCTGCGAGGACTTGCCGGGCGAACTGGAGTGGCTGGGCGTCTAGACGTCCGTCAGGCGCCCGCCTTCTTCGCAAAGCCCCAGGCTGCGTCGCTGAGCGGGCCGACCTGTGCGGCCATGGTCTTGGCGTGGGCGCTGGCGGCGGTGCCGTCGCGGACCCGGCCTGCGATGCCCTGACAGATGGCCGACAGGCGGAACAGGTTATAGGCGTAGAGCCAGTCCAGATTGGCCGGTTTCAGACCCGTTCGGGCGGCATAGCGTTCGACCGTCTCCTCGACGGAAGGAATGCCCAGCGCCTCAAGATCAGCCCCCGCCAGACCATTGCGCAGGGTCGCGGGAATGGCCCAGCCGATCAGCAGATAGGAAAAGTCCGCCATCGGATCGCCCAGCGTCGACAGCTCCCAGTCCAGCACGGCGCGGACCTCGGCGCGGTCCGGCGCCAGGATCATATTGTCCAGACGGAAGTCGCCGTGGACGATGCGGCTGGGGCCTTCGGGCGGCAGGCTTTCCGGCAGGAAGGCGATCAAGCGGTCCATGGAGGCGATCGGCTCGATCTCCGAGGCGCGGTATTGTTTGGTCCAGCGTCCCACCTGCCGGGCGAAATAATTGCCCGCCTTGCCATAGTCCGACAGGCCGATGGCGTCGGGATCAAAGGCGTGCAGGGCGGCCAGGGTGTCGGTCTGCGCCTCATAGATGGCGCGCCGCTCTGGCGGGGTCAGGCCGGGCAGTTTCAGGTCCCAGAAGATGCGCCCCTCGACCTTGTCCATGACATAGAACATAGAGCCGATGACGTTATCATCCGTGCACAGAGCATATGATCGGGCGACCGGGAACCCTTGAGCCGCCAGGGCCGAGATCACCTGAAACTCGCGATCAACCGCATGGGCGCTGGGCAGCAGGACGCCCGGCGGCTTGCGGCGCAGCACATAGGCGGCGGTCGGGGTGGTCAGCTCATAGGTCGGGTTCGACTGACCGCCCTTGAACTGGCGCACCGTCAGCGGCCCCGCGTAGCCCGCGACATTCTCGGCCATCCAGGCGTCGAGCGCCGCCTCGTTCAGCTGATAGCGCGGATCGACGTCGCGCGTGCCGGAAAAGGCGGATTGGGCGTCCAGGGTCTCAGTCATTCTCATCCTCCGCCGTCCCGTCTTCAGCGGGGTCGTGCGCTGCAACAATGGCGGCCTTCACAGCCCGACGCCAGCCCGAAAGCAGCCGTTTGCGCTTATCCGGCTTCATGCGCGGGGTCCAGCGCGCCGGGGCTTCCGCAGGGTGAGCCTCCAGATCAGGGATCAGGCCGACGCCGAATGCCGCCAGCCGCGCCGCGCCCAGCGCCGTCATCTCCTGAAAGGCCGGGCGCTCCACCACCACGTCGCAGATGTCGGCGACGAACTGCATGGCGAAACTGTTGGCGGTGACGCCGCCGTCCACCTTCAGCGTCTTCAGCGGCGGCGCTCCATCAGCGGCCAGAGCGTCCAGCAGGTCGCGCGTCTGATAGGCCAGGGCCTCCAGCGCCGCGCGGACGAAATGGGCCGGGCCGGTGTCCCGCGTCAGGCCGACGATGGTTCCGCGCGCCTCGGGCCGCCACCACGGCGCGCCCAGGCCGGTGAAGCCCGGCACCAGATAGACGCCGCCATTGTCCGGCAGGCTCTGGGCCATGGCCTCTGACTGGCGCGATTCTGAAATCAGCTTCGGCCCATCCCGCAGCCACTGGATCGCAGACCCGGCCGAGAAGATCGAACCTTCCAACGCATAGGCCGTCTGGCCACCTGCCACATAGGCCAGCGTGCCCAGAAGCCGCCGTGTCGAGATCACCGGCTGGTCCCCGACATTGGCCATCAGGAAGGCGCCGGTGCCATAGGTGATCTTGGCGTCGCCAGGCTTCAACGCGCCATGACCGACCAGCGCCGCCTGCTGGTCCCCCGCCGATCCGGCGATGGGCAGGGCGCGGCCGAACAGCTCCGCCTCGCTTTCGGCGACGACCTCGGCGCAGCCGACGATGCGCGGCAGGGCGGCGCGCGGAACCTGAAACAGCGCACACAGGTCATCGCGCCATTCCAGCGTCCTCAGATCAACCAGAGAGGTGCGCGAGGCGTTCGAGGCATCGGTCGCATGTTCGCGGCCGTGGGTCAGTTTCCAGATCAGCCAGCTGTCGATGGTGCCCAGCTTCACCTCGCCCTTTTCCGCCCGTTCGCGCGCGCCCGGAACGGCGTCCAGCAGCCAGGCGAACTTGGTCGCCGAGAAATAGGGATCAAGGATCAGGCCCGTCGCCTGCTGCACCGCCGCCTCATGCCCTTCCGCCGCCAGACGGGTGCTGACATCGGCGGTGCGGCGGTCCTGCCAGACGATGGTGCGGTGCAGCGGCTCGCCTGTCTCTGCGTCCCAGAGCACCGCAGTTTCGCGCTGGTTGGTGATGCCGATGGCGGCGAACCGGCTGACCCCGCCCGCCTTGCGGATCACCTCGCGGCAGGTCTGAAGCGTCGCCGACCAGATTTCAGCGGCGTCATGCTCGACCCAGCCGGAGCGGGGAAAATGCTGGGCCAGTTCGATCTGACTGACGGCGACGGGACGCAGATCGGAGGGCTGGTCCCCTGAAGTCAGCTGAAAAGCGATGGCTCGGGTCGAGGTGGTGCCCTGGTCGATGGCGAGGATCAGGCTCATCAGCGGTTCCCATGCGAAGCGGCGGCGATACAGGCCTGATCGGAGCATAGGACGAAGGCGGGGGCCAGCGCCTTGCGCCGCTTGCGGCCATCCGCCCTTTTCTTCGTGACGGGGGACGTTAAACCTGACGGCTTCGTACAGATTAGAACAAGGGGAAACGCACATGACCAAGCCCAGCGAACTGGCGGGCCTGATCGGCCAGGAGGTCGGGGTCTCGAAGTGGATCGAGGTCACGCAGGCGCGCATCGACGCCTTCGCCGACTGCACCGAAGATCATCAGTTCATCCATGTGGACCCCGAGGCCGCCAAGGCCACGCCGTTCGGCGGCACCATCGCCCACGGCTTCCTGACCCTCAGCCTGGCCTCGGCCATGAGCTATGACGCCGTGCCGCCGCTGGAGGGCGTAGTGATGGGGGTCAACTACGGCTTCGACAAGCTGCGCTTCCTGGCGCCTGTTCCTGCGGGCTCGAAGGTGCGGGGCCGGTTCAAGCTGCTGGCCGCCGATGACAAGGGGGGCGGTCGCTGGCTGCTGAAACACGAGCTGACCGTCGAGATCGAAGGCGCCGACAAGCCCGCCCTGATCGCGGAATGGTTGGGGATGCAGATGGTCGGCGGCTGATCCGCCCCACCCCAGCTACGGCAAAGAAAAAAGGCCCGGAACCTGAGTTCCGGGCCTTTTTTCTGTTCTAGTCCAACGTGCGCTTGATCTCTTCGACCGTGAAGCACTCGATGTAGTCGCCTTCCTTGATGTCCTGGAAGCCCTGGAACTGCATGCCGCATTCCTGGCCAGCCGTGACCTCGTTGACCTCGTCCTTGAAACGCTTGAGCGTGTTGAGCGTGCCCAGTTCCAGCACCACCACGTCGTCGCGGATGATGCGGACGCGGGCGCCCTTGCGGACCACGCCTTCCGACACCCGGCAACCGGCGATCTTGCCGATCTTGGAGATGTCGAACACCTGCAGGACGGCGGCGTTGCCCAGGAAGGTTTCCCGTTGCAGCGGCGCCAGCATGCCGGACAGCACGCCCTTAATGTCGTCGAGCAGGTCGTAGATGATCGAATAGTAGCGGATCTCGACGCCCTCGCGGTCGGCCAGATCACGCGCCTGTTTCGACGCACGGACGTTGAAGCCCAGGATCGGCGCACCGGCAGACTTGGCCAGGTTGACGTCGCTCTCGGTGATGCCGCCAGCGCCGGAATAGACCGTGCGGGCGCGCACTTCGTCGGTGCTCATCTTGTCCAGCGAACCCATGATGGCTTCGGCCGAACCCTGCACATCCGCCTTGATGACGACCGGCAGTTCAGAGACCTTCTTGGATTGCAGACGCGACATCATGTCGACCAACGACACGGAGCCGCCCGAGACCTGAGCCTTCTCGCGCTTCACCCGCTGACGGTATTCGGTCAGCTCGCGGGCGCGGGCTTCGGATTCCACCACGGCGAAGACGTCGCCCGGAGACGGCGCCTCGTCCAGACCCAGGATTTCGACCGGGACAGACGGGCCAGCTTCGGTCAGTTGCTCGTTGCGCTCGTTCAGCAGGGCGCGAACCTTGCCCCACGATCCGCCGGCCACGACGATGTCGCCGCGCTTCAGCGTGCCGCGCTTGACCAGCACGGTGCCGACGGGGCCGCGACCCTTGTCCAGCTTGGCCTCGATGACCACGCCTTCAGCCGAGCGATCGGCGTTGGCGCGCAGGTCCATGACCTCGGCCTGGACCAGGATGGCTTCAAGCAGGCCGTCCAGGTTGGTGCGGTTCTTGGCCGACACCTCGATGATCTGGGTTTCGCCACCCAGGCTCTCGGCGATGACTTCGTACTGCAGCAGTTCGTTGACCACCTTCAGCGAGTTCGCATCCGGCTTGTCGATCTTGTTCACCGCGACGATCAGGGGCGCGTTGGCGGCCTTGGCGTGCTGGATGGCTTCGATCGTCTGCGGCATGACGCCGTCGTCGGCGGCGACCACCAGAACCACGATGTCGGTCACATTGGCGCCGCGCGCCCGCATGGCCGAGAAGGCGGCGTGGCCCGGGGTGTCCAGGAAGGTGACCTTCTGGCCGTCTTCCAGACGCACCTGATAGGCGCCGATGTGCTGGGTGATGCCGCCGGCTTCGCCGCCCGCCACATCCGTGGTGCGCAGCGCGTCCAGAAGCGAGGTCTTGCCGTGGTCGACGTGGCCCATAATGGCCACGACCGGCGCGCGGGTTTCGGTGGCGATCTCGTCGTCGGCCTCGGCGATGAAGCCGGTTTCGACGTCAGATTCCGACACGCGACGCACGGCCATGCCGAATTCTTCAGCCACCAGTTCGGCGGTGTCGGAATCGATCACGTCGTTGATCTTCATCATCATGCCCTGACGCATCAGGAACTTGATGATGTCGACGCCGCGGACGGCCATCCGGTTGGACAGCTCCTGCACGGTGATGACGTCGGGGATGACCACTTCGCGCGGACGGTTCGGCGCATCGGTCGATCCGCCCTTGCGCTTTTCCTTCTCGCGTTCGCGGGCGCGGCGGACCGAGGCCAGCGAGCGCATGCGCTCGGCGGCGTCGCCGTCACCGACCACGGACTGGATGGTCATGCGGCCTTCGCGGCGCTTCGGCTCGCCGCGCGTGCGGCTGACC
>NZ_JABAZW010000179.1:0-615 GCF_018608325.1 Brevundimonas sp. | reverse complement strand
GCGTCGGAGAAACGCTTGTCGCGATCATCGTCGCGGCCGACCGGACGGCCAAAGCCAGCGCCAGGCGCACGGCTGGGGCGCGCCACTTCCGGCGTCGCGGGCGGTGCGTTCGGGGCAGCGCGGCCGCCAGGACCGGTACGCGGGCCGCCGGGACGTGCAGCGCCCGGCGCCGGACGCGGGTTCAGTGCTGAATAGCGAACGGGTTCAGCCGGCTTGGCGCCTTGCGGACGCTGGCCGCCAGGACCGGAACGCTGGCCTTGCGGGCGATCGCTTTGCGGGCGCTCGGTCTGCGGACGATCCGTGTAGGAACGCTCGCCGCCGCCCATGGCCTGTTCGCGCGCCGAACGGCCGCCGAAGGCGGGACGGGCGCCGGGGTCGGTGCGGCAGGGGCCGCCGGAGCCGGTGCAGGCGTCGGCGCAGCAGCGACGGGCGCTGCAGCGACGGGCGCTGCAGGCTTGGGTGCGGGCTTGGGGGGCGCAGGCGCTGCGGCGGCCAGCTTGGCGGCTTCGGCGCGAGCGGCTTCAGCAGCAGCCTTGGCGGCGGCGGCTTCTTCGCGTGCGGCCTGGGCGGCGCGTTCCGTGGCGGCGGCCTGTTCGCGAGCGGCGGCTTCAGCAG
>NZ_JABAZW010000161.1 GCF_018608325.1 Brevundimonas sp. | reverse complement strand
CGCCGTGGCCATGGCCCGTCTGGCGCCGGAAGACCCCCACGCCGGTTTCGCCCCCGCTGATCGTCTGGCGCGCGGCCCCTTCATTGATCTGGACCTGTATGACGCCAGCGAACGCACGGCGAAGGAACTGGAGCGCGCATCGGCCGAGGCCGAGGCCGCAGCCCTGGCCGTGCCCGGCGTGGCGAAATCCGAAGGCGGTCATGCCTCATGGTCGTCCAGCCGCTGGCGTCTGGTGACCTCGCACGGGTTCGACGGCGACTATCGCGGCACGGCCTTCTCGCTGGGCGTCGGCGTCATCGCCGAGAAGGACGGCGCGATGGAGCGCGGCGGTGAAAGCCGCACCACCCGTCACCTGTCCGACCTGCCCACCGCCCAGTCCATCGGCGCCTATGCCGGTGAAAAGGCCGTGTCGCGCACCGGACCGCGCAAGATCGCCTCGACCACCGCACCCGTCATCTTCGAGAACCGCGTCGCGGGCCAGATCGTGTCGCCCGCCGTGGGCGCCATTGCGGGACCGTCCATCGCGCGCGGCACCTCCTTCCTGAAGGACAAACTGGGTCAGCGGGTCTTTGTCGAAGGCGTGAACCTGATCGACGATCCGTTCCGCCAGCGTGGTCTGGGATCGACCCCGTTCGATGACGAAGGCGTCGCGGTCGAGCGCCGCGCCCTGTTCGACGACGGCGTCCTGACCACTTGGCTGCTGAACAGCGCATCGGCCCGCCAACTGGGCCTGCAGACCACCGGCCATGCGTCGCGCGGGCTGGCGGGACCGTCGGGCGTCTCGACCCACAACCTGCATATGGAGGCGGGAGATCGCGATCTGGCGGGCCTGATGGGCGACGCCGGGACGGGTCTGCTGGTCACCTCGATGTTCGGCCCCTCGCTGAACGGCAACACCGGCGACTGGTCCGCCGGGGTGTCCGGCTTCTGGTTCGAGAATGGCCAGATCGCCTACCCGGTCAGCGAAGTGACCGTGGCGGGCAAGCTGCCGGAGCTTTATCTGCGCCTGCAGCGGGGATCGGATCTGGAGTTCCGGGGTTCCTTCAACGTGCCCAGCCTGATGTTCGACGCGGTGGCCATCGCCGGAAAATGACCGATCTGAACGACGACCTTGAACTGATCCGCCAGGCCGCGCTGGACGCGGGCGCCCTGGCCGTCGCCGAACGGGCGGCGGGGCTGAAGATCGAGTCCAAGGTCGGCGGATCGCCCGTCACCAGCGGCGACCTGAAGGTGGACGCCATGCTGAAGGACCGGCTGCTGTCGGCGCGTCCCGACTATGGCTGGCTGTCAGAGGAAACGGCGGATTCGCCGGATCGTCTGTCCAAAAAGCGCATCTTCATCGTCGATCCCATCGACGGCACGGTCGCCTATATGAAGCGGACGCCGTGGTGGTGCGTGCCGATTGCGGTGGTCGAGGACGGCGAGGTTGTCGCCGCCGTCATCCATGCGCCCGAGGTGGACGAAACCTATGTGGCCACGCGCGGCGGCGGAGCATGGCGCAACAATCGGGGCATCCGGGCCTCGGACGCCGACACGCTGGAGGACGCTTCAGTGCTGGGCGACGCGCGGCTGATTGAAGCGCCCTATTTCGACGAGCCCTGGCCGCCGATGCGGTTCGAGAAGCGCAACGCCCTGGCCTATCGCATGGCTCTGGTGGCGGCGGGGGCGTTCGACGCGGCCCTGGCCCTGACGCCGAAATGGGACTGGGATGTCGCCGCTGGCTGCCTGATCGCGCAGGAGGCGGGCGCCGTGGTCAGCGATCACCACGGGCGTCCGTGGCGGTTCAACCGGCCCGATCCGCGACAGGCCAGTCTGGTCTGCGCCGCGCCCGCGCTGCAGCCGATGATAATTCGACGCTGTAAAAACGTGCCGCTTTCGACCTAAGGCGAGGGTGAAAACACCCCGCGCACATTGATCCTTAGCCGTTCTGGGCCTATGCCGCGCGGAAACCTCCCCCTCTGCGCCACAGGACTCCGATGACTGAGCCAAACAACGTCCCGCCTCAACTGCTTCACCTGGTCATCGGCGGCGAGCTGCGCCACCTGGGCGAGCCGGTGTTCCGCGATCTGTCGCAGGTCGAGTTCGTCGGCGCCTATGGCACCTATGAGGACGCCAAGAACGCCTGGAAGGCCCGCGCGCAGGCCACCGTGGACAATGCCCACATGCGTTACTTCATCCTGCACGCCCACAAGCTGATCGACCCGCGCGGCGACGCAGCCTGATATGGTGCGACATCAGGGAGCGGAACCCGCTCCCTGATCCACCCGCTGGAACTGGACGAACGAGGAAAGCCGTGAACCTGGAACCGCAACAGACTTTTCAGATCATCGCCATGCTGGCCGTGCTGGTGCTGTTCTGTTTTTCGCTACGCGACAAGATCAACTACGCCCGCTGGTTCAAACAGTGGGAAGCCGACCGCAAGGCCCGCCGCGACGCCGAACTGGCCGCCGAGGCCCGCGCAAACGGCGATGAGCCCAAGACGGAGCCGAAGACCGGCCCGTGGAGCTGAGGCGCCGTCCCCATGCAGAATCGTCATTCCGGGGCTGAGCGCAGCGAAGAACCCGGAACCCAGGGATACGTTCGTGGCATCAACCGCTTCAGGCGCTGAGACTGTCCCTCTGGGTTCCGGGTTCGTCCTGCGGACGCCCCGGAATGACGACGGAACAGTGGGCGACTACTCCCGCCGCAGCAGTTTGTCGGTCAGCAGCGTGCCCCACCACCCGGCCTTGAACTCGGCCCGGATCGCCTTGGGGTCGTAGTCGGGGCTGTCGACCCAGTCGATGAAGCTGACGCCGCGCGGTTCGACCTCGTTGACGTATTTCTCCAGCGTATAGTCCAGCACGCCCGTCAGCCCCTCGCGCGAGTGCAGGTATTTCTTGGACAGCTGGTTCATGGCGACCGAGATCGGCTCGCCCAGATGGAAGTGGCGATAGAAGACCGCCATCATTCCCGCCCGGTCCGCACCGGACTTGCAGTGGATCAGCACCGGATATTCGATGGTCTTGAACAGATCGCGGGCGCGGTGGATGCGGTCGATCTGGGGCGGATCACGCGAATCCAGCGGCGCGCTGATCAGGGTCAGGCCCAGACGCTCGCAGGCCTGTTTCTCCAACCAGTAATAGCCCTCGTCGCGTTCGCCGCGCAGGTTGATGACGGTCTTGATCCCCTTGGCCTTCCACCCCGCCAGCTGTCGCGGCGACGGCTGGTTGGTGCGCACCAGATCGGGTCCAAGCCAGTGAGCGTTGGAGAAGGCCACGCGCAGGAAGGCGTGATCCGCCCAGAAATAGTGCCAATGGGCCTGGAAGCGACCCATCGCAGTTGTGAGATCAAAGCGTGACATTGACCGTCAGATAGCGATCCGATGCCCCCGCGTCATCCCACGCCTGTGCGCGATATGTCTCACGGGCAGGGCTGGGCGGCCTCGACCCGCGCCTGGGCCGCGCGGTTCTCGCCCCAGAAGATGAACAATGACGCCCCCATGATCAGCGCCGTTCCCGGCCAGAACCAGATGGACGGCGCCTGCCCCAGCATGAGCCAGCCGATCAGCCCGGCCAACGGCACCTTCAGGTCCGCAAACGGCTGCAGATAGACCGCATCCGCCGCCTTGTAGGCCGAGGCCATCAGATAC
>NZ_JABAZW010000083.1 GCF_018608325.1 Brevundimonas sp. | reverse complement strand
CTGTTCAAGCCCGGCCGCACGGTCGCCGAAGTGCGCGCGGCTGCCGACGCTTTCGTCGCCGGTTGGCGCGGCGGCGCCTGATCATGGCGACAAATAATCTGACCGTTCTGGGCGACTGGGGCACCACGCGGCTGCGCCTGAACCTGTTCGACGCCGAAGGCCGTTTTGTGGACCACGCGGAGGGCGCCGGAATCGGCGACCGCGAAACCACGCCCGCCGAAACCCTGAGCCGCGCCCTGAAGCCCTGGCGGCAGATGCACGGCGTCACGCGCGTCCGTCTGTGCGGCATGGCGGGCTCAGTGAACGGTCTGGTCGAAGCCCCCTACGCCCCCTGCCCCGCCGGTGTCGAGGATTGGGCGCATGGGGCGGTGCAGGCGCCGCTGGAAGACTATGACATCCGCATCGCCCCCGGCGTGGCCGGATCGACGCCGGACGGCGCCCCCGATGTGATGCGGGGTGAAGAGACGCAGATCTTCGGCGCGCTCCGTCTTTCGCCTGAGCTGGCGCAGGGCGGACAGTTGCTGGTTTTGCCCGGCACCCACGGCAAGTGGGCGCAGGTCGTAGATGGTCGTATCATCGCCTTCCAGACCTTCCTGACCGGCGAGCTTTTCGCTCTGCTGAAAGACCGCTCGACCCTGCTGATGGGCGCCCAGCCTACGCCCGCCGACATCACCGAAGACGAAGCCCGCGCGGGGTTCGCTGACGGCCTGACGCGGGGTGCAAAGGGCGATCTGGCCAGCGCCCTGTTTTCCGTGCGCAGCCATCGTCTGCGCTCGAACTGGAGCACTGCACGCGCAGAGGCCTATCTGTCCGGCCTCATCATCGGCGCCGAAGCCGCCGAGGCCCTGGCCGCCTTCGGGAACTTGCCGATCACACTGATCGGCGCAGCCGCCCTGACCGGACGCTATGCCGCCGCCTTGCGGCAACTGAACCATGATGCGGCCCAGATGGATGGCGACGCCGCCTCATTGGCCGGGCTGCGCCGTCTTGTCGGTTAACCCAACCAACATCTGGCCGAACAACAATCAGTTGCGAACCTCCGCCATATTTGCCAGCAGTGACGCATGAACGCCCCTGACCCCCAGGAAATCCGCACATCCCTGGGTCGTAACCTGACTTACGGCCTGCTGGACTCGCTTGGTAAGATGATTGTCACGGGCGCGTTCAACGACCGCCCCTTCCCGATCGAGGCCGAACTGGCCAAACAGCACGGCGTCAGCCGTTCGGTCACGCGCGAGGCGGTCAAGATGCTGACGGCCAAGGGCCTGCTCAGCGCCCGCCCGCGCCAGGGCACCATCATCACGCCGCAGGAGGCGTGGAACCTGTTCGACACCGATGTGCTGCGCTGGCTGCTGGAGCGGAAATTCTCTCTGTCCCTGCTGCGCCAGTTCACCGAACTGCGCGTCAATATCGAGCCCGGCGCTGCGCGTCTGGCCGCACAGGCGGGCAGCGAAGAAGGCCACGAACTGATCCGGCGCGCCTTCGCCCGGATGGAGGCGGCGGAACGCGGCGACGACAACGCCCTATGGGCCGACATCGCCTTCCACGTCTCCATTCTGGAGGCGTCCGGCAACCCCTTCTACGCCCAGTTCCGCGAAGTGGTGGCGACGGCGCTTCAGACCTCGATCCAGTTCACCAACCGCTATCGTGGCTCCAACGCCAGCCTGCCCGCGCACAAGGCCGTCCTCGACGCCATCGTCGCGCGCGACGCCGAATTGGCCGCCACGACCATGCACGGCCTGATCAATGATGTTCTGGTGCTGATCCAGGAAGCAACGGCTCTGTCGGCCGAATAGGCCTATCCGCAGACGACGCACCCGTCGTCGCAACCCCATCACCATACTCAAAAAAGAAAGGCCGGACGATCGCTCGTCCGGCCAAAGTGCGCTCAAGAAGGGGGGACTTGGAGCGTTAGAAGGTGGCGCGCACGCCCACGGTCACGCGGCGGCCCGTATCCTCCAGCTGGATCAGGCGCTCCTCGTAGATCGAGTAGCTGCGGTTATGCTTGTTGGTCAGGTTGATGGCCTCGGCGAAGACCGAGATATTTTCCGTGACCTTGTAGCTGCCGCTCAGGTCGTACTGACCATAGGCGTTGACGTTTTCAGGCTGGCCGTTGGCGCCGAAGGTGCGCCGCAGGAACTTGTCGCGCCAGTTGTAGGCGACGCGGAACTGGATCGGGCCCTTTTCATAGAAGCCGACCAGGTTGGCCGTGTCCGACAGACCTTCGACGTTGAACGTCTGGCTGCTCAGCGACGGATCGAAGCCGATGCTGCTTTCGACCTTGGTGTAGTTGGCCGACACGCCCAGACCATCGAACGGCGCGGGCAGTTGATCGAAGGTGTACTGAACCGCTGCTTCGAAGCCATAGACCTCGGCCGATTGCGCATTGGCCGGACGCGTATCCATGAACTTGTAGCCGAACAACTCGGTCTCGGTCGTAACTAGAGAGACGAAGTTGGACACGTCCTTATAGAAGGCTGCGATACTGGCGTAGGAGGCCCGGCCAATAAACCAGTCCAGACCCACGTCTGCATTCCAGGCCAGATAGGGCTTCAGGTAGGGGTTCCCACTGCTGACAGAACTGGATTGCGGCGGACGAATATCGAACGACTTCGCCACCCGCAGGTTGGTCAGGGTCGGACGGGTCAGGGTCCGTGATGCAGCACCCCGCAGCACGATATCGTCGGTGATGTTGTAGCGGGCCGAGATCGAAGGCAGCAGATAGCCGTAAGTCGTGTTTTCAGACACCGGCACGGCTGGAGAATATACCGGCGTAGCTGATGTTGGATCACCCTGAACCGGCGTCAGCGACAGAAGTTGACGTGAGTTACCGTCCGCTGTCAGGTCCGTATAGACGTACCGAAGACCAGCAATCGCTGACCACCGGTGATCATTGTGATAACCGCCGAATTCGGCTTGAGCGTAGATGGCGCCCGAGGTTTCAGCCACAGAACCCGACCCCTGCGCATCATACTGAGGGGACAGGCTATTGTTGTTGGCGCTATAGACGGCGCGGAATGCGGCCTCTGCGGCCGGATTCCCACGCTGACTGATCGCGGCGTCGCTGCCGTAATAGGCAACCAGCTTGGCCAGATCATAGTCCAGCCAGCTCATGTCACCGCTGCCCAGAATATTACCCGCGTGGAAGACGCTGGTGATGTCTGCTGGCATGGAAGCGTAATAGCCGCAGTAGAAACAACCCAGCGGATCAGGCGTCAGCAGCGAGGTGATGTCCTTCTTACGATAGGTCGCCAGGCCGCCAACCTTGACGGTCTGGAGCACGCCTTCGAAATCACGACGATAGTCCAGGTTCAGTTGGGTGACCGCATCCGTCACCTCACCGCCCCGCTCGGAGCAGCAGTGCAGGACCAGACGCGACGGATCTGTCGGCGAAAGCACATTCGTCATGGTCGGCAGGCCGCCCGCGTTCAGGTCGAACGTCGGGTTAAAGCCGGTGTTGCGCGAACCGATGACGTAGAAGACCGACTTGTTCTGATCGGTCGCCTGCGAATGCGACAGGTCGACATCCAGGACCGAACGGTCGTCCGGCGTATAGCGAGCATGCAGGGCCAGTTGATAGGTCTTGGCGTCACGCGGCGAGTCGAACACGATCTGGTCGGTCGCCAGACCGCCGCTGGCCGAGCGCACGAAATGCGTGACCGAGCCGTTTTCGTTCGCGGTCGCGGAAATGATATCGCCTGGATCGGTGTAATAGCCGAGCTGGTTCGAGCGCGAGTTCACGCGCAATTGGGTGTAGAGCGCGTCCGCCGTCAGCTTCAGCTTGTCATTGACCACCCAGTCCAGAGCCAGGGTGCCGCCGATACGCTCGCGGTGGCTGTTCTCGACCGTATAGTTCAGCGTGCGTGGCAGGGCGACATTGGCGAGATCGATCGTCTTGTCGCCATTGAAGTCCAGGTTCTGGCCCGCGATCCAGCCGCCCGTATTGATGTTGGTCGCGCGCGAGTCACGCTCATCATAGGCCAGGCTGAACAGGGCGCCGAAGTCACGGGCCTCATTGCTGCCGCTGGCGACCATTGAGAAGGTCGGCGTGGTGCGATCCGCCGTGCTGTCGGTCTTGCCGGCCGCGCTTCCCGCAAAGTGGTAGCCGGGACGATCCAGAGGGCGCGCCGTGCGAACGATGACGGTCGAGCCGATGCCACCTTCCTGCTGCACCGCGTCCGACGACTTATAGACCTCGGCGCCGCTGATCAGCTCAGAAGCCAGAATGTCGAAGCTGAACTCACGGCCCGCGTTCTCAGTGGCCAGCAGACGGTTGTTCAGCAGGACGGTGTTGAACTCAGGCCCGAAACCGCGAACCGTGATGAACTTGCCTTCGCCGCCGCTGCGGTCGATGGACACGCCGGTGATCCGCTGCAGGGATTCCGCCACGTTCTGATCAGGGAATTTGCCGATGTCTTCAGCGGCGATCGAGTCGACCACGCCGACCGTGTTGCGCTTCACATCCAGAGCGCGCGCAAGGCTGGCGCGGGTGCCGGTGACGACGATTTCGTCCACGGTGGAGGGCTGGGCCGCAGCGCCAGACGGCGCCGTTTGAGCGAGCGCGGGGGCCGCGACGAAAAGGGCTAGGGCGCTTGCGCCATGCAGCAGGAAAGCGCCGCCGCGACGATGACTATCTTTCATTTCTCTCCCCAGAGACATGCATTTGGAGTGCTGTATCGCGCCCTTTCCGAGCGTCGATGAAACCCAATATCTCATAAATATGATAAATCGGAACTAAAATTTCGAGCAGGCCATTTTTTCTGCCTCACCACGCTCCCTGCGACATTATGGCCACGCGGGAACCAGACATGCGCTCACGGTTGACAAGCCTAAGCCGCGGCTGATTTATCAGATAAATAAGAATCCTGGGAGGAACGCCTCATGACTGCTCTACCTATGAACCGGAGGCTGGTCTGCCTCTCCATGCTGGGCGCTTCGGCGGGCTGGGCCACCCAGGCCGGCGCTTTCGCCCGCTACGATTCCAGCACCAAGGTGTTCCGCCTCGACGGCGGCGAAACCACCTACGCCTTCGGCGTCAATAATCAGGGTCAGGTCCAAGCCCTGTACTGGGGCGGACGTCTGGCGGATGGCGACACCCCTGGTACGCCGATCAGCGTACGAGATCATTCATCGGTCGACCTGTCGACCTCGGTCACCCCACAGGAATTCCCCGCCTTCGGCGGCGGCATGTTCGTCGAGCCCGCCCTGAAGGTCGCCTTCACCGACGGCGCGCGCGATCTGGTGCTGCGCTATGAATCCCACCGCATCACCGACCAGGGCGTCACCGTCCGCCTGAAAGACATCAACCAGGCCGTCTATGTCGAGTTGCGCTACGTCATGGACGCCGAGACCGGCATCCTGGGCCGCTCAGCCGTCGTCGAGAACCGCACGCGCAAGCCGATCCGCATCGACCAACTGGCCGCCGCCGCCCTGAACCTGCCGATCGAGGAAGATTATCAGCTCCATTATCTGACCGGCCGCTGGGCAGCGGAATGGACGCTGCAGTCGCGCCCACTGACCGCTGGATCAACCGTGCTCGAAAGCCGCAGGGGCGATACAGGCCACCAGAACAATCCGTGGTTCGCCATCGACCGCAAGAGCGTGTCTGGCGAAGAAACCGGCCCCGTCTGGTTCGGCGCCCTGGCCTGGAGCGGCTCGTGGCGCATCACCCTGGACCAGGATCCGCTGGGCGTTGTCCGCATCGTCGGCGGCTATAATCCCTTCGACTTCGCCTACCGCCTGATGCCGGGCGACACGCTGGAAAGTCCGATCTTCTACGCCGGTTATTCCGGCCACGGCATGGGCGGCGCCTCACGCCTGATGCACCGTTTCCAGCGCCGCGCCATCCTGCCGGGCGGCGAGAATGCGCCCTTGCGTCCCGTCCTCTACAACTCGTGGGAAGCCACCGAATTCCACGTCGACGAACCGGGTCAGGTCGCCCTGGCCGAAAAGGCCGCCACCATCGGTGTCGAACGTTTCGTCATGGATGACGGCTGGTTCGGCGCCCGCAACAACGACCGCGCGGGTCTGGGCGACTGGACCGTCAACCGCACCAAATTCCCCAATGGCCTGAAGCCGCTGATCGACCGCGTCAAAGGCCTTGGCATGGACTTCGGCCTGTGGGTCGAACCGGAAATGGTCAATGCCGACAGCGACCTCTATCGCGCCCATCCCGACTGGGTCCTCAGCATGGCGGGCCGCCCGCGCACCGAGGGCCGCAACCAGATGGTGCTCAATCTGGCCCGCCGCGACGTGCGCGACCATCTGCTGAAGGTGCTGGACGATCTGGTCAGCCAGAACGACATCGCCTTCCTGAAGTGGGACCATAACCGCAACTGGTCCGAGCCCGGCTGGGACCAGCGCGCGGTCGAAGACCAGCAACAGGTCTATGTCGCCTTCACCCAGAACCTTTACTGGATCATCACCGAACTGCGCCGTCGTCATCCCAAGCTGGAGATCGAGACCTGTGCAGGCGGCGGCGGCCGCGTCGATCTGGGCATCCTGACCATGACCGATCAGGCCTGGCCCTCGGACAACACCGACCCCTATGACCGCCTGACGATGCAGGACGGATTCAGCCACGCCTATGCGCCCAGCGTCATGATGGCCTGGGTGACGGATTCGCCGAACTGGGTGAACCAGCGCACGACTTCGCTGGAGTACCGCTTCCTGTCATCGATGCAGGGCGGGCTGGGCGTCGGGGCCAACCTCAACCACTGGCAGGACGACGACTTCGCCACCGCCAAACGCCTGATCGCCGAATACAAGACGATCCGGCGCACGGTTCAGCGCGGTGATCTCTATCGCCTGATCTCGCCGCAGAAGGGCTCAAACCGCTCGGTCACCCTGTCGGTGTCGCCGGACAAGTCTCAGGCCGCCCTGTTCGCCTTCGTCCATTCATCGACCAAGCTGGATCCGCAACCGCTGATCCAACTGCGCGGTCTGGACCCCAGAGCCACCTACGCCCTGCGCGCCTACGCCGGCCCACAAGCCGCCGCCGACGCCACCGCCATCAACCCCGCCCGCGCCAGCGGCGCCTACTGGATGGAACACGGCGTGGACACCCCGCTCCGCGGCGACTTCCAGGCCGCAGGATTCGTGCTGGACAAGGTCTGACTTCGCAACCGCCTTCGTGCAGACGCCCCTCGTCGGCACGAAGGCCTTCACTCATTCGCAGCAGACGCTTCAAGCTGCACGCCAATCCGCAAGGGTTGAGGCATATTCGAAGGCGGCGCATTTAGAGAAGCAGATGCGGCGATTTCCTCCATATCGGCTTCGGCTTGAGCGTCCTCGTGCAAAGGCCCTTCGATGCGTGAAACACGACCGTCGGGTGCGATCCATATCCGAACTTCCATCAAGTGGGTGGCCGCGTCCTGTAAGGCACGCCCCGCACCGAGGCGCAGCCGCATGCGCGAGGCGGCTTCAGTGTCGGCCTCCAGCCATGCGGTCAGGGCGGTGGTGGCCGTTTCAGCATAGGCCAGCCATTCGGCAGGAGGCGTCATCGACGACATGTCGGGCGACGCCGTCTGGGCGGAGGCCGCGTCCATGGCGAAGACAGACCCCAGCGCCGCCGTAATGGCCAGCAGATGTTTGCCGATGGACGCGGAGAGTTTCATCGACGGCGCGCCGGGGCTTGGGGCGTGGCGGCCGGGGCGGCTGTTGCGGCGGGCGCAGCGGACAGACGTTCGCGGTCAAAGCTGATCGTGGATATCCGGGCGTCCAGGGCCGCCACGACGTCTGAGGTCAGATCATTGGCGAAGTTGCCGCCGAGGGCCGAGGCGCGGTCGAACAGCAGTCCGCACTGATGCTGGGCATAGACCTGGGCGATGACCGGCTGAGCTTCGTTGGCGATACGCTCCATCACCGCCATGCGGGTGGCTTCGATCTCCTGGCCGTTATGGGCGGCCTTCTGCTGAAGCGCCTGCCATTGCTGGGACAGGGTCTGAGCCTGGGCGCGGAGTTGGTCGGTTTCGGCCTGGCCTTCAAGGGCGCGTGCGGCGGCTTCGATGGGCGCGCGTTCGGCGTCGATCTCGGCCTGAGCGGCCTGCGTCAGCTCGGCCAGACGGGCGGTTGCGACCCGGCCAACGGCGGCGTTGGCGAAGACCGCTTCGCGCGACAGCAGGCAGACGCCAGGGATGACCGGCCCACCCAGAGGCTGGCTTTGCGCGGGCGCAGGCGCGGCGGCCTGACGAGCGCCGCCGATGGTCTGGGCCGAGGCGACGGCGGGCATCGCGACGATGACCGCAGCGGACAGAAGAAGACGGGAAATCATGGTCAGGCTTTCGCGGACTTGGTTTTGGTCGCAGCGGCCTGAGGCCGTGCGGAGGGAGCAGAAGCATCTTCGGGTGACACGGCGATGACCTCGGCGCCGGTCCCGTTCATGCGATCCAGCAGATTGCGGAACCGGTCCAGCGAGGCGAGATGGAAATGCACCAGCGCCAGCCAGCCCTTGCGGTGCCAGTCGATCACCACATCGTCCGGCAAGGCGTTGAAACGCTCGACATCTACGATCTGGAACCCGTCCAGACCCAGCTTGCGGCCATCCTTAAGCGTGGCGTCAGCGCGGCGGTCGATCAGCAGGTTCTGCGCTTTCAACGCCTGACCAAAGGCCTGCGTCGCCGCCGCCTCGCCCTGGAAGGCGTCGCAGAAGGACAGGGCCTGACGGGTCAATTCGGTGGGCTGGCCATCCTCGAACAGGAGCGCCCCCTCCTCGCCCGCCTTCGCCACGCGGTCAGACCCGGCGTCGATGGCCAGAGCAAAGCCCTCAGGATTGACCGTGGCGATAAAGCCGAACGGATAACGCCGCACATAGGCCGGGACATAGGCGGCGGGATCCCAGCGCCCGTCCGTCACGAACAGATTGGATTGCTGCATCCCCAGAACGACGATGGGCTGGGCCGTGTCGCCCGAGAACAGCACGGGATAGGCCGCACTGGCCGCCGCCAGTTCGCCGACGACGATGGGCGCATAGGCGGTGTCGGCGGCGAAACTGACGTCACCATCGCGCAGACGCCATTCCGAATGGGCCGCCGACGAAAGCGGCTGGGGATCACGGTAGAACAGCGGAAGACCAGAGGCCTCCGGGGTCGGGGTGGTCATCGGGTTACTCCAGAAAAATCGAGAAGAGCGCGCATTTCGAACACGCGCCCTTCGTTACGAACGATCAGCCTTCGCCGAAGCCGAGGAAGCGGCTGGTGATGATCGCGGGCATGTCACGGGTGATCGGGCGGGCGCGTTCGGCCAGACGGCTGGCCTCGGCGGCGACGGTGCTGGTGGCGTTGGACGCCGCCGTCAGGGCGCTGGTGTTGACCGCAGCCACCACCGGAATGCCGACCGCGCTGCCCTTCACCTCGATATTGGCCGCATTCAGCACCTGCAGCGCCGCCAGATTGACGTCGCCCGAAACGCGGATGCCCGCCTCGCCCGCATCGATCGTGCCCAGAGGGGCGATCAGGTCGATGTCGCCCGCCGGGATTTCCGGAATGGGCGCCAGGGTGGCGATGCCTGCGCCAGTATTCTGGGTCGGCGGCGACAGAGTGACATTGCCCAGGGTGTCATAGACCCGGCGCGGGGGCTGATAGACGGCGGTCGAGGTCGAGCCGCGACCGGCGTTGATGTCGCCCGTCGCCGACCACATGAACAGGTCTCCGCCGAAGGTGGTGAAGACCCGGCTCTGGCCAAGCAGCACCGACCCCAGGGCATAGATGTCGATATCGCCCGAGCCCATGGACAGGATGCCCGCCGTCGATGGCGGAATCGTACCGCCGACGCCGACGATGGCCTGACCACCGGCAACCAGAACTTCGATATTGCCGCCGAACAGGGTGCGGATCGCCGAACCGCCAACCATGGTCAGGTCGCCGGCATAGGAGACGTCGTGACCTTGCGCGTCCTTGTCGGGGAACAGGACCGCAATGGCGTTACGCCCGCGCAGATAGGAGCCGAAGCGGCTGCTGTCGGTGTTGTTGTATTCGCGACCACCGGCCTTCAGTTCGTCGAAATAGACCAGTCGGGCGAAGACCGCGCGCTGCCCCTCATCCAGCTTGCCGAAATAGGTCAGGGCGTCGGCGCTGTCGGCGGCCTTGTAGCCGAAACGATCCGACAGCCATTTGACCAGTTCGACCTCATAGGTCTTGGCCACCTTGCCCGGTTGATCGGCCAGGGGACGACCGACCTCGGCCTTGTTCGCCGGATCGAGATAGAGGGCGTTGAAGGCGTCGTATTGAGGACCGCCTGCGCCGACACCCGTCATGACGCTGATGCCCGCGCCGCCATTACGGGTCGACGGCGACAGGTTGAACAGCGGACCAACGGAGGTGAAGCGCCCCTTGTCCGACTGATAGATGTTGCGGCCTGCCTCCACGACCAGATTGCCCGGTCCGGCGACGGTCATGTTGCCATAGATGATGTCACGGCCCGCCGAGACCAGGGTGATGTCGGACGGATCATTGTGAACCACCAGACCACCCGCGCTGAAGGCGCCCGGGATGCTGAGGATGCTGCGGCAATCGATGGCGCCATAGAGCCCGCAGCCAAGGGCCGGGCCTGTGCCCAGATTGACGATGTCGCGCCCGGCCCGGATCTTGGCCGCGCCCGAGTTCACGTAATAGGTGTTCTGCACATCATAGGTGATGAAGCCGAAGTTCAGATTATTGACGTCCCCACCTGCGGCATAGAACAGCGCAGGCGGCTTGCTGCCCTTCAACAGTGTCCCCGTGGCGGTGTCCGTCTGGAAGCTGAGTAGCGACCCGATCTGGTCGGTTATGTTGTTGCCGGCAAAGGGCAAGGGCGCATTGGGGCTCCAGTCACGACTGGCGATGAACTGGGTGATCCACGTCGGGCGGAACGGATTGGGCAACAGGTCCAACGCATTGGACATGCCCGATATGGCGATCGGCAGGCCGGCGGCATAGGCGGCTTGCCCGTCAGCGGTCCTGTAGCCGCCAGCGGAAATGCCGCCCTTGGCCAGGAACTGAACCTGCCCCAGAGGCGATGGCGCCAGTTCAAGCGGCCGCAGATTACAGGAGTAGTCGTCGCAACGCTCGCCATCCCAGAAGATGTCGCCGCTGGCCGAGGTGACATTCAGGATCGGCGGATACCAGTAACGACCATCGCGCGCCGCGCCATTGCCGTTCGACAGGGTCAGAGGCGTGATACTTCCGCCCGCGCTGAACAGGTTGACGCTGGTGTCTTCGCGCCACAGCGAGAAGCTGGTGTTCATGACGAAGCCTTCGGGGCGAACATAGACGCCTGAGGCGTCGAGATAGCCCAGCGAGACACCGGCGGCCGACATCTGTGTCGAGCCAGGGTCGCCTACGCCGGCCAGAACCAGATCACCGCGCGTATCCAGACGGACATCGCCGTCGCCGATGACCACCGTCACGCCGCCCGTGGTTCTGCGCATCACATTGCTGGTCAGATCCCGCTTGCGCGGGTCAATGAAGTCGACGGTCTCGGCATAGGTCATGTGGCCGATGCCGCCGGCCAGCACGTTCATGTCGCCGCGCAGGCTGACGATCGAGCCGCCGAGATCAGCGCCCAACAGCCCGGCGCCGTCGTTCAGGCGACCGCCGATCAGGATGGTGATGTCGCCGCCGCCCGTCTGGACCAGACGCCCGTCGGTGACGACGCCCGAGGTGCGCGTGACCGACGTCACACGCCCAGTGCCGCCCACGGCGAAGTTCAGACCCGTGCTGGCGATGGCCGCACGGTTGGAGTCCGGGTAGCTGACGCCATCCGTCGACCAGTCGGCCACGACACCGGCATCCCCGCCGGAGCGAACGGTCAGATTACCGCCGCCCAGCGCGCCGATGCCCATGAAGCCTTCCAGCATCGGCGCATTGAAGTTCAATGCGGTCATGGCGCTGGCGGCGTTGTTCGGGACATAGCCGCCGAAGTTGATCCACCAGGCCGTGGGCATGTCTTCGCCCATCTGCGGCGTGCGGCCTTCGCTGAAGCCATAGCCGCCCTGACGCCACAGCCAGTTGCCGACGGATCCGCTGCCGACGCGGTGGTTGGCGGACGAACGACCGGTGGAATAGCCGATCATGCGGTTCTGCACCGACAGCAGCACGTCGCCGCCGTTCTCCGGGTACCAGGCGCGATAGTCCTGAATGGAGGCGGCATAGTTGTCGAAGCCCTCGCCGATCCACGGATTGGCCAGATTTCCTGACCCGGCCAGGACGGCGCGCGGCTGGTTGAAGACGTTGTAGCCATCCAGCGTCAGACCGCCGATGTCTTCCGACGGCGTACCCGCCGTATAGACGCCGTACAGGGACAGTTGCTCGTAGGAGCCGCCCGCCAGCAGATCCAGCGATCCCGTGCCGGTGCGGATGACGCTGAAGTTCTGCATCCGTTTCAGCGCAGCAATCTGCGGATCAATCAGACCCGGCGCCAACACAGCCTGAGGATTGAAGTAGTGACGATCCGACAGGGTCAGATTGCCCGTCTGCCCGGCCTGAGCCAGTTCGCTGGCGGCGCGCAGGGTGCGACCGTCCGCCGAAGCGAGATCAGCGCCCGCGACCAGTCGCATGGACCAGGATTGCGAGCCCCGTTCCAGCATCGGCGCCACGGCCCAGATTCGGCCCTGCGTCCCATCCGCCTGGATCGGCCGGGTGTTCTGCATGATGCCGCCTACAGGCTGCAGATTGGCCCCGGCGGGAATGAGCGACCCGGCCGGCGCGACCACATTGGCGTTCAGATAGACGTTGGGCGTGTTGAACAGGTTGAACGGCGTGCCTGCCGGAACCACCGTCGCGCGGATCGACAGATTGCCCGCCGTGCCCGCACTTTGACGCGGCAAGACCGTGCCTGCGCCGAACCAGACGCCCGCCGCCAGGCTGGTCGTCACGGTTTGGCCGGGGGTCCAGATTGGCGCTGCGCCCGCAAGGAAGGCGGCCTTGCTGGCCCAGATGGGCGCTTGCGGGACCCAGCCGCCTGTGGGGGCCGACATGCTTGAGTTGGATTCAAAGCCGAAGGGAATGACCCCGCTGTCGCGACGCAGGGCCGTGCCTGAGCGAATGGTCACCTCGAAAGGCAGCACCGCGGTAGAGTTTGCGCCGCCCGGAATGGTGCTCGCGGTGGCCAGGCTGGGATCACCGACCAAGGTGAACGCAGACGTCAGGACCAGCGGCTGGCTGATCAAGCCGAACGGGCCGTCGATCTGGACCGTGCTGTCATGCGGCAGCACATCGCCGATCTGCAGCTGGGTCGCGGCGGACAGGGTCATGCGCCCCGGCAGCGGCGTGCCCTTGGGCCAGGTCGTCGCCTTCAGCGCCACATTCATCGGCAAGACGGCGCCTGCATCCAGCATTGAGTCCGCAGGCAGAACCGTGCCCGCCGTCATGATCGCACCCTTGGCGATGATGCTGCCGTCCGGCAGACGGATCGCGGACGTCGCCACCCAGTCCAGGGTCAGGGTGTAGGTCTGGGCCAGTTGCGTCGGTGCGCCGATGACGGTGTTGCGGTTGACATTGAAGCCCTGAACCGGAGCATCGAACGTCAGGCTTGCGCCCAGCGGGAGTTGCGCACCCGCGGCCAGTTTAAGCGGCGCCGACAGCTGGTGATCGGCGATCCATTCGGTGTTGACGCCCTGAGTGCCGGGATAGAGGACCCAGCCGTTATCGTCGGGCGTACGCGCCGGTTCGGCGAACCCGTCCGTGATGCTGCCATAGATATCCAGCTTGTCCGCCGCGCGGATCAGCAGGACGCCCGCCTCTCCCGAGCCATAGACCTGGGTCAGCGGCGTCGCGGCGTTCAGGCTGGCATAACGATAGCCGGCCATGTTCAGGTCGCCGGACACCCGCAGGCTTTCACCCGCCGCACTGCGCAGTTCGACGCCCGGACGCAGATGGAAGGCGTCAGCATAGGCCGTCAGTCCGGCCATTCGGCCCAGCAAAGCGGCATTGCCGATGGCGGCGTTGATGAAGGCGGTGCTGTCAGCGTGGACGCCATCCATCAGGGCCTGATCGATAACGCCGCCCGAAGGCTGGTAGGAGCGGAAGCCATTCACCGACAGGCTGCTGGCGCCCTTGATCGTCAGCGGACCGCGCGCGTCGATGGCGACATCAGCGCCGCCCAGACGACGGGCGTTCAACTCGACCTGGCCGCGCTTCACGCCATCCGGGGCCGACAGGTCCAGCGTGGACCCGGAAGCCAGCGTCAGTTGGCCGCCTGCCGAGGTCAGCTCGATCGTGGCGCGGTTGGAGGCGTCGATCGGCGCGCCATAGCTGTCCACCACCAGCGTCTTGCCGCTGGCGTCCAGAACCGCCGTCGAAGCCAGGGTCAGGTCGTCACGTGCAGCCAGACGGATCGAGCCAGGACGATAGCCGCTGGCGTTGATCGTGCCGGTCACCGTCAGATTGCCTCCATCCGCAGAGATGGAGACGTGACGGGCCTGAACCTCGTCGCCGATGGTCAGGTCGCCGGTCTTGATGACAAAGCTGCGCGCTTCCGTCACGCCGCTCTCGGTCAAGCGACGGTTCAGGCCGGCGAAATCAGTCAGGGTCCCTGCACGCACATCGATGGAGCCGTTGCGCATGGCGGGGTCGGCAGGCTTGTCGCCATTACGGGCGCGGCCATTGATCGAACCGTTCAGGTTCACCGCACCCTGCAGGGCCGTGACCTTCAGAACACCTGCGTGATTATAGTCGGCGCTGATGTCGATGGTCGAACCGCCGGCCTGCTGGACCGAACCCTGGGTGCTTTCCAGCTCCACATCGCCGCCCCAGCTGTAGCGGGTCTCATCGAAGAATTTGGTGTCGCGGCCCGCCAGATCGAGGCGCGCCCCGTCCTGCAGGCGGATGTCGCCGGTCGTCGCCGTCATCACCAGCTTGCCGCTGGGCAGGGCGATGGTGGTGTCAGCCAGGACCGAACCGGCCGTCAGACGGATTTCCGCCCCCAGCGCCGCCTCAACCTTGCCGGTCGACGCCGTCTGGCCTTCGCCGCGACGGACATTGATCGCATCCCCCGCCTTGTAGCGCAGGCGTGAACCAGCCTGTCCGGTCAGCAGCGGCGTATTCAGGTTCAGCACCCCGCCCTGCCCCGCCTGACCATAGACGGCCTGGGACTGATAGACGGCCAGATCGCCATAATGGTTGGCTTCGATCCGGTCGGACGCCGTCAGGTTCACCGAGCCGAAGCCCAGCGCCAGACGGTTCAGCGGCAGGTTGCTGCTGATCGCCACGCCGTCCTGATAGCCCAGCACGATCCGCTCGGCGATCAGGTCCAGCATCCCCAGTCCCGTTCCTGGGCCGTTGGCGATGGTCGCTCCCGGAAGAGCCGTTGTCGGGATCGAATTGACGGACGTGCCCTGATTGCCGAGCAGGCCGTTCCAGACCAGGGTTCCGGTGGTGATGCGCGCGACATCGTCCGCCGTGCCGTGGCCATAGAGGGCGGGCGTATTCAACACCAGTTGCAGGCTGGACTTGCCGGTTGCCGGGTCGCGCGTGTCCAGACTGATCGAACCGTAGAAGTTGATCGACTGGTTGGCGCTGAGCATCAGCCGCTCCAGACGCGGTGCGCCGCTGGCGGGGTCGCCGCGCATCAGGCGATCCAGCACCGTCTGGTTCAGCGCGATGCCGCCCGGCAGGATGCCTTGGGCTGCGGCATCGGCCAGGGCCTGCGTCGTGCCCAGATTGACCGATCCGGTCGAGAAGCCGAGGTAGCGCGCGCCATAGTTGACGTTCTCGCCCAGACGCACGACGCCGGGGCTGACGAAGCTCAGCGTGCCGTCGGTGTAGATGGAGGCGCCGTCCTCGACCGTGACCGATCCAGAGCCAGAAGCACCGGCGCTCGACGTGTATTCCAGCAGGCCGTTCGACACCGACAGCAGGTTGATGTTGTCGGCCCGCAGTGTGTAGCCCATCGCCGATGAGAAGGCCGGATCCCCCTGGCCCAGAGTGCTGATCCGCGCGCCGTCTTCGACCAGAATATCGCCGTTGCCGCTCGAGATCAGCAGGACCTGGGGCGCGATCAATTCCGCACCCTCACGCACTGTGACGCCGCCGAAACCGCTGCCGAACGAAACACCGTTGGGCAGACCACCGCCCGCCGTGATGAGGAGGTCGTTGACGTTGACGCCCATCGCGCGCTGGACCAGCCCGCCGATGGTCATGACCTTGGCGCCCACAGCGTTCAGGTCCGCCGCATATAGCGACAGCGCGCCCGGCGTGGCGACACCGCCTGCCCCCAGGATTTCCAGCGTCAGATTCTGCATGCCGTAGGGGTTGCCGCCGACCACCGCCAGCGAACCGCCGATGCCGCCCTTGGCCGCCTCAAACAGGCCCTTGCCCTTGAACGAGAAGGCCGGGCGATCACTGTCGCCGCGCGGCGGCGTCAGGGCCAGGGTGAAGACCTTGCCGTCCTGAGGCAGCAGCGGCAGCGGATTGTCGAACTGCGCCTTGGTCGGCGCCGCCATCAGGAAGTCGCCAAAGCTGGTTTCGTTATACTGGGAATAGGTGCGCACCGTCTTGGACGAGGTCAGGATGGCCTCGACCTGCAGCGCGCTCTGCGCCGTCGTATTGGCGTAGGTGGTCGTGACGCCCAGATGCACCGATCCATCGGCCAGGGTGTTCAGCCCCCCCGCGCCCGGACGCAGGCTCGACCCCAGTTCGACGCGGAAGGCGCCGTCCATCAAGGCGAACTCGGCCGGCAGCAGCATATAGGTTCCGGCGGGCAGACCCGGCACGCCTTCAGGAATGACGATCTGCTGGCCCACGCCCGGCTGGGCATGACCGGCAAGAGCCGTCGGCGCCGCCGAACCCTTGTAGTCGGGAACGATGGCATAGACCTTGTTGTCGGACTGGCTCAGCCCCTGGAAGGCAGGACTGACATTGGCCAGGGCCGTGGTCAGGATGTCGACTGAACCGCCGCGACCGTTGATGAAGGCGCCGCCAGCGGGCGTGCCGCCGCCCGACAGGTCCAGCACCGAACCTTCGTCCGCGCGCAGCGATCCCACTACGGCGACGCCCTGCAACAGATTGGTCGTCGTCTTTTCAACCCCGTTCAGAAGCCACGTCAGGCCATCGGTCGTGCCGCCGAAGGGGATGACCAGATCACGGGCGCTGACCGAGGTCAGGCTGCCGTTCAGCAGATTGATCTCGGAGGTGGTGATCGCCACCTGGTTCCAGCTTGTCTGGCCAGGCTGCAGGGCTTCAGGCCCTGGAACGAAGGAATAGCCGCCGACACCCAACTGGATCGAACCCAGCGGCGCGCGCAGAACGCCGCCCTGGTTGATGATGTCGGCGCCGACGGTCAGCGAACCATAGATGGACAGGGGCGCAGAGGGCGCCACGCCGTCCAGCTTGTGGAAGCTGACCGTGCTGCCCGTCATCAGGGTGTTCCACGGTGTGGGCGACCCCGGAATACGATAGGCGTACTTGCCGGCGTAAATGCCCGCCAGCACATTGGTCAGCGGATAGATCTGGGCTGCGGTCAGGGAGATATTGCTCAACGCATTCAGATCGCCGCCGGTCATGCGGATGTCGCCGCCGCTGACAAGATTGACCTGTTTCGGCGCCAGATAGTCGTAGTCGCGCAGGCGCCCGCCGCTAAGGCCGATGCTGCCGTTCACCCCAAATTGGGCGGAGCCTATGTCAATCAGACCCCCGGTGATCGTCAGCTCGCCACGGCCGATATCGGGCCGTTTGAACAGGGCTATCGCCCCCAGCTGGTGCTGAACCAGATCATTGCCCAGCATACGACCGGCGCCCGCCAGCTTCACATAGGCGGCGCTCAGGCGCGCATCCGTATCCGGCTGCAGATTGGCGATGCTGCCCGTCAGGGTCAGGTTGCGCGACAGGTTCAGGTCAATCGCGCCGTTCAGCAGGATCACATCATCCGTCGCCAGCGTCAGGCTGTCGAAGCCGCCCTTCTTGATCTGGTCCACGCCCAGACGCGCCTGGCCGACGAAGTTGCGGACGCCAGCGTTGCTGAGCTCCGCCTCAACGGTGGTCTGGCCCGGCGCCCAGCAGCCGGTGATGCAGTCGCCGAAGCGGATGTCAGCACGAAGGCTGCCCTCGTGCGTCTCATCCAGATAGATGCTGCGCAACTGGCGCATGAAGTCCGGCATGTCGCGCGTCGGCGAACCGAGGGCCGGCAGATAGGGCGTGGTGAGCGTCACAGACAACAGGCCGCCCGAGGCGCCTGCACCGCCTGCCTTGGCGCGCATCTCGCCGTCCAGGAAGATGCCGTACTGCGAACGGAAGGCGATCGAGCCGCCGTCCGTCGCCAGTTTCAGGCTGTTGCGGGTCTCAGGCAGGATGGTCGAAAGATAGTCGATTTCGGCTGCGGCGCCCGAGGCGTCCAGCACCGCGCCGGGACGCACGACCACATAGGCGGCCGTTTCGCCGCCCACGCTGATCGACCCGCCCTTGGACAGGCTGGCGTATCGCAGGCCGAATGCATCAACGGCGGTGCGCGCCCGGCCCGAAACATCGATGACGCTGTTCTCACCCAGCCAGACCGCGCGCTTGGCGTCGTAGTGGATGATGTTGCCCGCGTAATCGCGGTTCGTGTTTTCCTTGGGGCCTGCCGTCAGGCTGACTGAACCGCCATGCGCCTCGATCCGCCCTTCCATCAGGATGCTCTGGGCGGCGTTCAGGTTGACCGACTGCCCATCATCGACGCGGATCACACTGCCTGCAGCGACGGTGACATTGCCCAGATTCTGCGGATCTCCGATCACGTCGCCATAGGGACCGACCCGATTGCGGGGGCCGACGCCATTGGCTGTCAGCGTCAGGCCAGCGCCCTGACGCTGAATGAAGCGGCCCTTGACGGCGTCCTCGCGGAACATCTCGGGCAGCCACAACTCCATCGCGTCTTCTGGCGCGGCGCCGCTGGCGATGTTGGCGCTGGCGGCGTTGTAGCGGCGCACAGGCGCGGTCACGTCGATGACGCCGCGCACCTGCAGGTCACCGCCCGAACGGATATCATAGTTGGAGAAGCCTGCCTGGAAGAAGTCCGTGCCCAGATGCAGGGGCTTGGCCACATGCGCATCCACCGGAAGCGTCAGCCCGGCTTCAAGCATCCGTCCCTTGGGCAGTTTCAGATCGGTCTCGAGAACCGTGCCCTTGGTGTAGCTGAAGGACTGGGCCGGAATGGCCAGGCCATTGGGGAAGGCGTCTGCAGGCAGCTCATAACCCGCCGTAAACTCGCCCCACAGCACGCCGATCGGAGAGCCAGCCGGGATGACCATCCCTTCCGAATATTCGATCGCATAATCCGGGTCATAGGCCACCATGCCAGGCGGCACCGTCCAGTCGCCCCCCATGACAAAATCGTACGCTTCGACAAGCGTGTCTGTCTCAAAGGTTCCGCCCGGCGCAATACGGTCCACGGTGTAGCTGTAGTCAAACGGCAGCTCCCATCCGGCGGGCAGGATCAGATCCTGTGTCAGCTGCAGGTCCAGCGGCAGAGTGTCGCCAGCCTTCAGCACATCACCACCGCCCAGAACGGTTTCGCCGATGGTGATCGGACGACCAGCCGCCGACAGCGTCAGCCGCCCGCCCTTGCCGTCGCCCGAACCATAGGAACGGATTTCCCCGTTCAGAACCATTTCATTGGCGTTCTCGCGGTTCAGGAAACCGACGCCCAACCCCACATCGCCGCCATTGGCGCTGACGAACGACCCGTCCTCGCGGATCGCGCCGCCTGCCGAGGCGTCGATGAGGCTGCCCTTGCCCAGGCGCAGATCGCCCTGTCGGCTGTCCAGCATGATGGCGCCGCCATCCAGGTGCGCCATGTCGGCCCGGTCGCCGCCTGTCGCCAGATTGACCCACAGGCCGCGCGTATCCAGCCGCACGCCGTCGCCGATGCTGAGGTCCGTCACCGTCGCACAGCCCGCCGAACAGGGTTGAACCGCCGCCAGTGAGATAGAGCCGCTGCGGGCGGTCAGGTCAGCGTTGACCGCGATCTCGGTCGCGGTGAAGGCCAGTTGCCCGCCATTGGCCAAGGTCACATCGTTCTCAACGGCGATCTTGCCGCTGACGATCCGCAAGGCGCCGAGGCCCGCGTCGTTGATCGTATCCGCAGAGATCAGAACCTGGTTCTGCTTGACGCCGCCCGCTACGGTCGTTGCATCACCTATGACCACGTTGTTGTTAAACGGCGTGACGGTCTGGGCTGCGGGCGAGTAGTTCTGCGCCAGGCCCGCGCCGATATAGAGTCCCCCCGCCAGAGGCGAGACGTTCTGGGGCAGGCCATAGCCATCCAGACGATTGGGCATCCCGTTGGCGATGCCGTTCTCATTCAGCGCCGGAGAGGTCTGCGGACGAGCGTTGACCTGACGTTCGCCAATGATCACGTCGGCCATGATCTGACCCTGCATCAGCACGGTCGGCGCCGACAGGGTGATCACGCCCGCGTCACGCCCGACGGTGTAGCCATCCTCCCAGCGCGCGCTGCGTCCGCCGCTGAACAGCGGACGGCCATAGACCTTCGTATAGGCTTCGCCCCAGCGCTCATGGCTGCGCACGAAGGCGTCGCCGATGGACAGCATCTTCACGCCCGCAGGCGCCTGGCCGATGTCGTACATCCGGCCGTCCGACCCCATCATGCGGGTGGACTGCATATAGCCGCCCGCATAGCGCATCGATCCGCCCGAGATGTCGAGGACAGCGCCATCCTTGATGACGATCTCGGCGGAGTTGATGTTGATGGTCCCGCCGACAGAGGTCCACTCGCCGATGCCGTGCGCCGTGTTGCCCAGATGCCCGCCGACTTCCAGCAGGCCGCCCGGCGTATAATAGCGGTCACCGACATGGCCGCCCGTGCCGCTGGGCATCAGAACCAGATCGCGCACGTCGATCCAGACATCTGTGCTGCGGATGCCGTCACCTTCACGGTTCAGCGCGGAATCACGCATGTCGAAGGGGCGGACGTTTATCTTCAGATTGTTGGACGCCATGTCCATCATGACGTCCTGAACGCCCGAGACGTCCAGCAGCGCGCCGCTGTCGATGGTCGTGCGCTTCATCGCCACGACGGCGATCTGACCGCCCTGGGCGATGGTCTGCGATCCACCCTGGAAGATGGCCTCGCCGCCCGTGGTGATCTCGACCCGCGACATGTCCTTGCGGTCAGGCTGCAGATAGCCGAGGCGGCCGATGCCCTGGTTGTTCAACAGCGACGGGCGACCCGTGGCGTTCAGCGATTCCGCGATCAGGGCGTCGCGCTGGGCGTTGGTCGCCGTGGTCTTGCTGTCGAGTTCCGGCAGGATCAGCGTCAGGCTGTTTCCGGTCAGGGTGACGCTGCTGGTGGCATCCGACAGATCGGTCAAAAGATGGATCGTGCCGCGCGTGTTCACCGATGTGGTGGCCACCGCCACGCCGCCCTGAACGACCGTGTGGCCGGCCAGGGTGATGTCGCCTTCACGCGCCTCGATCACCCCTGTGTTGACCACGCGTCCGCTGGTGCTGCCCGCATCCAGAGTGATGACGATTTCCTGGCCGCGCGTCGTCGAGGCCTGGTTGGCCAGGGTGCCGTAGCCAGCGCGCACCAGGAAATTATCGCCTGCCGACAGGATGGTCTGGCCGCGGTCCGTGACGATGGTTCCGCGGTTTTCGACCGTCTTGCCCATCAGCATGACATAGCCGCCGCCCTCGACCACCGTGGCGGGGGCGGCGGTCTGGATGCGGGCGCCCGCCTCGACCGTCACAGCGCCGCCCGCATCGGTGAAGGCAGGCATGGTGATCGGCGGCAGCCAGAACTCCGGCGGGATCACCACGTTGGAGTGGATGCCCCGCTCCATGAACTGGATGTTCGAAATGTCGGCCGTCGAGGCGACCAGATTGCGGACATTGACCTGCGACGAACCGCCAAAGATCACGCCGTTGCGGTTGATGATGAAGACCGATCCGTTGGCCTTGATGTTGCCCAGGATGCGGGTCGGATCCGCCGACACATCCGTCACCCGGTTCAGCACGACCCAGTTGGAGGCGTCCTGTGCAAAGACCAGATCGGTCTCACGCCCGACGTTGAAGCTGTCCCACGTCAGGATCGCCTTGTCGCGGGTCTGGTCGACAGTGACCAGGGTGCGGCCATCGGCGCCAACCGTCTGTTTCGGGCCGTTCGCGCCGACCCACAAACTGGGATCCAGCGTGACGCCTTCGGCGACCTGAAGCCCGCCGTGACCCAGGCCATTGGGCACATTGCTCTGGGCGGCGAAGGCGGCGGCGCGGGCCGCCGGCTGGGCATCCGTCATGGCCTGACGGGTTGCGGCGGCGCGGGTGAAGTTCTCCAGCGCCCGACGCGTGGCGGCGTTGGCGTCGCCCTGTCGCAGGGCTTCGGTCTGGGCGGCGCGCGCGGCGGCGGCGGCCGGGTCTGCACCTGCGCTGCGACCGCCGCTGATGCGGCTGTTCTGAGCCTCGGCGACGCCCGTCAACAGCATGGAGCCGAGCGACACACCGATCAGCAGACGATTACGCAGCGAGTGAGCTTGGAACATCATCGGACGAACTCCAGGTGCGCAACAGCCAGGATCACGGCGGCGCGGGCAGGATTGAGAAGGACGCCAGGCGCCAGGCGGCGGGCGTTAAAAATCGAAATGAAAGTCGGGGCGCTCATCGGCGTGGCGGCGTCGCGGGACGGTCGGGACGCCAGGCCTGCGCCGAGACGCCAAGGTTCGGCCCCAACCGCAGGTTCACACCCGACTGGCTGGCGACGCCGACCTGAACATCGGGAGAGCCTGCGGCGGGAACATCGATCCCGACGCGCGCCTGCGCCTGACTTTGCCGCGCGGCGGCCTGCAGGCGTTGGGCGACACAGTCCAGATGACCCGCGCGATAGCCCCCGACATCCACCTGGACGCAGGGGCCGCCGTTGCCAGATGTCGGCGCCGGAGCAGGCGGACGCGCCTCAACCCTGGCCGACTGCGCCGAGGCGCCAACCGGCGCCGCCAAGGCTGCACCGATCAGCACGACGCGAATGAGCTCCCGTCCGGCACATCGCATACCGGACGGGAAAGACGACGAAACGGGTCGCAGGAACCGGCGGGAACCGGAAACGCCGTGCGCCGTCTGGGTCGCGGCGATGGGACGATCAGCCCTGTGGGGATACAGGGCCGCCGCCGTTCTGGTCAGGAACATCATCGCCACGGCCGGTCTCTTAGAACCGGGTCGCCAGGTCGATCATCAGACGATCAACCGAGAAGGGCGCATCGGCGATTTCCTCAGCCGATATCCAGCGGAACCCGGCCGAGGTGTTGCGTCCCAGACCATAGTTTCCGCCGATCATCCAACCGCGGTTGTTGGTGCCGCCGATGTGGAAATCGCTCTCGGCCAAGGCGTCCAGAACCGCGTCGGATTCCAGATAGCGATAGCCGACCGTCATGTTCCAGTCGCCGCGCTGGGCGATGTCCAGTTGTCCGACGCTCAGACGCGCAGACCAGCCAGTGTCGCCGCCGTCCCACGGACCGAAGGTCGTGGCGTTGACCATCGGACCCAGGTTGTTGACCGCGCGCGCCGCCACCAGCGCCCGATCCAGGCCCAGGTTCTTGACGTAGTCGCCCTCGAAACGAACCGTGGTGCGTTGATCCAGCGCATAGTCGATCTGGGCGCGCAGGTTCAGCACCTCATAGGCCGAAGCCAGACCGAAATACTGCACTTCCGGGCTGCTGGTCGGATTGTTCGGGTCGGCGATCACGCTGCGGATCGGGAACAGGGTGTTGCCGAACTGCTGGAAGGCCGGACGCGATGCGTCGGTGTCGCAGGTCTGTTCGTACCAGTAGCAGGGGCTGGAGACCTCGCCTTCGACGCCGTCGAAGTAGAAGTAGCCCGCCGCCGCCTTGACCTGCACCCGGTCCATCGGGCGGTAATCGACGCCGAACTGGACGGCGCCCATATATTTGTCCTGGCTCTTGAACGACCGGCCCTGGCCCACCGCCGCATTGCGCGTGCCGTAGTTCAGGCTGGTGTTGAAGATCGGGAAGGCGCCGACCGTGCCGAACAGGTTCAGGTTCTCGCCGAACCCGTGGCTGGCCGAAACCGCGACGCCGTCAAAGTTCAGGTCGTCGTCAAACAGCAGGTCCGAGGTCCAGAACGGATTGGCGAACCGGCCAAAGCTCAGGTCCACATTCTCGACGGGCGTCATGTGGATGGCCGCGCGGTCCAGCCACAGGGCGTATTTGCCGAACTCGCCATTGCCGCCCAGGGTCTGGTTGGTCGAGACGGGCGAGCTGTCGTTGCCCGTCGCAATACGCACCTCGGCCGAGATCCAGTCGTCAATGCGGACATTGACGCCCAGGCGCGCGCGGATGCGGGCGCGTTGACGGTCTTCCAGGGCGTTGAGGTAAGGCGGGGCGATATAGCCCGGCGTCTTGTCGTTGATGTTTTGGCCGCCGCCCGCGTTGATGGCGCCGAAGTCCTCAAAGATGTCGCTATTGGCCTTGTCCATGAACAGGCCCTCTGCCCGCACGCGGACATCGCCGGTCAGGGTGATGCGTTGCGTCCATTCCGGCGTCTGACCCGGCGCCGACCAGCCCTGGGCCTGAGCTTGGGTTCCCAGCTCGGCGCGAAGCTCCGCCTTCAACTGCTCGCGGACGACCAGCGGCACATAGGGGATGGTCTGGACGCCGTTGGCGACGCCGCCTGCGGGGACGGGCGGCAGGGGTGCGGGGCGGGTGG
>NZ_JABAZW010000171.1:17663-24772 GCF_018608325.1 Brevundimonas sp. | reverse complement strand
GGTCTGGATCAGGGCGATGTCGAGCCCTTCGCTCATGCTCAGGCGGCCAGCAGCGGGTCGAGGCTGCCTTCGCGGTCCAGCGCGTGAATGTCGTCAGACCCGCCGACGTGCTGGTCGTTGATGAAGATCTGCGGGAAGGTCATGGCCCCGCCGGCGCGTTCGACCATCTCGGCCTTTTTCGCAGGGTCGTTGGACGCCACGATCTCGGTGTAGTCGACGCCCTTCTTCTTCAGCAGCGACATGGCGCTGAAGCAGTAGGGGCAGCCGGGCTTGGTGTAGATGACGACGTCGGCCAATGCAGCACTCCAGGATTACAGGTCGTCGCCGACGTGTGGGGGCACGCGCCGACGGGTGTTGACCCCTACATAGTCAGATCGCGGGCGTTTCGCACCCTTGCGATGACGGCCAGATCAACCGCCCGCGCTCCGGCGTCCAGCAGGGCGCGGGCGCAGGCCTCTGCTGTGGCGCCGGTGGTCAGCACATCGTCGATCAGCAGGATGCGCCGCCCCTTGATCCGGCGGCGTCCCGCCTCGGTGACGGCGAAGGCCTTCTTGACGTTCAGGCGGCGTCCACGGCGGCTCTTTCCGCCCTGGGTCTGGGTGTGGCTGGTGCGGATCAGGCTGTCGGGCAGGTAGTCCAGCCTGCACGTCCGGGCCAGGGGACGGGCGATCTCGGCGGCCTGATTGAAACGACGCGACAGCAGACGCATCGGGTGCAGCGGCACCGGGATCACGGCGTCGGCGTCCCGGGTCAGTTCGGCGGCGGCCCGTCCGATCCAGCGTGCGAACAGGGGGGCGAACTGCTGCTGGTCGCCATGCTTGTAGCGCAGGATCAGCCCGCGTGAGGCGTCGTCATAGATGCATGCCGCCCGCGCCCGTTCGAACGCATAGGGCAGGGTAGAGCAGGCGGCGCAGCGGTCCTCGGCGAAGTCGCCGCCATCGAATTCGAACGCCGCGCCGCAGCCGTCGCAGACCGGCGCCTCCAGAAAAATGATCCGGCTCCAGGCGTCAGGCGTCAGGCCCGCCGCCGCCGTGGCTTCGCGACTGTCGTGGGCCATCGGCGGCAGGATCATGTCGGCCAGACCGCGCCCGGTCGTGCGGCCAAAGCGCAGCAACTGCGACCTGGCCCCTTCCCACGCCGCGCGCCAGACCCCATCCTGTGCGTCCATGACTTCCCCCACGCCTTCCACTTCTTCCGGCCCGCCGCAGATCTTTGACGCTCGCCGTCGTCAGGCCCGGCTGTCGCGCGCAACCCCCCGGTTCCGCACTGCAGACTTCCTGCATGTCCGCGCCGCTGACAATGCGGCGGAAAGCCTGGCCGCCATCCTGCGCGACTTTCCGGTCGCCGTCGATCTGTCGGCCCATTCCGGGCCCTTCGCCGAGGCGGCGGCCCTCAGCGATGCGGCGCCGCGCGTCGGGCCGATCCTGACGCCGACGACGGTGGCAGAGCGCTCGGCGCCGGGGGCGAACGCCCTGCCGCTGGGTGATGAATCGGCCGATCTGATCGTTTCGCTGCTGACGCTGCACTGGGCCAATGACCTGCCTGGCGCACTGGCCCAGATCAAACGGGCGCTGAAGCCGGACGGCCTGTTCATCGGCACCCTGTTTGGGGCGGGAACCCTGAAGGAGCTGCGCGCCGTCCTGACTGAGGCTGAACTGTCCGAGCGTGGCGGGGCGCAGGCGCGGGTTTCGCCCTTCGCAGACGGCTATGATGGCGCGGCCCTGCTGCAGCGGATCGGCTTCGCCCTGCCCGTGTCGGACGTGGACCGGTTCACTGTTCGCTATCCCGACCTGTTCGCCCTGATCCGCGATCTGCGGGCGATGGGCGAGACCAATGTGCTGCATGGCCCGATCCGCCCCCTGACCCGCAGCGTCATCGCCAAGGCCGCGGCCCTCTATGCCGAACGATACGCCGATGCGGACGGACGCATCCCGGCGACCTTCGAGATCGTGCATCTGGCCGGGTGGAAACCGCATGAAAGCCAGCAGAAGCCGCTGGAGCGGGGCTCAGCCAAGACCCGTCTGGCCGATGCTCTGGGCGTGCGCGAGCACAACGGGCTCGAAAACTGACCTCAGCCCTTGCTGACGGCGTCGCCTATGGCGGTGATGGCGGTGTTGAACATCGTCGTCGCGGCGTTTCCAAAGGCGACCACTGAACCGATGATCACCAGGAAGATCAGGGCGCAGATCAGGCCGTACTCAATGGCGGTGGCGCCGCTGTCGTCGCGCAGGAGCCGGGCGATGAGACGTCTCATGGCCGGCCTCCCTGGTCGGCGGTTTCAGAGCAGGTCGCGCAGCCAGGCGACCAGAGGTTCGTCCGCCGGCGGCATGGGATAGTCCGAAAGCTTGTTCGGTTTCACCCAGGCCAGAGCGTCGTGTTCACGCGCCGTGACCACGCCATCCCATCGCCGACACAAGTACAGTGGCATCAATAGGTGAAACGAATCGTAAGCGTGGCTGGCGAAAACGAACGGGGCCAGACACGCTTCTTTGACGTTGATGCCCAGTTCTTCGTGCAACTCACGGATCAGGGCGGCCTCGGGGCGTTCGCCAGGTTCGACCTTGCCGCCCGGAAACTCCCACAGGCCCGCCAGCTTCTTGCCCTCGGGACGTTTGGCGATCAGCACACGGCCGTCGACATCGATCAGGGCGACGGCGACAACCAGAACAGTCGGCAGCACCGCGGGAACGGCAGTCTCGGTCACGAGCGGTAGTCGCCGTTGATCTCAATATAGCCCTTGGTCAGGTCGCAGGTCCAAACCGTCGCCGACGCCCGGCCTGAACCTACGTCGACGGTGATGTCGATCTCGGGGTTCTTCATATAGGCGGTCATCTTGGCCTCGTCATAGGTCGGGGACGGGGCGCCTTCGATGGCGGCTTCATGCGGGCCGAACCAGATGGCCAGATGATCGCGGTCGACCGGCTCCTCGGTCTTGCCCACGGCCATGACGACGCGGCCCCAGTTGGCGTCCTGACCGGCGATGGCGGTCTTGACCAGGGGGCTGTCGGCGATCGACTTGGCCAGCTTGCGGGCCGAGGCGGGGCTGGCGGCGCCGTCCACCGTCACCTTGACGAACTTGGTCGCACCCTCGCCGTCACGCACCAACTGGTGCGCCAGATCCAGCATCACCTTGTCCAGCGCAGCCGAGAAGCTCTTCAGGCGGCGGTCGCCCACGCGCCCGATGCGCGGTGCGCCCGACGTGCCGGTGGCGAACAGCAGGGCCGTGTCATTGGTCGAGGTGTCGCCGTCCACCGTCACCGAGTTGAAGGTGGTGCGGACATGCAGGCCCAGCAGCGCCTGCAGCACATTGGGATGGATGTCGGCGTCGGTGACGATGAAGGCCAGCATGGTCGCCATGTCCGGCGCGATCATGCCTGATCCCTTGGCGATCCCGGCGATGCGGACCTTGTAGCCCTCGATCTCGGCCTCGGCGTAGGAGCCCTTGGGGAAGGTGTCGGTAGTCATGATGCCCCGACCGGCCCTGGCCCAGGCGTCGGAATCCATGCCCTGTTCGATCTCGGGCAGTTTGGCGATGATCTTCTTTTCGTCCAGCACCACGCCGATCACACCGGTCGAGGCCAGCATGACGTCGCGCTGGCGGCAGCCGAAGCGTTTGGCGACCTCTGAGGCTGTGCGCCGCGCCGCATCGGCCCCGGCCTTGCCGGTGAAGGCATTGGCGCAACCGGCGTTGACGACCAGGGCGCGCACATCCTTGCCGCCTTCAGCCGATCCCAGTTGTTTCTTGCACCAGTCAACCGGTGCCGAGCCGATCTTGTGGCGGGTGAAGACCCCGGCGCAGCTGGTGCCGCGCGCGAAGCGGAACACCACCAAATCATCGCGCTCATGCTTGTAGAAACCTGCGCGGGCTGTGGCGATCTCGACCCCGCCGATGGGCGGGATGGTCGGGAAGGGCACGGCCAGAGGCGAAATCGCCAGACCGGGCTTTCCGGCGGCGGGCGCGGGCGTGGGGGCAGGCGTGTCCGATCCGGGGCGTGTGGCGCGTTTCAGCGCCGTGGCGAACGGGTCCAGCGCTTTTTCCAGCGCCTGTTCCAGGGCCTGTTCGATCTTGTGGCCGGTCTTGGAGGGGGGCTTGTTCATGGTTAGGCGGCCGGTGCGGGGGTGTTGGTCGGGTTCTGGGTCGAGTTCTGGGCGGAGGCGGGCTCCTGATCCTGTCGCACGCCGTCGCCGGGCAGCAGGACATTCACCTTGGCCTTGTTGCGAAGCTGCTCCAGCAACTGCCGCACGCCTTCATAGGTCAGATAACGGACAATTTGCGGGCGCGCCTGCTCCAGCGTGGGCGGGTTCTCCTTGCGGCGGTCCTCGACCCGCAGCACGGCCCAGCCGCCTTCGGTCTGGAACGGACCGACCGTCGATCCGGCCTGTTTGTCGCGCAGGGCGCTGGCGTAGGTCTGTGGCATGACGTCCAGCGTCGAATAGCCCAGGTCGCCGCCGGAGAAGCGCGTCGCCTCATCCACCGAACGCTCCATCGCTACGGCCTCGAAACTGGCGCCCTGCCCCAGAATTCCGATCACGGCGTCGGCCTCGGTCTTGGTGCGCGACAGGATCAGGCGGACGCGGATCTCCTCAGAGGTCTTCGCCAGCCGAAGTTGCTCATTATAAAGGTTCTGCACCGCCTGGTCGGAAATGGCGCCATTGACCACGCTCTCGACCAGCATGTCGCCCAGGATGCGTTCGCGGGTCGCCTCCAGGCGGCGCTGGGCCAGCGGCGAATCGTCCAGACGACGGCGTTCGGCCTCCTTGGCCAGCAGTTTCTGGTCGATGACCTCATCCAGAACGCGGCGGAACAGGTCCGATGTCACGTCCAGCGGCTCGCCTTCGCCAATCAGGCCTTGCGCCACCGCCTCACGTTTAACGTCCGAGGCCCAGATGGTTTCCGACTGGACCTTGGCCACCGCCCGGTCGCCCGGTTCAGGCGCGCGATCCGCGCCACCCGTGCGATTACAGGCTGAAACCGCCAGTGTCGCCGCCAGAAGCGCTACGGTCAGGGTGCTGAAAGGCCGCCGGAATGGGGTCAATGGGGCGCTCCGTCGAAGGCAGCCGAAAGCCCCTCGCGTTGACAGGGGTTAGGGCGGTGCTTAAGTCCCGGCTGCGCCCAAGTCGAGGGGTTTTGATCGTCTGCGCGGCCCTTCGCGCGCGCCTGCTTGCGGCGCTCCGGGGCCGCCATCGGTTCGGGCCTCTCTTGAAGCGCCCCTATCGCCGCCCCTAACGGGATTTCAGAGCCGCCCAGCTCGCAGACGCTCGACCGCTTACCGGATCCAACATGCTCGGCTTCGCCAAGAAACTTTTCGGCTCTTCCAACGACCGCAAGGTCAAGGCCTTTCAGGACCACGCCCAGCGCATCAATGCGCTGGAGCCGAAGTTCGCGGCCCTGTCCGATGACGAACTGCGCATGATGACGGACGCCTTCCGCGACCGTTTGGCCAATGGCGAAACCCTGGACAAGATCCTGCCGGAAGCCTTCGCCGTGGTGCGCGAGGCCTCCAAGCGGGTGCTGGGTCAACGTCAGTATGACGTGCAGCTGGCCGGCGGCATGATCCTGAACGAAGGCGGCATCGCTGAAATGCGAACCGGCGAGGGCAAGACCCTGGTCGCCGTGGCCCCCGTCTATCTGAACGCCCTGCCGGGCAAGGGCGTGCACGTCATCACCGTGAACGACTATCTGGCCCGCCGCGACGCCGAGACGATGGGCAAGGTCTATCGCTTCCTGGGTCTTGAGGTCGGCGTCATCGTCAACGGTTTGAGCCAGGGCCAGCGCCAGCAGGCCTACAACGCCGACGTCACCTACGGCACCAACAACGAATTCGGCTTCGACTATCTGCGCGACAATCTGGTCTATGACCGTCGCGAGATGGTGCAGCGCCCGCACAACTTCGCCATCGTCGATGAAGTCGACTCCATCCTGATCGACGAGGCGCGCACGCCTCTGATCATTTCGGGTCCGACCGAGGACCGTTCTGACCTCTACAAGATCCTGGACGGCCTGATCAAAGAACTGATCAAGGACAAGGACACCTTCGAACTGGACGAGAAGCAGAAACAGGTTCTGCTGACCGAACTGGGTTCGGAGCGGATCGAGGACGCGCTGGAAAGCGGCGGTCATTTCGCGCCCGACACCACCGGCCTGTACGACGCCCCCAACATCAGTCTGGTGCACCACTCCAACCAGGCTCTGCGCGCCAACACCCTGTACCAGCGCGACAAGGACTACATCATCAAGGACGGCGAGATCGTCCTGATCGATGAGTTCACGGGCCGCATGATGACGGGCCGCCGCCTGTCCGAAGGTCTTCACCAGGCCATCGAGGCCAAGGAAGACGTCAAGATCCAGCCCGAGAACCAGACTCTGGCCTCGGTGACGATCCAGAACTATTTCCGTCTGTACGAAAAACTGTCGGGCATGACCGGCACGGCGGCGACGGAAGCCCAGGAATTCGGCGACATCTACAAGATGGATGTGCTGGAGGTGCCGACCAACCGGCCGATCCAGCGCAAGGACTACGACGACGAAGTCTATCGCACCCACGACGAGAAGAATCAGGCGATCGCCAAACAGATCGCCGAATGCCATCTGGCGGGCCAGCCCATCCTGGTCGGCACCGTCTCAATCGAACGTTCGGAACAGCTGTCGGACCTGCTGAACCGCTATGAACACAAGGTCGAGGTCTCGCGCGCCCTGAAGAAGGAATATGCGGGCAAGGCCAAGGAAGCCGAGAAGATCGGCGACGCCGCCTATGACATCACCTACGAGACCAGGCTGCGCGGCATCCCGCACAGCGTCCTGAATGCGCGTCAGCACGAACAGGAAGCCTATATTGTCGCCGACGCGGGCCTGCCCGGCTCGGTGACCATCGCCACCAACATGGCCGGTCGCGGCACCGACATTCAGCTCGGGGGCAACCTCGAGATGAAGATGCAGAAGTGGCTGCTGGAGCAGCGCAACCTGGCCGTCGAAGTCACCCACGAGATGGAAGTGGCCAAGGAAGCCGAGTTCAAGGCCGAGATCGGCGTCCAGAAGGACATCGCCATGACGGCTGGCGGTCTGTTCGTCCTGGGCACCGAGCGTCACGAAAGCAGCCGTATCGACAACC
>NZ_JABAZW010000171.1:9313-17653 GCF_018608325.1 Brevundimonas sp. | reverse complement strand
CATGTGAAGTGTGGTGAGGGTGAGGGGTGGTGGTGGTGGTATCAGATCTACATCTCTTCATGTGCTACATTCATACTCTAGAGTACCTTTTAAACAGACATTAAAGCTCTACAGTGCACCCTTCTACGTCTTCTCCACCGTCGTCCTCTACCCACCACGCCATCGTCATTTCTCTTTCTTGCCCTTGCCCTTCCTCTTCTTCTTCTTCACATTGGCTTGGACTTTCAACCTGCCTGCTTTGACCGCTAAATCGGCCATCAATTTGACCAGACAAATCAATTGGACCAGTAGGATGAATATAAAGGGTGCCGTCCATATCACAGAGGCAAAAGTCCCACGTCGGTCAAAATAGTCTTGGGTGGAAAACAATTGATAATTTTTATGGGCCCAGGCATTGAGTGGGGAGGCACCGGCCGTCAGGGCGACCCCGGCACCTCGAAATTCTATCTGTCCTGCGAAGACGATCTGCTGCGCATCTTCGCCGGTGATCGTCTGGACTCGATCATGAAGACCTTCGGCGTGGCGCCGGGCGAGGCCATCACCCACCCGTGGCTGAACCGCGCCATCGAGACCGCCCAGAAGCGCGTCGAGACCCGCAACTACGACATCCGCAAGAACCTGCTGAAGTACGACGACGTCGTAAACGACCAGCGCAAGGCCGTGTTCGAGCAACGTCAGGAGTTCATGGACTCCGAGGACCTGTCGGAACTGGTCGGCGATTTCCGCCGCGACGTGGTCTCCGATCTGGTCGAACGCTACATGCCGCCCAAGGCCTACGCCGAGCAGTGGGACATCGACGCTCTGGACGAACAGGTCCGTTCGACCCTGGGTCTGGAACTGCCGCTGCATGACTGGGCCGCTGAGGAAGGCGTGTCGAACGAGGAGATTGAAGAACGGCTTCTGGCCGCCTCGGACGCGCGCGCCGCCGAACGTCTGGAACAGATCGGCGCCGACCAGACCCGCGGTCTGGAAAAGCAGTTCATGCTGCAGATGATCGACATGCAGTGGCGCGAGCACCTGGTCCATCTGGACCACCTGCGCGGCGTCATCGGCCTGCGCGGCTATGGCCAGCGCGACCCGCTGAACGAATACAAGACCGAGGCCTTCAACCTGTTCGAAAGCCTGCTCTACAACCTGCGCCACAACGTCACGCGCTGGCTGATGACGGTCGAGTTCCGCTTCCAGGCCCCGCCTGAAATGCCCGAGTTCCAGGAAATCCACCTGAACCCCGGCACCGGCGAAAACGAGATGCTGAACCCGCAGGCGCAAAACCCTGAGGGCACGCTGATCGGCGATGAACGTTCGCGCCTGCCCATCGACGCCCTGCCTGCCGGGTGGGAAGTCACGGGCCGCAACGCTCCCTGCCCCTGTGGCTCGGGCCGCAAGTTCAAACACTGCCACGGGGCTCTCGTTTAAGCAGGGCTTGCGTCTATCAGGCCTCTGGACGATTCTGATCGAAAGGAGGCCTTGATGGGCAAACTGGAACGGATCACTGCGGATGTTCCCGTAGAGATGGTGAAAGGCATGCGCGCCGCCATTGATGCCGGCGCCTATGCTTCCACCGATGCACTGGTCCTTGACGCGCTCGCTAACTGGCTCGAAGGCGCGCGTCCGGGCGAAATGACTCAGGATGATCTTCGGGCCGCCATTGCGCAGGGCGCTGAAGGTGACGGCGTGGATGCCGATACCTTCTTCGATCAACTCGATCAGGAAATCGACGACCTGAACGGTTCCTCGGGCAAGGTGGAATGAAGGTCAGTCTGTCGCCTGCCAGCCAGCGGGACTTGAGACAGATCATTCTCTACATCGCGCGCGACAACCCGGTGCGGGCGCGCTCATTCGGCCGTGAACTGCGCCAACGCTGTCATGAAGTCGGCGACGGACCGGAACTCTATCCTCTCGCACAAAACCTGGGCGAGGGTGTTCGCTTCATACGACACGGCGTCTATCTGATCTTTTATGTGGTCGAACCTGAGCAGGTTCGCATCCGGCGTGTTCTACATGGCGCGCGGTTCATTGATGCAGACATGGTTCGACCCGTATGACGCACAAGCCCCTCTTCTCCCGCGCCCTGTCGCTGGCTCCTGAGCGGCTGCATTTCGCTGCACACAGTCATCACCTCTGGCCCGACGTCAGTTTCGACGCCCAGCAGCAGGCGTGGATCGACGCCAACATCCATGCCGACAACAAGTGGGACCTGCTGTTCGGCGAGGTGATCCCGCAGGCTCAGGGACACGTCGCAGCGGAACTGGGGCTGCCGTCGTCAGACAGTCTGGTGTTCTCGTCCAACACCCACGACTTCCTGCTGCGGCTGTTCTCGGGTTTCGAGAAGAAGCCGGTCCGTATTCTGGCGACGGACGGCGAGTTCCACTCCTTCCGACGACAGTCTGAACGCTGGCAGGAGGCGGGCGAGGCGGTGGTCACCCGCATTCCGCTGGCCCCCTTCGACACCTTTGCAGAGCGGTTCGTCGCCGCCGCGCGCGAGGGCCAGCATGACTGGATCATGGTCAGCCAGGTTTTCTTCCGCACCGGCGGCCTGTTCGACGGGATCGAGGCGCTAGCCGATCTGGCGCGACCCGAGGGGCCGTGGGTGCTGATCGACGGCTATCACGGCTTCATGGCGACCCCGACCGACCTGTCGAAGGTTGCCGACCGCATCTTCTATGTGGCGGGCGGCTATAAGTACGCCATGGCGGGCGAGGGAGCCTGTTTCCTGCACGCCCCGCCCGGTTTTGCGCCGCGCCCAGTCAACACTGGCTGGTTTGCCGAGTTCGGCGACCTGTCCGGCCCGCCCGGTGGTGTTCAGTACCGCAGCGACGGCGGCCGCTTCTGGGGCGCCACCTTCGATTGTTCCGCTCTTTACCGGTTCAACGCCGTGCGTCGGATGCTGGCGGACCAGGGCCTGACGACCGCCGATGTCGCCGCCCACGCCCGTGCGCTGGCCCAGCGGTTCCAGACCGCCATACAGGCCGGCCAGGCCGGTGCGTTGGATCAGGCTGAGATCCTCAATCCGGTCCTCGCCGATGCGCCCCGCGCCCGTTTTCTGGCTCTGCGTCATGCCGACGCCAAGACCTGGCAGGCGCGTCTGCTGCAGGCCGATATCGTGACCGATGTGCGCGATGACGTGATCCGCTTCGGCTTCAGCCTCTATCAGGACGATGCGGACGTGGACCGGCTGATCGCCGCCTGCCGCACCCTTTAATAGAAGGTCGTATCGTCCTGCTTTCGGGCCTGCGGGGCGTTGCGGTTTGTCGCAGGGGCGCGGGGACGGGGTTGTGAGGGCGCCGCCTGTTGAGCCGGAGTCGCCGGACGGGTCTGCGGCCTTGCCTGTTGAGGCTGCGGCGCCGGTGCGCGGGGCGCGGGCTGGACAAATGGTCCGGGCAGGGGCTCGGGCTGGGCCAGCGGATAGGGGGCATAGGGTTCTGAGGGCGCAGCAGCGACCGGCGGCGGGGGCGACAGGTTCGGATAGGGCAGGGCGCCGTCGTCGGCAGGGGCGGCGGGCGCTGTCGGCGCGATCCGCGTCGTCGTGTCGTCAGGCGGCGCAATCGCATCTTCATCCCGCGTCTGGCCCACCCGGTCGGGGGCGTTCAGGTCGTCGCGGATAAAGGCCCAGGCCCGGCTGTCGGCGCAGCCGCAGGCTTTCAGGAAGCCCTGTTTGTCGCGCCACAGGATCAGCGGATAGGTCACCCGCACGCCTGCCTGTTTCAGCAACAGGCTCAACTGCTCATCGAACTGCCGACTGGCCTCCACGACGCCGGACCGGGCCAGATTGCCGTCCGCCTGGGGGATGCCTGCCGCCGTCCAACTGCGCGACGGAGTCGCCATCCAGCGTTGGTGCAGCGTCCGGTCGCGGCTCAGCCACAGTTCGGCGACCGTGGCCCGTTCCGCCGCCGTGGACTGGGCCAAACCCTCACGGTCGGCGCGGGCGAAGAGGATGTAGCGGACCTCGACCCCCGCCGCGCGCAGCTTGGCGGCCTCCTCGCGCTCATAACGTTGGGCCGAGGCGCTGTCGCGATAGCTGATGATATAGACGGGCTGGCCGCCGCCCCCGTCCGACACCCATGAGGCCTCGTCCAGCAGCCGCTGAATCTGCGCCTGATTGCGGTTGATCGTCACCGGCTGAAAGCGCGCATAGAAATGCCAGTAGGCCCAATAGGCGCCGCCCGCGAGCAACAGCCCCATCAGGGCGGCGGCGGCTGATCCTATGAAAAAGCGACGCATCAGGGCCGAACGCTCCAGCTTCACCTCGGGTGCCGCCAAGCCATAGCATTGAAAACCGCCGCCTGCTCAAGCGGGCGGCGGTTTCAGGGTTCAGTGATCAGGGCTGCCAGCCGGTGACCTGTCCGGCTTCGCTTTCTTCGGCCAGGGCGCCGCGCGTCTTCTTCACCTCAGCCCAGGCGGCGCGAAGCAGTTCCGGCACGCCTTCGCCCGACACGCCGGACACCAGCATGGGGCGACGACCGGCGACGGCCTCCAATTCGGCGGCCTTCTCCTCGCGCACTTCCGGTGTCAGGGCGTCGATCTTGTTCAGGGCCAGAATCTCGGCCTTGTCGCCCAGACCTTCGCCGTAGGCTTCCAGTTCGCCGCGAATGATATGATAGGCGGCGACCACGTCATCCTGGGTGCCGTCGATCAGGTGGATCAGGCTGGCCGACCGTTCGACGTGGCCCAGGAAGCGGGTGCCCAGACCGGCCCCCTCGCTGGCCCCTTCGATCAGGCCGGGGATGTCGGCGATGACAAACCGCTCGGACGGCGACAGGTCCACCATGCCCAGATTTGGCGTCAGGGTGGTGAACGGATAGTCGGCGACCTTGGGCCGTGCGGCGCTGGCGGCGGACAGGAAGGTCGACTTGCCCGCATTGGGCAGACCCGCCAGACCGATGTCGGCGATCAGCTTCAGACGCAGCCAGATCCAGCGCTCCTGGCCTTCCTGGCCCGGATTGGCGTGGGTGGGCGCCTGATTGATCGGCCCCTTGAAGCGCACATTGCCCCAACCGCCGTTGCCGCCCTTCAGCAGCATCTCGATCTTGCCGGCCTGATCCAGGTCCAGCAACACGGTCTCCTTGTCCTCGTCTAGCACCTGGGTGCCGACCGGGACTTTCAGGTGAATGTCGTCACCCTTGCCGCCGTGCATCTGGCGACCCTGGCCGTGGTGACCGGTCTGCGCCTTGAAATGCTGCTGGTAGCGGTAGTCGATCAGGGTGTTCAGCCCCTCCACCGCCTCGATCCAGACGTCGCCGCCCTTGCCGCCGTCGCCGCCGTCGGGGCCGCCGTTGGGAATGAATTTCTCGCGTCGGAACGACACGGAGCCCGCGCCGCCATTGCCGGAACGGATGTAGATTTTTGCCTGGTCGAGGAACTTCATCGCGGGCTTATGCCAAAAGACCGAGGCGAGGGCGAGGCGTAGCGTAATTCACAGGTCATTAAGCGGTGCGGCCCAGACTCTTCGCCCATGAACGTCTCGTCCGCCAGTTCGATGGTCAACCTCCTGGCCGAAGGCCGCGCTCAGCGCGAAAAGGCCGCTCAGGAGCGGGCCGAGACCAAGTTGCGCGACGCCCAGTCGGCGGTGGCGACATTGAAGCAATTGAACTCGGCTGCTTCCAGTCAGGCGTCCGAACAGCGCAAGGCCGCCGCCAAACAGCGCGTCGATCAGCTCAAGGCGCGGCTGCAGATGTTGAAAATGAGCGGATCGGTCGATCCCAAGGTGCTGGCCCAACTGGCGCGCGAACTGAAGGCGGCGGTCAAGAGCTATGCCGGAGAAGGCGGTTCGGCAGCTGGTCTGGGTGGGGCGTCTGTTTCGGCTTCGGCTGCACCGACGGATGGCGCCTCTGCTCAGGCGCCGGGAGCGGACGGCGAGGTGAGTGCGGACCCTGATGCGGCCCAGAGTGCTGAACACAACGCCGCACAGGCCGATGTTGCGGCCAGTGGCGATGACCGGGCGGGCAAGGACGGCAAGGAGGCCGCTGCAAACCCGGCGGACCCGCGCGGCGAGACCAACCCTTACAGGCGCATGGCGCAGGAGGCCGAGGTCAAGTTCGCAGAGGCCGCCCGACGCGGCGCTGCGACCCAGGCCGACCGCGACTTCCTGACCGAAGCCCGCAGTCTGGCCAATCAGATCAAGAGCCTGGCCAAGTCAGCGGCATCCAAGACCGACCCCGCCAGACAGCGGGACGGCGCAGAGGCCGAAAAGGCGGCCGTCGAGGCGCTGAAACAGGTTGAGGACGCGGGCAAGGACCTGGGCGCCTCAGGCGTCTCGATTACAATCTAGGATCAAGGCCTGGGTGAGTTTCTCGTCTGCTGCAGGCTGAAGTTGGCGCGAATATCGAATTCGCCCTCCTGATCTGGCTGTGGTCTGGCCAGCATGATGGCGCGTATGGCCTCTCGGCCAAATCCCATGTCGGACGGCGTCTCCTTTAGAATGACGCAGTTGCGTTGATCAGGTCGGTAGCTGCAGCGCACGATGACTTCGCCAGCGACGCCATGTTCCACGGCGCGCGCCGGATATTCGAAGCGGGGCGGGGTCGTCCAGCGCGGCGCAGGCAGGGACCCGGCTGGAGCGGCCTGAACGATTAGGGCAAGCGACAGGGCGATCATCTGTTTAATCCATAGTTCCTAGCGTGATCCGGTCGTCTATGCGGACTTCAGCGTAGTCAAACCTATCTATTTCAGCGCCAGCGTCACGGTCTTGATGTCCACATATTCGTCGATGCCGTGGATCGAGCCTTCGCGGCCATAGCCGGATTGCTTGACCCCGCCGAACGGGGCGACGGCGGTAGAGATCAGGCCGGTATTGACCCCACACATCCCCGCCTCGATCCGGCGCGAGAACCGCATGGCCCGGTCCAGATCACGGGTGAACAGATACGACGCCAGACCGTAGTCGCTGGCGTTGGCCTTCTCCAGCGCCTCGTCTTCTGTGTCGAAGGCGAAGACGGGGATCATGGGGCCAAAGGTTTCTTCTTCGCGGAACAGGGTGTCGTCGCCGCCCAGGGTCACGGTCGGCTGGAAGAAGCGCCCGCCCAGCTCATGACGTGATCCGCCGGTCAGCACCTTGCCGCCGTCTGCCTTGACCGCCGCGACGTGTTTCTCGACCTTGGCGATGGCCTTGTCCTCGATCAGCGGGCCGACTTTCACGCCCTCGTCAAAGGCGTTCCCGACCTTGATCTTGGCCACTTCGGCGGCCAGTTTTTCGGCATAGGTCTCGGCGACTGAACGTTCGACATAGATGCGGTTGGGGCAGACGCAGGTCTGGCCCGAGTTCCTGAACTTGCCCTTGATGGTTTCGGCGACCGCCAGATCCAGATCGGCATCGGCGAAGACGATCAGGGGCGCGGCGCCGCCCAGCTCCATCGACACCCGCTTCAGCGTCGGTGCGCATTGCTCGGCCAGTTTGCGGCCAACGCCGGTCGAGCCGGTGAAGCTCAGCTTGCGGATCAGGGGGCTGTCGGTCAGCACCTTGCCGATGGTGGCCGCATCGCCCGTGATGATGGACAGCGCCCCCTTCGGCAGGCCCGCCTGATAGGCCAGTTCGGCCAGGGCGATGGCGGTGAAGGGCGTCTGGCTGGCGGGCTTGACCACGGCGGTGCAGCCCGCGGCGAATGCCGGTCCCAGCTTCCTCGTCAGCATGGCGGCGGGGAAGTTCCAGGGCGTGATCAGGGCGCACGGCCCGACCGCCTCGCGATAGGTCAACAGCAGATGGCCCAGAGGGCTGTCCTGCGTCTCGCCGATCAGCCTCTCGGCCTGTCCTGCAAACCATTTGATGAAGCCGTTGGCGTAGGCGGCCTCGCCCTTGGCCTCTTCGAACGGTTTGCCGTTCTCCAGCGCCATCAGGGCGCCCAGCCCCTCGATGTTGTCGTCGATCAGTCCGGCCCAGTCGCGCAGGAAGGCGGCGCGCTTGTGCGGATCAGACCGCGACCAGTCCTGAAAGGCGTCGGCGGCGGCCTGAATGGCGGCCTTTGTCTCCGTCACGCCCAGATCGGGGACGTAGCCGATGATCTCGCCGGTCGCCGGATCGTCCACGGCGATGCCCGCACCATTGGCGGGGATGGGCTTTCCGGCGATCAGGGCGTGCTGTTTCAGCAGGGCGAGGCCGGCGTTGCGGGCGGTCTGGTTCACAGCGATCTCCTGAGGCGGTCTTGAAACGAACAAGGCCCCGACGAAGCGGGGCCTTGCAAGCGTCTTTGGCGCGGCATGGCCGCTTCGGATTAGTTCTTGGCGTCCTGGGCGGCGCCGGTGACGGCGTGACCAGCGGCGGCGGTGTCGCGGCCCACGCCTTCAACCGTATTGCAGGCTGCGGTGGTCAGAGCGGCGGCGGCCAAGGTGGTGGCTATGACCAAGGCG
>NZ_JABAZW010000171.1:0-9303 GCF_018608325.1 Brevundimonas sp. | reverse complement strand
GAGCGGCGGCGGCGGCGACCAGAATGAAGATCTTGCGCATGGGGTGTCTCTCCAGATTGCCGACGACGAGGGGCGTCGGTTCGAAGGTCTAACGCGACGCTTTGGCGGCGGTTCCGGCCTTGTCGGTCGGATCATTGGGCGTCAGGGCCTCGGGCGTGACGAAGGTCATGCGGGCGATGGCGCCGCCCGACGGGGCCTCGACGATTTCAGCCTCGCCACGCAATTGTTTGGCGAAGGCGCCCATCAGGGTGCGGCCTACCCCGGCCTCTGCGATCCCCGCGGCGCCGGGGCCGTCGTCCTCGACCTCCAGGAGGCTGGTGTCGCCATTGACCTTGAAGCGGACCTTCAGTTCGCCGCCGCGCCCGGCGAAGGCGTGTTTCTGGGCGTTGGTCACCGCCTCGACCAGCCACAGGGCCAGGGGCGCCAGCTTGTCCGGGTCGACATAGAGGCTGTCGGCCTCGACGGAACTGGTGACCAGAGGGCCCCGCCCTGCCTCGCTGGCGACCAGTTGCCCGACCAGTTCGGTCAGAAAGACCTTGGCGTCGGCGTGGCGGATGTCCTCGCTCTGGTAGAGGGTGCGATAGATCAGGGCCAGGGCGGAAATCCGCTGGCGCGTATCCCCCAGCGCCGCCTTGGCCGGGGCGTCCGTCAGGGCGCGCTGCTGCATCGACAGCAGGGACGAGATGATTTGCAGATTGTTCTTCACCCGGTGGTGGATCTCGCGCATCAGCGCGTCCTTCTCCGCCAGGGAGGCGTTCAGCTCGATGTCGCGCTCGGTGATGGCTTCGGCCATCTCGTCCAGGGTCTTGGCCATGACGCGGATTTCGGACGGAGCATTCATCGCCTGCAGCGGACGCACCGAGAACCGCCCCTTGGCGTAGATGGCCGCGACCCGCTCCAGATAGTCCAGCCAGCGGATGAAGATGCGCTCCGACAGCAGCATCACCGCGGCAAAGGCCGTCAGCCAGGCGCCCAACGGCAGTAGCAGGGTGCCGATCGGATTGAGCCGCGCCCAGGACAGCAGGCCGGGGGCGGGGGCGGAGAGCAGGGCGTACAGGTCGCCGCCCGCCAGGGGCGCGGCGGAATAGTCACGTCGGTGTCCGTCCTTGTCTCTGGCCTCGAACACGGACGACCCGTCCACATTCGCCCGATTGATCCAGTCGCCGACCTTGCCGTTGCGGTTCAGGGTGAAGGCGTCAGGGTCGCTGACGACCAGAAGGCGGCCTGAAGCATCGGCGATGGCGGCGTCTGAACCTTCGGGCAGGGCGCGGTCACGGGTGTTCGGCTGCAGGGCTGACAGGGGAATGACCGCCGCCATGGCGCCGTCGAATGCGCCCATGGGCCGTTCGGCGCGGATGGCGATGATCAAGGCGGCCTGATAGCCGGAACTGGCGGGCGCGCGTTCCACCACCAGAGCTTCACCGCCGCGCAGGCGTTGGAACCAGGGGGCTTCGGACGCCGGGGCTACGTCGGATCGCGCCCCGTCGCTGCGGCCTGATGCGCAGATGGCCTGCCCGCCCGCGTTAAGCCGATAGAGGCCTTCATAGCCTTCAAGCTGGTTCACCAGGGACGTCAGACGGGACGCGCAATAGGGCCCCATGGCGTCGGGCGCCAGGGCGCGCAACAGGATGTGGGCGCTGTCCAGTTGCGCCTTGGCGTTGGCGGCGGAACGTTCGGCGGCGAGTTGAAGCCCCACCTGCCGGTCCTGCGCCTGTTGCCGGAAGTCGGCCTGGGTCTGGATAAGACTCAGAATGAAGATGGGCAGAAGGGCCGCGGCCATGGCCACGCCGAGGCGAAACCGGATGCCCTGAAACCGTTCAGAGCGCCAGCCGCGCGAAAGCTTCGGCGTAGGCCGTTGGTCCTTTCCTTGCCCCGACGGCCTGAGGTTGAGGGACAACGAGGACTATCCTCGGGCGCCGCTAAGGCGGTCTGCTTCTCCCAGAATGCTGCGCATGGCGTCGCCTGCCGCCTTGCCGTCACGGGCATAGCCGCCGCGTTCCAGCGTGGCCTGAAGGGCGCGGCGCGCCCGGCTGACGCGGCTTTTTACCGTACCGACGGCGCATCCGCAGATCTCGGCCGCCTCTTCGTAGGCGAAGCCGCCAGCACCGACCAGAATCAGGGCTTCGCGTTGTTCCTCCGGCAGGGTCTTCAGGGCCTGACGCAGTTCGTCCAGCGCCACCGGCGCCTCGGGGTCGTCCACGGCGACCAGGGTGCGTTCGGCGGCTTCCTGATCCAGTTGCGACTGGCGCCATGACCGGCGCTTTTCCGAATAGAACTGGTTGCGCAGGATCATGAAGGTCCAGGCCTTCATGTTGGTGCCCATCTGATAGCTGGCGCGGGCGTCCCAGGCCTTCATCATGGCGTCCTGCGCCAGGTCGTCGGCGGCGGTCGGATCGCCGGTCAGGGTCCGGGCGAAGGCGCGCAGATGCGGGATCAGCGCGACAAGTTCGTGTTTGAAGGCGTTATTGTCCGCCGACGGAGGCTTGGGCGCGGCGCCCAGGCGCGAGGTGCTCATGCGGCGCCTCCAGACGAGCGCTCATCGGCTCGTCTCAGGATGTCCAGAAACTCGTCCGGGACCGGTTCATTCACCACTTCGTCGAACATGTGACGCAGCTTCACCCCGATGGCCTGCTGGCGCAGCCGGGCTTCTTCGAGGACCACATCGTCATGTCCGTCCACGTCGTCAACTCGCGAATTCTCTTTGGAATCAATCATAGATAGAACACCGCCCACCCAACCGCAGTGCAAAAATGCAGCAAGCTTAACGCCCGCCTTCCCGGTGGGTTCCCCATGAAACGCTTTTAATGCCCAAGCTTCTCTGATGATATGGAACCGTGTCGCGTCCAAAACGTTTTTGTCGGCTGTAGCGCCTTCCTATGGATTGGGATGGCCGGTTATCGGGGAAATCTTGGAATGAGCCTTCTGGCTAGACTTGCGCCTCATCTGCCCTACGTCCGCCGGTATGCGCGGGCTTTGACCGGAGATCAGGCGACAGGCGATAATTACGTCCGTGTCGCGCTGGAGGCCCTGGCCGCCGGCGAACAGCAGTTGTCTCCCGAGATGACGCCGCGCGTCGCTCTTTATCACGTCTTCCACACCATCTGGTCCGCGACCGGCGCCCAACTTGAAGACAAGGGACCGACCGAGGGCCGCGACGATGCGTCACGCCGCCTGCTGCTGATCGCCCCGCGTTCGCGTCAGGCCTTCCTTCTGACCGCGCTGGAAGGTTTCACGCCTTCGGAAGCCGCCCAGATTCTGGGCGCCGACCCGCGTGATGTTGAACGTCTGATCGCCGACGCCCAGTCCGACATCGACGCCGAACTGGCCACCGACGTTCTGGTCATCGAAGACGAAGCCATCATCTCTGCCGATATCCAGAGCCTGGTTAAGGAACTGGGCCACCGCGTGACCGGGGCCGCCACCACCCATGATGAGGCTATCGAGGCTGTGGCCCGCCACCGTCCGGGGCTGGTCCTGGCCGATATTCAACTGGCTGACGGATCATCGGGCATTGATGCGGTCAAGGAGATCCTCAAGGACTTCGACGTCCCGGTCATCTTCATCACCGCCTTCCCTGAGCGGTTGTTGACCGGCGAACGGCCTGAACCGACCTTCCTGATCACCAAGCCCTTCCAGCCGGAAACAGTGAAGGCGGCGATCAGCCAGGCGCTGTTCTTCCACCCGTCGCGTCAACGCGAAGCCGCTTAAGGCGCGCCTAAAACATCTAGCGAAAGCCCCGTCCGCCTTCGGCGGCGGGGCTTTTTCATGCGTCTCACCCAAATGATCAGCTCTAGGTGCGAAAAAAGCGCCCGGGTCGAGGAACCAGTGTTCTGGCGCCTCGTTATCGGTCTGCGGAGGCGGCGACGCCCCCCCCCCGACTTGAGATTGGCGAAAGCCAATCTGTCGCCTCCGCGCCTCATTCTCGATGATGCCACTTCAAGGCGATCCGTTTGGATCGCCTTTTTCTTTGCGCCTCGTCTCGACCCTGTGGTGCAGGCGGGCCAAGGTGGCGGTCGGGAAGAAACGTGCGGAGAAGCCTGATGGCCGGCATCAACAGACAATGGGTGCTGCGACAGCGCCCCAAAGGCCTGATCAAAAAGGGCGACCTGGAACTGGTCGAAAGTCCGATTCCCGACCTGAAGGAATCCGAGGTGCTGGTCCGCACCGTCTATCTGTCGCTGGACCCGACCAACCGCACCTGGATGAACGATTCCGAAGGCTATCTGCCGCCGGTCGGCATAGGCGAGGTCATGCGCGGCCTGACGCTGGGCGTGGTCGAGGCGACGCGGTCGTCGCGGTTCCGTGTCGGTGATGTTGTTTCACCCCTGTCGGGTGGCTGGGCGGACTACGCCGTGGTCAAGGAACAGGCGCTACGTCCGATCCACCGTGCGCCCGGCCTGCCGCTGACGGCCAATATGTCGGTCCTGGGCATGACCGGACTGACCGCCTATTTCGGTGTGACCGACGTGTTGAAGGCCAAGGAAGGAGAGACCCTGGTGATTTCGGCAGCTGCAGGCGCGGTCGGCTCCATCGCCGGTCAGATCGCCAAACAGCGGGGCTGCCGTGTCATCGGCATTGCAGGCGGTGCCGCCAAATGCGCCTGGCTGACCGACGAGCTCGGGTTCGACGCGGCCATCGACTACAAGAACGAGGATGTGGGCGAGGCGTTGGACCGGCTGGCGCCGGACGGGATTGACCTGAACTTCGAGAACGTCGGCGGCGACATCATGATCGCGGTTTTCAACCGGCTGAAGATGCATGGGCGCATGGCGGTTTGCGGTCTGGTTTCGTCCTACAACGCCACTAAGGCCCCGGCGTCGCCGAACTTCGCCCGCATCATCACCCACCGACTGGATGTGCAGGGTTTCCTGGTTCTGGACTATGCTCATCGCGCCCAGGAAATGGCCGCCGAAATGGCGCCCTGGCTGATCGAGGGCAAGGTGAAGTGGAAGGTTCACGTCGATGATGGACTGGAAGGCGCCGTCACGTCGCTGAACCGCTTGTTCACCGGCGATCACGACGGCAAGCTGCTGGTTCGCGTTTCCGAAGAACCGGCCTGACGCGAGAACTGAGAGACGCCATGAGCGACCCGTTGTTCGTCCACTTTGAAGACCTGGAGACCGGGCAGGTCGTGCCTCTGGGCGCCTGTGCGGTCGATCAGGAGGCGATGGACCTGTTCACCGACCGGTTCCAGCCGGGGTGGGACACCGCCTATGGGGCGCCGGACGCCATGGTCTATGTGCTGTGGAGCCGTCTGGCGGCTGACAAGGCGGCTCACTGGGCCCAGACCAAGGTGCTGGCCATCGATGCCCTGCGATACATGCGCAATCCGCCTGCGGGCGAGCTGCTGCGCGGTCGGATGACGGTGATGGGCAAGGATCCGGTCGGCGACGAAAAGGGCATCGTCATCGCCTCGCACGACCTGCTGGACGAGGCGGGGCGGCTGGTCTTCTCCTGCCTGACGCGAGCCTTGTTCTCGCGCCGCTGATCCGACCGCTTCGAAACGAAAACGCCCCGCTGGTCGAACCAGCGGGGCGTAATCTTTTGACTGTCAGTCGTCTTAGTTGACGGTGGCAGCAGTCTGGTTGCGCACGAAGGCCAGGGCGATCAGACGGTCCCAGCCCAGCAGCGACACCAGGTGGGCGTAGATTTGGCCCAGGGCGCCGTTGTCGCGCAGTTCGGCGAACTTCTCGGCGGGCAGGGCGCGCAGCTTGTCTTCCGAAACGGCGTAGTATTCAGCGATCTTCTGCGGCTCGCCCGGGTTGCCGTTTTCGTCGCGCGGCGTGAACAGGGCTTCGCGTACGTCCAGCAGGTCCAGTTCGTTGACCAGCTTGACGAAGGACTCGGTGCGCAGGCGCTCTTGTTCGAAGTTGTTGCAGAACTCCATCGCCATGTTCGTGTAGTCGCTGGGCTGGCCATTGACGAACAGCGGGTTCTCGCCGCCCTCGGCGACGATGTCGGCGCCGCGGTCGATGCACAGGATCAGACGGCCGTTCGCCTTGTCGTCAGCGAAGACGAAGGGATAGCGACGGACATAGGCGGGGATGTAGGCGTCCTGACGGAACACGCCTTCCGGCGACACGAACAGGTTGTCGTTCTGGTTCAGGCCCATCACGGCGACCGGCTGGCGGCTCTCGCCGACGAAGATCACGGGGTAGGACAGGGCGGCGGCGGCGAACTCGGTCACCGTCAGCGGCACCACATTCGTCTGGGCGACGAAGGCGTAGGGCTCGGCCTTGGCGTTGACGCCCAGGTTGCCGTGCTGGGCGGCGTCAAGCGGCTCCGGCTTGTTGTAGAACAGGACGTTGCCTTCGAGCGGCGATTGAGTGGTGTCGGTCATAAAAGGCCAGGACGCTCTAGAATGGGATGAAGCGGGCCTTCTAACCCATGCCCGCCCCTGCGGCAAACGCCGTAAGCTGAAGCTTTTCTGACGATCTCGCGAGGCGGCTGCGGACGTGCCATGTTGCGGTGCGGGCGTTGAGCCATTAGCTGTGTGCCATGGGTTCCGCCTGCGATCATGACCACGACCACTCGGGCCTGAACGGCTCCACCCTGGCGCGTGCGCTGGAGGCCGCCGAGGCGCGTGCTTCGGCTGCCGGCGAGCGGATGACCGCGCCGCGCCGCCGGGTGCTGGCCCTGCTGCTGGAAACCGGAGAGCCGGTTAAGGCCTATGATCTGATCGCCCGTTTCGGCGAGGACGGTCAGGCGGCCAAGCCCCCGACCGTCTATCGCGCGCTGGAGTTTCTGGAGCGTCTGGGCATGGCCCATCGCATCGCCCCCATCAGCGCCTATGTCGCCTGTGCCGAACATGAGGGTTCGGCCTCACACGCCGCCGCCTTCCTGATCTGCGACTGCTGCGGCTCGACGCGTGAGGTCGCGGGACCGGATCAGGGGGCCATCGACGCCGCCGCCGCCGCCGCCGGTTACCAGATCGCCCGCACGACGATCGAGGCCCATGGTCGTTGCTCTGCCTGTCGTGAGGCTGCGTGATCATGGATGCGGCCCTGATGGTCCCGCCGCGTCGTTTCACCGTCCCCATCGACAATCGTTGGGGTGCAGGCGAGATGTCGGTCCTGGATTTCGGCGATCCGAAACGCCCGGTCGACCTGATCTTCTCACACGCCAATGGTTTCAACGCCGGGACCTATCGCAGCCTGCTGTCGCCCCTGTCGGCGTCGCTGCGCATCTGGGCGCCGGATCTGCGCGGGCATGGCCTGACTATACTGCCGACCAACCCTCGCACCAAGACCAACTGGCTGGATTATCGCGATGATCTGCTGGGGCTGTTGAAGGCGGTCGATGGCCCGCCGGTGGTTCTGGCCGGGCATTCGATGGGCGGCACCTCGTCCCTGATGGCGGCGGCTGAACAGCCTGATCGTGTGTCAAGTCTGGTTCTGTTCGATCCTGTGATTTGGAAGCGGCCAGCCGTTTTCGCCTTCAATCTGCCCTTCGCCCAGTTGGCGCTGGCCAATATTCCCATCGCCAAGTCCACGCGCCGCCGCCGCGCCGTGTTCGAAAGCCCCGAACAGGCGATGGCCGCCTATCGTGGGCGTGGCGCCTTCAAGGGCTGGCCTGACATGGTGCTGGCCGACTATCTCAGCGACGGCCTGACCCAGACGCCCGAGGGCTGGGCCTTGACCGCGAAACCGGAATGGGAGGCCGCCAACTACGCCGCCCAGGCCCATGATCCGTGGCGGGCGTTGCGTCGTTATCCCGGTCCGATTCGTATCCTGAAGGCCGAGCACGGCGCTCTGACCAGCGTGCCTGTCGGTTCTCACGCTGCGCGCCAACTCACGGTCGAGGTTGTCCCCGGCGGGGGGCATCTGTTCCCCATGACCCATGCCGACATCGCCCGCGACGCCCTGTTCGAGGCGGCTGTCTGACGACGGACGATAAAGCCGGGACGATAAACGGGGACAGGGCGTCTTTCGTCGTGTTAAGGGCGCCGCTGAGCATAACTCCCCCGCCAGAGACGTCCGCTTGACCTTTTTCCACGCCGGTTCTGCGCCCAAAGGCGCCGGTCCCCGCTCTGGGGCCTTGCGCGATGGATTGATCCTGTCGCCGGGGATGAAGGTCGGTCTGTTCGGCGGCTCCTTCAATCCGGCCCATGACGGCCATGCCCACGTCGCCGAGACGGCCCAGCGCCGCTTGGGGCTGGACCGTGTCATCTGGCTTGTCTCGCCGCAGAACCCGCTGAAGGACGCCCGCCACAGCGCGCCCCTGGCCGACCGCATGGCCTCGGCCCGCGGACACGCCCACGGCCCGTCGATGATCGTGTCGGATTTCGAGACGCGTGCAGGCGTCGCCTGGACGGTGGACACCCTGCGCCTGTTGGTCGCGCGGCATCCGGGGGTGCATTTCGTCTGGCTGATGGGGTCCGACAATCTGGCCAGTTTCCACAGGTGGCGCGGTTGGACTGACATCATGCGGCTGATGCCGGTGGCGGTCATCGCCCGGCCCGGCTCCCTGCTGGACAGCCGCACCGCGCCCGCCGCCGCCCGGTTCGCCGGGGCGCGGGTTCCGGCCGAGCAGGCGGGGCTTTTGGCCACGCTGCAGGCGCCTGCCTGGACCTATCTGACGGCGCCGCTGAATCCCCGCTCATCCAGCGCCATCCGGGCCGCGCGCGGGTCTGAAAAGCCGGTCTGACGCCAGCTTGATTCGGGTTTGATCCCGTCGCCGGTTCACGATCGAGCCCATCCGTGCTACAGGTCCGCTTTAGTCAACGCTCCTGGAGCCCTCCGCTGACCCCCTCGCCCGCGTATGATGCGCAAGACGCCGCCGTTTCGAACACGGCGCACGAGATGGATGCTATCGAACCTCTCCATTCCGAAGACGGCCCTGCTTTTGGCGATTCCGCCCCGCGCCCGGTCGGCTCCACCCCGCTCGAAGAAGCCCTGCTGATCCGCCTCGATGAGGACAAGGCTCAGGACATGGTCCTGATCGACCTCAAGGGCAAAAGCGCCATGGCCGACACCATGATCGTGGCGTCCGGGCGCTCGCACCGTCACGTCGGCGCCATCGCCGACCACCTGCTGCGCACCCTGAAAGAACAGGGTCTGGGCAAGGCCAAGGTTGAGGGCCTGCCGCATTGCGATTGGGTTCTGATCGACGCCGGTGACGTGATCATCCACCTGTTCCGTCCCGAAGTGCGCACCTTCTACAACATCGAGAAGATCTGGGCGGTCGATTCCGCTCACCGCACCGCGCGCGACTAAACGATGAAACTGAGCATCGTCGCCATCGGCCGGCCCGGTCGCGGGCCGGAAGCGACGCTTGCCGACGACTACGCCAAGCGCGCCACCC
>NZ_JABAZW010000054.1 GCF_018608325.1 Brevundimonas sp. | reverse complement strand
CGCCTGTTCGACCGGGCCGATGACGCCTGTGCATCCGACCGTGCCGGGCAGCGAGATTCCCTATACGCCGACCCCCGGCGGGCCCGGCCCTTCCCTGCCCCCGCTTTCGTCTCATGCGGTCAGTCCTGCGGTTCTGCCGGGCTGGAATGACGAGGATCATCTGGCCGCCTTCCGCGCCTATGTGGACGGCTGCGGCGCGGTGCGGGACGCCACGGCGCGCACGACCTGCAGCCGCGCCAAGGCCATGAACGCCGGGACGACGGTGACCCCATCCGACGCCCGGGCCTTCTTTGAAGCCAACTTCAGCGCGGTTCCGGCGGAGACGGCGGATGGCCGCCCCGGTCTGCTGACCTCCTATTTCGCGCCCGAATATCCTGCTCGCCGCTGGGCGGACGCCGAGTTTTCCGCTCCTGTCCTGCCCAAGCCCGCTGATCCGCGCGCGGCGGGCGACCGCGCCACCATCGAGGCCTATGCCCGCCCCGAGCAGGCCCTGGCCTGGATGCGGGCCGAAGACCTGTTCTTCATGCAGATTCAAGGATCCGGCTATCTGACGTTCGAGGACGGCCGCCGCGCCCGCGCCGCCTATGCCGCCGACAACGTCGGCATCGCCCGCCCGATGGCCCAGCGCGGCCTGCTGCCGGAAAACGGCACGTCCGGCGATGCGATCCGCAACTGGCTGGCTACGCACCGAGGCTATGAGGCCCAGAGCGTGATGGCCCTGAACCCGCGCTATATCTTCTTCCGCATCGACCCGGACGACAACGGCCACCCGCCGGGCGCAGCAGGCGTGCCCCTGACCGAGCGCCGCGCCATCGCCGTCGATCCGTCCCAGTGGCGTTATGGCGAACTGGTCTGGCTGGATGCCGACGCAGGCAATCTGCGCGGCGCGACAGCCAGCTATCGCGGTCTGGCCATGGCGCTGGACACCGGCTCAGCCATCCGCGGCCCTGTCCGCGCCGACCTCTACATGGGCCGCGGCGACGCCGCCGGCGCCGAAGCCGGCACGGTGCGCCACCCCTTACGCATGTGGCGTCTGGTCCCCAGAGGCTAAGGCCATCCGAGACATTTGCGGTGAAGTGAACAAGCTTCACAATTCACGGGTGTGTTGGCACACTGCGCCGGGATGGCGTCCATTCTCACCAACCGGTCTGCGCTTCAGGCCCTGCAAACCTTGAATGCGGCGCAAGAGACGCTGTCGACAGCGCAAAGCCGGGTCACGACCGGGCTGAAGGTGTCGGGCGCCAAGGATGACAGTGCGATCTTCGCCATCGCCCAGAACCTGAAGGCGCAAAGCAGCGGGTGGACGGCAGCGACACAGAGCCTGTCGCGGGCCTCATCCGCTCTGCAGGTGACCGATGCCGCCCTGACCGGCATCAACGACCTGTTGGTCAGCATCAAGAAACTGACAATCGCCTATGCGGACCCGTCCCAGACGTCCAGCAGCCGTCTGGCCATTCGCGCCGACATCGAAAGCCATATCCGACAGATCGACAGTCAGGCGAAGACCGCCTCGTTCGACGGTGTGAACTTTCTGGATGGTCTGGGGATGCAGGCTACGGTCAAAAGCAGCGTCAGCTACTCGCTAGCAACCTCGACCAAGACCCCGCTGTCATTTTTGACGCCCATGTCTGCGGGCGCGAACACGACGGTGTCGCCATCAATGTCTAGTCAGCTGCGTCTCAGTCTTCCGCGCTCTCCTCTGACGCCGGACTCGTTCACTCAGATCGTCGGCCTCAATCAGATGGCCGTAAACGCCTCTGTCTTCATGGATCGAGTGGTCTATTCGGGCGATGCGCGGATCACCGTCAATCATGACTACGGTGATGCAAAGACGGCGTTTGATAAGGCCGGACGCGTGGACATCTGGCTGGACGCCTTTGTTGATGGAAATGCGTTCGAGGTCTGGCAGGGCGGCAAGCGCGTGGCCTCATCGGGTCAGGCCTATGTCGCGGGCGCCAGCGTCATTGGACCCGGGAGCGCGGTGACCGGTCAGGTCATGCTGAGCTTCGACTATGATCCAGCCCTCGGAAAATCCTATGAAATCAGAGCGGCAGGGGGCAACACCTGGGCGTGGGAGCGCGCCTATGAAAGCGGCCCAGGTTTTGGTCCACAGTCGCCGCCAAACGCTCACTCCGTTCTGGTTTCGGCGCGATCGGATGCGTCCTCATTGCCGCCCGTCAATCTGCGCCCAGAGACAGCAGGCGCGCCACCGGCCAGTCAGGGCGTCTTGTCCAGACAGGTGAACGGCGGGGCGCAGGCGGGGCGGATCGACCTGTTGTTTGATGCTTTCGAAAACCCTGATGTCGTCGAAATCTTTCAGAATGGCGTGCGCGTCGCGGCCACTGGTCAGCCCTATGTTTCAGGGGGCGGGATGGTCGGCGAGGGGGTGGCGCGCAGCGGTCAACAGCTTCTGAGTTTCGACTATGACCCCGCCAAGGGACAGAATCTTGAGTTCAGATTTAACGAAAACAACCCGCATGACAGTGCGGGATGGGTTGTTGGCGGCATCGAGCTTTATCCTGTGGGCGCGCCCCGGTCTTCAGCCAGTTTCCCGACATGGATGGCGCAGGGTGTGACGACTTCTACAACGCGCGAAAGCCTGACGTCCGTGGGGGCAAACCCGCGGGTGCTGACGCCAGAAACAGAGGCGACCGAAAGCGCTTCCAGGACCTATGTGATTGATGCGGGCGAGAAGTCAGGTCGTGTCGACCTGCTTGTGGATGCCTATGGTGACGCCGACGTCGTAGAGATTTGGCAAAATGGCGTGCGGGTCGCGGCCAGCGGTCAGGCCTATGCTCGAAATGGCGAAGCCGTTCCGGCTGGAACCGAACGCAGCGATAATTTCATTCTCAGCTTTGACTATGATCCGTCGCGCGGACGGGAGCTGGAGTTCCGGTTCAATCCCAATACGCCCAACAAGATCGGCGCCTGGACCGTGGGCGGGCTGGTTCTGCAGGATGAAACAGCGCCTCTGCCGACGGCCTACAAGCCGAGTGTGATGAACACGTCGGGTCAGGTGCAGCCGGACATCAGTTTCATCAGTACGCCTGATCTTGAGGCGCAGCGGATATCCACACGCAATATGACTGCGGCGGGTCTGGGGCTGACGGGGCTGAACTGGAATGATCCTGATGATCTTCTGATGAAGGTGGATGCGGCGCTGACGCTGGGCGTTTCTGCGGCAAGCTATTTCGGGGTCCAGCAGGCGAATATCGATAGATTGCTGAACCATGCCGCAAAGCATCAGGATGCGCTTGAAACGGGTCTGGGCAATCTGGTTGATGCGGATATGGCCAAGGAATCGGCCAGACTGCAGGCCGCGCAGATACGCCAGCAATTGGCGGCTCAAACCCTGTCTATCGCCAACAAACAGCCGCAGTGGCTGTTGAACCTGTTCAAATCTTAGGCGGCCTTAGGCCAGATCCTCGATCTCGTCTTCGGTCAGGACGCCGGGGACGATGGTGACGGGGAGTTTGCGGCCGCCGAGGGAGGCGCCGTGCTTGATGATGGCCGAGACCAGGGGGCCGGGCCCGCGTGAGCCGGCGCCGGCCGCCAGGACCAGAATCTTGATGTCGTGATCGTCGCTGACGACTTTTCTAATCGCGCTCTGGGCCTCGCCCTGTTCGATCAGGAAGATGGGGGCGGCGCCGGAGCGTTCCAGCGCCTCTTCGCCCAGATAGGCGCCCCAGGTGAAGGCGGCGATGGCGATG
>NZ_JABAZW010000109.1 GCF_018608325.1 Brevundimonas sp. | reverse complement strand
CCGGATAGCCGTCATGGATCAGGGCGATATTGACGGTGAAGGCCTCGCCCCCGCGCACAAAACCGCGCGTGCCGTCCAGCGGGTCGATCAGCCAGAACCAGTCGTCGGTTTCGGTCGGAGCGCCATCCGCGGCCACCGCCTCTTCCGCCACCGTCTGAACACCGGGATAGAGGGCGGCCAGCCGTTCCAGAATCAGGGCCTCGGCCGCACGGTCCGCCTGGGTCACCGGGCTGTCGTCCGACTTGGTTTCGACCGCCGTTCCGCTGCGCCAGAAGGGCAGGATGAGGCGCGCCGCCTCTTCAGCGATCTCGGCCAGTTTCAGGGTCAGATCGCCGGACTTCAGATCACGGTCGAGGGTCGGGATGGATGAGGTCGTCATTGCGCCTCTGGATAGACCATCCCGAAGGTTCCATGAACCGGCAAATCACGTCAGCCTGATGCGCCAGACGAAATCCTGACCCGAGTGCTGCAGACGCCATGACCGACACCGCCGCCGAAGCCCCGCTCGATCTGCCCGTAGACGGGTCCGTCAACGGGACTGAACTGGCCACCTACATTGCCGCCAAACTGTGCCACGACTTCATCAGCCCGTCGGGCGCCATCGTCTCGGGCCTGGACCTGCTGGATGATCCGTCGGCGCAGGACATGCGCGACGACGCCCTGGCCCTGATCGCCCAGAGCGCGCGCAAGATGGTGGCCCTGGTGCATTTCGCCCGCGTGGCCTTCGGCGCAGCCACCACCAGCGAGCGGTTCACGGCCCGCGAGCTACAGGCCCTGGTCACAGGCGTGACCGTGGGCGGACGCGCGACGCTGGACTGGCGCGTCAACGAGGGCGAGTTCTCCAAGCCCCAGGCCCGCGCCCTGATCAATCTGGCCTATCTGACGATCGGCGCCCTGCCGATGGGCGGAAACGCCGTGATCGAGACCCGTGTCGAGAACGGCGTCCTGCACCTGACCGGCCACGCCGACGGCGCCCGCGCGCGGTTGAAGCCCGAAGCCCTGACCGGACTGAACGGCCTGCGCCTGAACGAGGGTCTGGCGGGTCAGTGGATCCAGCCCTACTGGCTGTGGCTGACCGTGACGGAGGCGGGCGGCGACCTGACGACGACGATCGAGGACGGCCGGGTCGTGTTGTCGGCGACCATGCCTGTGTAACCCACACACCAACGACTCATTAACTGGCGTCGGCCATAGTTGGTGTGAGGGAATCGGGTAAAGACGAACGCCCGTCAGGAGTCCTGTCTTGTCCGTCAGCACGTGTCTCATCGTCGATGACAGCCGCATCATCCGCAAGGTTGCGCGCCGCATCGTCGAAGGCCTCGGCTATGAGGTCGATGAAGCCGCCGACGGCGCAGAGGCCCTGGCCTATTGCACCAGCGCCCTGCCCGACGTCTTGCTGATCGACTGGAACATGCCGGTTATGGACGGGCTCAGCTTCCTGCGCCGGATGCGCGCCCTGCCCGGCGGCGACCGGCCCAAGGCCCTGTTCTGCTCCATCGAGACCCGGCCCGAAAAGATCGCCGAGGCTCTGGCTGCGGGCGCCGACGACTATGTCATGAAGCCGTTCGACGGCGACATCCTGCAGTCCAAGCTGGCGGAGGTCGGAGCGATCGCCGCATGACGCCAGACGACTTCGACAAGCTGCAGAATCTTCTCGCCACGCGCGCCGGCTATCGACTGGCGCGTGACCGCATTCACCTGGCCGAACACCGGCTGGGTCCGATTGCGCGCCGGGAAGGCTACGCCAATGTCGAGGCCCTGCTGGCGAACCTGTGGGCTCAGCCGGTGGCGTCGCTGGCCTGGGCGGTGATCGAATGCCTGCTGAACCCCGAGACCTGGTTCCGCCGCGACCGCACGCCGTTCAATGTGCTGGAAAAAGAGCTGCTTCCCGCTCTGGCCGGGGCGCGTCCTGACGGCCGCGTCCGCATCTGGTCGGCGGGCTGCTCGACCGGACAGGAAGCCTGGTCCATCGCCATGGCGGGCAAAGAGGCGGGCGCCGATGTCGAGGTGATCGGCACGGATCTGTCGCAACGGGCCATCGAAAGGGCGCGCTCGCGCATCTATTCCGGCTTCGAGGTTCAGCGCGGTCTGACCGCCCACACCATGCTGCGCTGGTTCGAACCGGCTGAGGATCAATGGCGGGTGCGGGACGAACTGGCCGAAAAGGTGCGTTTCGGACGGTCGAACCTGCTGGACGAACCGGTCGATGAGATTCGCTTCGACGTCATCTTCTGCCGCAACGTCATCACCGACATGGAGCCGCAGCGCCGCGCCCGCGTGCTGGACGGTCTGGAGCGCCGACTGGTCGATGACGGCTGCCTGTTCCTGGGCGTGGACGAACGTCTGGAGGGTGAAACCGTCGCCTTCAGGCCGGTCAACGGCCGCAAGGGCCTGTATGTGAAAGCGCCCTCGTCCCTTCGACGCGCGGCCTGATTGCAAAGCCGCCCTTGCACAAGACGCCGGTTCCGGGCTGAAGTGCGTCGTTCGGGCATCGGGGGGTGACTATGCGGCTGGTCTTGCTTTTAGCGTCCCTTGCAGCCGCCTTTGGTCTGGCGGTGCTGACCAGTCAGACGCCCAAGCCCGTTCCCGCCCTATCGCCCGCCACTGAGTTTTCCGCCGTCCGCGCCATGACGGACGTGCGGCATATCGCCCGTGCGCCCCACCCTATCGGCTCCATCGACCACGCGATGGTGCAGTCCTATCTGCTGGGGCGACTGACGGACCTGGGCCTGAGCCCCAGCCTGCAGTCCGGCGCCCTGTCGCCCGCCGCCATCAGCCGTATTCAGAAACGCGGCGACAATGCTGCGGGTCTGCTGGCCGTCAATCTGGTCGGGGTTCTGCCTGGACGTCGGCCCGAACTGCCTGCCGTCCTGATGATGGCCCATTACGACAGCGTGCCGGGTTCACCGGGCGCCGCCGACGACGCCTCGGGCGTGGCCGCCATTCTGGAATCCGTGCAGGCGATCAAGGCGCGGGGACCGGCTGACCGCACGCTGATCGTGCTGCTGACCGATGCCGAGGAGCTGAATCTGGACGGCGCGCGCGCCTTCTTCAGCGAGCATCCGCTGCGCGACCGGATCGGCATGGTCGTCAATCTGGAGGCGCGCGGCGGCGGCGGGCGGGCCATGATGTTCGAAACCGGCCCCGGCAACGCCCAGACCATCGCCCAGTTCGCCCGCGCGACCAAAGACGCAACCGGCGGCCCGTCCAGCAACGCCCTGACCGTCTTCGTCTATCGCCTGATGCCGAACGGCACGGACATGACCATCGCGGTCAATCGCGGCATCGCCGGAGTGAATCTGGCCTTCATCGGCAGGCCGGACCAGTATCATTCGCCGACCTCGACGCCCGAGGCGCTGGATCAGGGCAGCCTGCAGCATATCGGTTCACTGGCGCTGGAGGCGGCCGACGGTTTCCTGCGCGCGCCCGAACTGCCCAAGGCGACCTATAACGCCGTCTATGCCGATGTGTTCGGCCTGATCGTGTTGCGCCATCCGCCTGTGGTCGGCTGGCTGCTGCTGGGACTGGCCGCTTTGCTGACCGGGTTCGCGGGCTGGGGCGCCCGGCATGGGACAGGCCTCAGCCGCGCCTCTGTCCTCAAGGGCGTGACCGGCGGCGTCTGGCTGCTGGCCGTCAGCGTCGTTCTGGCGCAGGCCGTGCGGGTGCTGGGCGGACCGATCGGCAAACAGATCGACACGCCCGAGCTTTATTACACCCTGCTGCGTCGCCTGCCGCGGCTG
>NZ_JABAZW010000039.1:3306-3775 GCF_018608325.1 Brevundimonas sp. | reverse complement strand
ACCCGGGGCCGCACCAGCCGCCGCTCGGCGTCCAGCCACCAGCGGCAGGCCTGAACCTCACCCGCGTTCGGCGTCTTGTGCAGTCTTCGCTTGCCGCGCGGCTCATGTTTGAAATGCTTCACCGCATTGGTCAGATAGACGTCCGCCCGATCAATGCCGGCCTCTTGCAACGCCGCGTCCAGCACCTGCCCCGCTGGTCCGACGAAAGCTCGCCCGCTCAGGTCTTCCTGATCGCCCGGCTGTTCGCCCACGATCATCAGCCGCGCCGCCCTCGGCCCCTCGCCGCACACGCCTTGGGTCGCATCGCGATGCAGCGGACAGCGACGGCACCCCTGCACCCCGCGCGCGACCGCTTCCAGACTGTCAGGCGCGACATCGCCCGGCCGACCCAGATGCAGGTCGGGCGCGACCGCTCTGGCAAAGCGCACATTCGGCTGGGGCGCTGGCGCCGCCACCATCGCCTCGGCCC
>NZ_JABAZW010000039.1:0-3274 GCF_018608325.1 Brevundimonas sp. | reverse complement strand
GCGTGGGCTGGTGGATGGGCAAGGGCGGTCAACCGTCCGCGCCCGCGACGCCGCCACCAGCTCGGGTATCAGGGCGGCTTCCGGCAGGTTCTTCCAGTAGGACTTGGCCATCTCGCCCTGCATCGTCTTCACGCTCAGACGCGCCGGGTTGAAGGTGGAGGCGTAATAGGTCTTCCAGAATTCCTCGATCTCGTCCTCGCCCGGCGCCATGTCGCGCGTCGCGGGCGGTCCGAACCGCAGGGCTTCGCCGTCCCAGAAGACGCTGCCGTCCGGCGTCAGGATCGACCAGCGCATGGTCGTGAACCGCCGCTGGAAGAAGCCCGCCGTCTTCTCCACCACCCGGTGCGCCGGTTCGAACCACGCCGCCCAGGCCTCGCCCCGATCATCGTGAACCTGACGAAAGCGGACGAAGGCCTTCATCTTGTGCGCCGCCCGACTGACGTTCTTGGCCCGCTCCATCGCATCGGCCACGTCACGATCCGAGATCACCTTCAGCAAGTCCGGCTCATCCCCCAGCCGCCATAGCAGCCGATACATCAGGTCAAACCGGTCGACCGAGCGATGCAGGATCACCTCTTTCGCCAAATCGACAAAGGCGGCGGGAACGCGGAACTCGGCCTGCCTGCCCGTCCGCTCAAGGCGCCGTTCAGAGGGAACCGGGGGAGCCAGATCAAACAGCCCGCCTTGCGCAGACGACGCCCCCTCCACAACGAACCGCGCCGCACCCGGCGCCACGCCCGCCAGCCGGAAGTCCCGCGCCGCCTTTCTCCACCCTTCGAAATCCGTCTCTGACGCCAGAACCGCGACCGGCATCAGAACAGGCTCAGCTGTTCCGGCGTGCGGCTGCTCACCCGCGCCCGCAGGTCCGCCGCATCCGTCAGCCCGCCGGGCGTCCAGTCCAGCGCCGTAATGAAGGGCCGCAGCTTGGCCACCGACCGCGTCAGCCGCCCCACATCCTCCAGCCGCAGCGTCCGATACCGCCTGACCGACACGATCCGGTCCACCGCCTTCACGCCCAGCCCCGGCACGCGCAGCAGCATCTCACGCGGCGCCCGGTTCACATCGACGGGAAACTGTTCACGCTTGTTCAGCGCCCAGGCCAGTTTGGGATCAACCGCCAGATCCAGCATCCCGCCCGACGCCCCCTCGCCGATCTCCGGCGCGGAAAACCCATAGAACCGCATCAGCCAGTCGGCCTGATACAGCCGGTGCTCGCGCATCAGCGGCGGCTTGGACAAAGGCAGGACCGAGCTGGAATCCGGGATCGGGCTGAAGGCCGAATAATAGACCCGACGTAACCCATAGCCCCCGTACAGGGACGCGCTGCGATCCAGGATTTCGGTGTCCGGCGCCCCGTCTGCCCCCACGATCAACTGGGTGCTCTGGCCGCCCGGCGCGAACTTCGGCGGCTTGGCCTTGTCGCGTTTGGCGGGCTTGGCCGCCTCGACGCCCAGCCGCACCTGCCCCATCGCCTTCTTGATAACCCCGACATCCTTCTGGGGCGCCAGCCGGGCCAGCGCCTCATCGCGCGGCAGTTCGACATTGGCCGACAGCCGGTCGGCATAAAGCCCCGCCATCTCCACCAGCTTGGGGTCCGCCTCAGGGATCAGTTTCAGGTGGATATAGCCCCGAAAATCGTGAACCTCGCGCAGGGTCTTGGCCACCAGAACCAGTTGCTCCATCGTATAGTCGCCCGACCGGATGATGCCGGACGACAGGAACAGACCCTCGATATAGTTGCGCTTGTAGAAGTTCAGCGTCAGGTCCACGACCTCGTCCACATCGAACCGCGCCCGCTCCACATTCGATGACGCGCGATTGATGCAATAGACGCAGTCGTAGATGCAGAAGTTGGTCAGCAGCACCTTCAACAGGCTGATGCACCGCCCGTCCGGCGTATAGGCGTGACAGATGCCCATCCCCTCGGTCGAGCCGATCCCCTTGCCTCCGACCGAGTCCCGCTTCGACGTCCCCGACGACGAGCAGGAGGCGTCATATTTGGCGGCGTCGGCCAGAACAGACAGCTTGTGACGAAGGTCGAGACGGGCCATTCGTTCACTATATGTTCTTAGCGCATCACCCGTCCAGCGTAGCCGTAAATCCAGGAATCCGGGCTTAGCGCAGCAGGTCCAGCAGCGAGGTGTTGCGCAGCGAGTTCACCACCTGGGCCGAGGCCTGAATGGCGACCTGCGCCATCTGCAGGTCGGTGATCGCCTGCGCCGGGTCATAGCCCGACTTGTCCTGCATCAGCTTCTTCAGCGAGATTTCCTGCGCCTCATGCGCATCCAGCGCGGCCTCGACGTGGTTCTGCATCAGGCCGTTCTTGGCGGTCTGGTTGGTCACGCCCTCATTGGCCTTGTCCAGTTCCTTCATCGCCGCCTGCAGGAAGGCCTCAACCTCCCCGCTCGGCTTGCCCGCAATCGAACCGGCTGCGGCGGGGGTGTAGGTCACGCCGTTCATCGTGACCGGCGCGCCGTTCTGATAGGCCTGGATGTTGCGGAACACGTCCGCCAGCGCCCCGCCCAGCTCATTGGCCAGGAAGCCCGTCTCGATCGTGGTCGTTTCGTTGATGCGCGACTTCTGCTTCAGGGTGTCGTTGGCGAAGGTCGCGGCTGACGAAGGCGCCGCCGCCAGATCCGCCATCGTCTTGGCTGTCGCGGGCGGCGTGTCGCCCTGTCCGCCGCCGAACAGATAGGTTCCCTGATGCTGGGCGTTCAGTCCGCCCTGCACCGTCTGATACTGCAGGCTCAACTCGGCCATCAGATTGTCCACGCGCCCCGCCGCCAGACTGTTGGCGATGGCGTCGCGCGCGCCCTTGCCACCGTCGGCGACGCGGGTCATGGCCAGATCCTGTGCGTCCAGCCGCGCCGACGCCGCCTTGCCCGCCGTGATGAAGCCGGTCAGCCGCTCCTGCGTCGAAGTCAGGCTGGTCAGGGACTCTGCGCCCCGGCCATAGCCGGACATGTCGGTGGCGATCTTTTCGCTGGCGATCCGCTCCTGCGCCTGCTGCGCGCGGTTCTGGGCGCTCATCAGGTTGAGTAGCGCCGACTGATAGTTTCCGAAGGTTGCGACGCGGGTCATCTCAGGATTCCGATCAGAACATCATACATGTCCTTGCTCGCCTGGATCAGGCGGGCGGAGGCGTTATAGGCTTGCTGGAAGGTGGTCATATTGACCAGCTCCTCGTCCATGTTCACCCCTTCGGAGGCGTTGCGACGGCTGGTCGCCTCCTTCGACAGGGCGCTGGCGGTTTCGGCGCGGCTCTTGGCGGCGG
>NZ_JABAZW010000034.1:66223-97107 GCF_018608325.1 Brevundimonas sp. | reverse complement strand
GCTGCCTGCAAGGACGCCTGGGTCGTGGCCAGCGCGGTCTCGGCCTGCTCCAGCATGATGCGCGGCGCGACGCCCCGGTCGGTCAGATTCTTGTACCGATCATATTCCCGCTGCGCCTGAGCGACCCGCGCCCGCGCCTCGATGACCGTGGCCTCTTCCTCTCGCGCCTGCAGTTCAACCAGAGGCGCGCCCGCCGACACATATTGCCCGTCAACGAACATGACGCGCGTGATCAACTGGGTCGTGGGCGAGGTGATATTGACCGACTTTGCGCCGCGCGCCACGCCCAGCACCCGGATCTGGTCCGAGAATTGGCGCGATCCGACCACAGCCTCAGACACCTGCTGTCCACGAGCGCCGCCGCGTCCAGCGCCAGGTCCGGCTTGCGGACCATCATGTGCAAAGACAATTTTCAGAACCGCCGCGACGACCATGAGCGCCAGCAACACGCCAGCAGCGATCAGGAAAAAATGCCGTTTGAACACGCGGTGTCTCTCACATGGTGAAGCCGCGCACGCTTAGCGACTCAAGGAACAGGCGCAACATTAAGTGTCTATAATGAAGCGCCGAACGTTCTGAGTCTAACGTTGATCCGAGAGAAATCCGTCGCAACTTTCGTCGCGTCAAAAACGTCGCCAGATCGCTAGGGTGAAACCTCGCGCAAGGGGCGTCTCGCGACCCGCCACGGTTTCGCGCCAGCCCGCCTGGATGCTCCATTCGCCCAGGTCGCGCACCAGCGATCCCTCGACCGAGGCCCAGCGCGCACCGCCGTCCGCCGCACCGCCGAAGGCCTGGCCCAACACCATCCAGTGACCGCCGAACCGTCCGCCCACAGTAAGGTCCGCGCGCGTTTCATCAGGCAGGTCGCTGCGCAATCGCCTGGCGGCCTGAACCTCAACAAAGGCGCTGTCCAGGCCCAGCCGGTCTGCTACTTTTATCGACCGACCGGCAGAGGCGCGCATTTCCCAATCATGACCGCCGACGCCCGGCGCGGCGTAACCGGCGTTACGCCCCTCTCCCGCCTCGGCGTATCCGGCGTAGAGGCTGACGGCATTGTGATCGTCGCGCCAGACCTTCCACGTCAGCCCCAGTTCGACCGGACCACGCCCTTCATAGTCGACAAAGGCGTCCTCGCCGCTCTGCCAGTCGGCCTTCAGCTGCAGCGTCAGGCGATCTGTCAGACCATATTCTGCAAACAGCCCCACCGCAGCGTCCCGGCGTCGCGCTGGCAGGGGCAGGGTGTCGCCGGATGGGTCGAACCCTTCGTCGGCGCGCATATCCTCGTATTTGACGATCACCTGCCCCTGCCCCTTGGGCTGGGTCCAGGCCCCGGCGACGACCGCCGTGGGGATCAGGACCAGGGCGAACGCCCCGGCCCCTGCCGTCGTCAGACGTCGTAGCCGGACGACTTGCGATCCAGTTGGCGCAACGCCCCGGGCCACGCCAGACCGGAGATGAAGCCGATCCCCCGCCCCTGCTCCTTGGTTTCGTTCTGCGCCTCGTCCGGCGCAATCAGGACATAGTCGCGCCCGCCTGACAGCGCCGCGACCTGCTGTGCGCAGGCCCTCTCCAGGAAGAAGATGCCGATCCATGCCTGAGCCGCCGTTTCCCCGACCGCCAAGGTGCCGTGATTACGCAGCAACATCAGCGGCTTGTCCCCCAGGTCGGCGACCAGACGTTCGCGTTCGTCATGGTTCAAGGCCAACCCCTCGTACCCATGATAAGCAACCTGATGCTGCAGTAAACACGCGTTCTGGCTGATCGGCAGCAAACCGTGCTGCTGGGCCGCCACACCGACGCCGTTCACGGTGTGCAGGTGGATGACGAACTTGGCGTCCTCACGCGCGGCATGAACCGCCGAGTGGATGGTGAAGCCGGCCGGATTGATGAAGTTGGTCGTGTCCTGAACGATGTTGCCTTCCAGATCGACCTTCACCAGCGACGAGGCCGTGATTTCATCGAAATAATAGCCGTAGGGATTGATCAGGAAATGATGCTCAGGCCCCGGAACACGCGCTGAGATGTGGGTGAAGATCATGTCGTCCCACCCGTTCAGCGCCACCAGGCGATAGAGGGCGGCCAACTCCACGCGCGTCTGCCATTCGGCCTCCGACACACGGGTTTTCAATGATGCAACGCTGCCGTCAGCCATGATTTCCTCTTGTCACTGATCGCGCCTCTGCCGGGCTTTTTCTCAGCGTCCACCGGCTTTGAGACGGCGTCAAGGCGCGCAAACCAAGGCTGACGTTACGTCATGCGGCTGTCTGCAGGTGTAGTTAACCCGCCCTTCATGCCCACAGCCGTAGCGTTACGGCCATCAACGCCCGTCGGGGGAAGCATCGTGCCTGCTGTCGTTCAAATGAGGACGCCCCAAAAGGCCGTTTCCGACAGGGACGGACGCGCACTCGTCGAACTGGCCCGTAGTCGCGACATTGACGACCGCCAGCGGCTGCTCCTGTCCATCGTCGCCCTGTGCGAAGCCTCTCCGCCCGAAAGCGGCGCCTCTCCGGTGCTGGGCGAAGTCTTCCTGACCCTGGCCAGGCAAGCCGAACGGGATGTGCGCAAAATCCTGTCTCAACGACTGTCACAGGTCGATTGGGCGCCGCCCGCCCTGATCAACATGCTGGCGCTGGACGAAATCGAGATCGCCGGGCCAATCATCGCCGCCAGCCCGCTGTTGCAGGACGGCGACCTGATCCGCGTTCTGGTCGAGGCCACGCTGGAACACCAGATCGCCGTCGCCCGCCGCCCCTATCTGTCCGGCGCTGTCGCGGACGCCATTATTGACCGTGGCGAGGCGGTCACCATGACGGCCTTGGCCTCGAACCGCACGGCCCTGATCAACGACACGTCAATGGGCCGTCTGGTGGACCAGTCACGCCGCATCGCAGGCCTGCGTGCGCCCCTGTCGCGTCATCCGCGCCTCAGTGAAGCCCAGGCCCAGCAACTCTATCAATGGGTTGGTCAGGCCCTGCGCCAATCCATAGGCGAGCGTTTCCGCATCGACGACGCGTTGCTGGGCGCGACCATTCAGCAGGCCGCCGACGACGCATCCCGCACAGGCGGCGCCGTGGGTTGGCGCGCCATGCCTGCGCCCAACCGCCGAACAGACCAGGATGACCGGCCGGAGATGGAACGCCGTCTGGTCGACAAACTGAAAACCTCGGGCCAACTCCGCCCCGGCTTGCTGGTCCGCGCTCTGCGTGAGGAACGCCTCAATCTGTTTGAGGAAGCCCTGGCCGCCCTGGGCGAATTTCCCATATCGAGCGTGCGCGCCGCCGTGCATGCGCCAACGGCGGAAGCCCTCTATCTGGCCTGCGTCGCGGTGGGCGTGGATCGGGCCGTCTTCGCCTCCCTGCTGACCGAAGTGCGTAAACTGACGGGCGGCCTGCCTACCGAAGCCCGGTGGAGCGCCAGCGCCATGCATCCGCAAACTGCCGCGCGCGCCTTCCGCCAAATGATGGAAACGCCTTCAAACGTTTGACTTGGGCCGCCGCCTCGGTTCACGTCCGCCAGTGACCAAGCTTGAATCGCCCCCTGCCCTGGCCTTCATCGCCAGCGACCGCCCGGAAGCCCAGGCGTCGCGGCGCACCCTGATTGCACGCTATGGCGCCGTGTCCGAGGCCGAGGCCGATGTGATCGTGGCCATCGGCGGCGACGGTCAGATGCTGGAGACGCTGCACGCCAATCTGAAGCGCCGCACGCCGGTCTATGGGATGAACCGCGGCTCGGTCGGCTTCCTGATGAACGATTATGAGGAAGACGACCTACTGGAACGGATCAGCGCCGCCGAGCGCACGGTCATTCATCCGCTGCAGATGGACGCCTGGACTGAAAGCGGCGAGGTGCAGACGGGACTGGCGATCAACGAAGTTTCGCTGCTGCGCCAGACGCGCCAGAGCGCCAAGCTGAAGATCTCCGTGGATGGCCGCGTGCGCCTGGAGGAGTTGTCGTGCGACGGCTGTCTGGTGGCGACACCTGCCGGGTCCACCGCCTATAACCTGTCGGCGCACGGCCCGATCATTCCGCTGGACGCCCGCGTTCTGGCGATGACGCCGATCAGCGCCTTCCGTCCTCGCCGCTGGCGCGGCGCCCTGCTCTCACACGGCGCCAGGGTGCGTTTCGACGTGCTGGAGCCCGGCAAACGGCCCGTCTCCGCCACCGCTGACAATTTCGAAGTCCGCCGCGTCGCCGCCGTGGAGGTGCGTGAACGCCGTGACGTCACCCTGACCATGCTGTTCGACGCGGGGCGTTCGTTCGAAGAGCGCGTCATGGCCGAGCAGTTCACCAACTGACCGGTCACGCCTTCTTAAGGGCGTGCGCTTAAGCTTTTAGGCGATAGTCTTTTGGAGACCGCCATGAGTAACCCGGCGCATATCAGCCGCCCGCCCAACACGCTTCGTATGAAGGTCGGCGGCGGGTTCAACATCAACGCAGACGCCATCGCCAAGGCGGAAGAGGCGCTGAAGGCCATGTCGGCCCAGTTCGGCCAGTGGCTGAACGACGAAATCACCAAGCTGGACAAGGCCCAGGCCGACATCCGCGAAAAGGGATACACCCCCGAAACGGCCGAGGCCCTGTATTTCCGCGCGCATGACCTGAAGGGTCTCGGCACGACCTACGAATACCCGCTGGTCACGCGGATCGCCGGTTCGCTGTGCCGAATGCTGGATGATCCGGCCCGGCGCATGACGGCGCCTGCGGTGATTCTGGACGCCCATGTGGACGCGCTGCGCGCCATCGTTCGCGACCAGATCAAGACTGACGAAAATCCCACCGGACGGGTTCTGGCCGAAACCCTGGAAGCCAAGGTGGCCGAGCACCGCGCAGGCTGAGAACAATCGCTGAAGACAGACGAAAGGCCCGCCGATCCGGCGGGCCTTTTTCGTTTCGATGACTGCTGTCAGGCAGCGTTGGCGGCGACAGCATGGGAAGCACGCGGCGGCGGCGCCTGATCCAGACGCTCCATCAGATAGGCCAGATCATCGCGCATCACGTTCGGACGCTGGGTCACGAACCGTTCCAACATCTTCTGACGGAAGGGCGCGCCAGAAGTGTCAGCCCCCTCAGCCGCCAGCGTCCGCCAGGTGTCGACACCGGCGCGGAAGGCCTGGAACAGGCGCGGCGGAAGCCCCGCACGGTCATAGATGGCCTTCAGACCCAAAGGCCCGGCGTCATGCACCATCAACCAGGCGCGCTGATGCGGCGTATGCGCCAGTTCAGCCAGTCCATGCTCGAACAAGGCCATCTGTCCGCGCGCCAGACCGCGCAGCAGCAGCGACGCCGTCAAAGCTTTTCGATTATTCAGTTGAGCGACAAAAGCGGGCAGATCAGCGCTGGCCGCCGCCTGATCCACCAGATCAATCGTCGCCCGCTCACGCGCAAACTGGGCCAGACGGATGGCGGTTTCAGGCGCAACCGCATGGCGCGTCACCAGATGCTCGCGCACGGTATCGCTGGCCAGTTCGATCAGCCGTTCTGTCACCGACAGCGGCAGAACCTGACGATAGGCAACCGCCGTCACCACCTCCGGCGAGGCTGAAAAACGATCAACGACCACACCCAGGGCTGCCTCGCTGATATCGGCATTGTCGTTTGCAGCCAGTGTCCGCACCGACTGCTCGCATCCTTCGTTGGCCAAGGCCGTCGCCACATCGCGCGACACCCGCTGGCGCCCCGCAACCGCCGTCTGGCGCACAGGCGAACCGGCGCGGACGATCTCGATCAGGTCGTCATCACTGAACGCCGGGCTGGCGGCGATGATCGGCAGGGCGATGCTGTCCAGATCGGCGGCCAGTCTGCGCGCCACATCATTGGGGATCAGGTCCGAGGCCTTCAGCGTGATCGCCATGGCCCGGCGCACCATTTCTGCGGCGTCCTGCGACATCAGGCGGATGATCTTCTGCGCCGCCTCTCGGCCCGTCTCGTCCAGTTCGGCGGCTTCCATGCTGCGGCACATCTTGTGCGCCGCTTCGGCCCGTTCGTCCTCGTCCGTCGCCTTGATCAGGCGGCGAATGTCCACTTCGGTCAATCGTGCGCGGTAGGCGGTCATGGACAGCTCGTGAAGGAATCGGACGTTGCCCTTACGATCACACTGCCATGCTTAACGTCCGGTTTACCATCGACCTGTCGAAACCGGTTTCAGGTCGATTCTTTTCCGCCCGGAGAAAAGGCGCCGCCAAAGCCGCTGCTGGACTGTCCGTCCTGGCCCAGCAGCAGGGCCAAAAGCCCCTGATCCTGCTTCAGACGGTCCAGCCGCGCGGCCAGCATCTGGTCGCGCTCGCTCAGACTGGGCGCCGCCAGCGTCCCCTCCCCCGCGCCGCTGGCTGGCGCGCCCTGCCCCGCCGTGCGTTGCAGATTGGCGTGAACCTCTGCCACCGTGGCCGCGCGCCCATCGCGATAGAAGATGCTGCGGTTCGCCCGCGCCGCATCGGGGAACAGGGCCGCCGCGCTGCCGTTCGGGTTGCGGTCCATCGCCTGCATCAGGTTCGCCGCGCCCGCCGGACCCAGGAAGTGGGCCGCGTACAGATCGCCTGCCCCCGGCTCCTTGCCCGTTCGCCCACGCAGATAGGCCGCGTTCGATGCAGTCAGTTCCGCAGCCATCGTCGAAGCCGCCTGCGGGTCGAACCGCAGATCCAGCACCACATTGCGCGCCGATCCATCTACCCGCCAGCGTCCATCCGATCCGCGCTGGATCAGGTCGGCGTACTGGCCGTATCCATGCTGGGGACCATGTTGTTTGACCGTGGACAGCCACGTCTGTTCGATAAACTGGAACAGGCCTGCCGCCGATGAGGTCCGCGCCTTGGCCGACGGGTTCATCGCGCTTTCGCGCCGCGCGGTCTTCATCAGGAAGTCGAAGTCCACGCCAACGGCATTGGAGGCGCGCCGGATGGCCGTCTCTACGCCGCTGGAAGATGGAATCGATCCGATGCCCATGCGCGGAGGGTCTGCGAGCATGGTTAACGAAACCCTAATCCTTAACGCCGCCGTTAAGGATCGACGTTGGTCGAACCTGAAACCTCCGCCGTAAAGCCGCCACAACCTTGACGCTCACTTCACGTTACGGGCGCTGCGGGGGCGGTGAACGAGGGAGTGCATATCATGATGATCCGCGCCGCCGGAGGTCCCGGCCTGATCAGCCCCATCGACTTCGGGGAACGCAGAAAACCCATCCCTCGCTGGATGTGGGGCGCTATTGGCGTATCGGTCGTCCTGCACGTGGCGGCAGGGGTCGTTCTGTATAATCAGCGTTTTGAATTGAGCGGGATGGTTGCACCGACCCCGCCGGACAGTCCGGTGGACGTCGTCATGTACCGCCCGCCTGAGACCAAACCCTTGCCGCCAACCGTGACGGCAGCCCCACCGACGCCGATCCACAAGCCGGTCCTGACCGTGCCGATCGACGTGCCGACGATCCCACTGACGCCGCCGGAAAACCCGACCAGCTTCGCGCCTCCCGGCCAGATCATCGTCAGCACGACGCCGACCGGCGTTGAAGGCGGCACGGCTCCGGTCGAGACCCCGCCGCGCGCCGCCTCGGTGATCAACAACCCCACCTGGGCCAGTCGCCCGTCTGCCGCACAGATGGCGCGCGCCTATCCGACACGCGCGGCCGAAAACGGCACGGCGGGCTCCGCCAGCCTGAGCTGCGTGGTCCGCGTCGATGGGGGCCTGACGGGCTGCCGTGTCGTGGGCGAAACGCCGAACGGCCAGGGCTTTGGCCGCGCGGCCCAGAGCCTGACGCGGGACTTCCGCATGAACCCGCGCACGGTTGACGGACACGCTGTTGACGGCGCGACGGTCAACTTCACCGTCCGCTTCGCGATGGCGGATTAAAACCGTCGAGGGTCGAGGGCGCGGGCTTCCTGCGACGGGGCCCGTCCCTCGACCGCATCGGCGACGATCATCGCCACCAACGGCCCCAGCAGCCAACCATTGCGGCGCGGGGCCAGGGCGAAGAACAGCCCTTCCGCATCCGGCGCAGGCCCGGCCATCGGCATTCCATCGGCTGACGCCCCACGAACACCAGCGCGCCATTCAATCTCCAGCAGTTCCGGCGTCTGGTTCAGAACCCGCCATGCCGCCTGCATCAGTCGCTCGCCTGTCGCGGCATCCGGTGCTGTATCCCGGCTGCCCGGCTCCATCGTGGCCCCAACCACCGATCCGTCCGCCATCGGCGCGACATAGGCCCCCGGCCCTCGCACGACATGGGGTGTCAGCGCCTGCGTTATCACCCCGATCTGGCCTCGGATCGGCTGGATCGCGGCGACCAGATCATGTGCTGCCGTTGGCAAGCCAGCGACAGCATCCGCCGCCCCTGTCGCCACAACTACAGCCGACGCCTCAATGGTTTCACCGCCAACGAAAACCCGCCACAGATTGCCTGAGTGGTCGACGCCGCTGACACGCCCCTGAACAACGGCATCGCCCAGCGACTTCTTCAGCGAGGGAACCGCCTGAGCCGGTTCAACCTGATAATCTTCATCGGTGACGACCCGGTCGCCTTCGCGACGGGCGGCGAAGCCCAGCGTGCTCAAGCGCGCCTCGATGCCGCCCACATCACCGCCACGCCATTCCGCCGGACGGCGCGCCAGATTGATCCCGGCCGCCTCGGCGAAATCCGGCCACAGGTCGCGCCCCGCCCGAAACAGTTGCGCCTGTTCCAGCGGCACATTGTCGATGGCCGCCTCCATCGCCGGGGCCACCATGCCCGCCGCGACTAGCGACGCATTCACCGCGCCCGGATCAATCACGCGCACGGCATGGCCCCGGCGTTGGAGCTCAAACGCCGTGCAGAGGCCCAGAACGCCCGCGCCGATAATCACGATGGGAGGAGATGTCGTCACGGGCCTCAGATCGACCCGTGACGCTCTTATTGCAACCCGGTTTGGACCGGAAACCCCAGCTTATTCTGCGGCGATGACCGTCTTGCCGCGCGTCTCCAGCCGCTCGACCAGGGCCGCGTGCTGCGCCCAGAGGGCCCGGGGCAACCGGTCGCCGAACTTCTCATAAAAGGCCGGGATAAGCGCCGCCTCTTCGCGCCACACCTCGGCGTCGACGTCCAGCAGGGTCGACAGGTGGGCTTGCGACAGGTCCAGCCCCGAAAGGTCCAGCGAACCTTGCGTCGGGACGCGCCCGACGGCCGTATCCTCCGCCTCCGCCTCACCGTCGATCCGTTGTGAAATCCACTTCAGCACGCGCGAATTGTCGCCAAAGCCCGGCCAGACGAACTTGCCGTCCTGATCCTTACGGAACCAGTTGACGAAGAAGATGCGCGGCAGTTTCGAGGCGTCGCGCCCCTGCCCCATCTTGAGCCAGTGCGCGAAATAGTCACCCATGTTGTAGCCGCAGAAGGGCAGCATGGCGAACGGGTCACGGCGCAGTTCGCCGACCTTGTTCTCTGCCGCCGCCGTACCTTCCGACGCTACGGTCGAACCCATGAAGACGCCGTGTTCCCAATCGAACGCCTCGGTGACCAGCGGCACCGCACTGGCCCGGCGCCCACCAAACAGGATGGCGTCGATCGGCACGCCCCTGGGGTCTTCCCATTCCGCCGCGATGGCCGGGCATTGACCAGCGGGGGCGGCGAAACGGGCGTTCGGATGCGCCGCCGGTTCGCCGGACGTATGATCGTGCGGCTGTCCCTTCCAGTTGGTCAGGCCGTCCGGCGCCTGTTTGGTCAGGCCTTCCCACCACACATCGCCGTCATGCGTCAGGGCGGTGTTGGTGAAGATGGTGTTGGTTGCCAGCGTCTCCAGCGCATTGTGGTTGGTGTCGCGGCTGGTGCCGGGCGCCACGCCGAAGAAGCCCGCCTCCGGGTTCACCGCATACAGCCGCCCGTCATCGCCGAACCGCATCCAGGCGATGTCGTCGCCCACGGTTTCCGCCTTCCAACCTGCCAGCGTCGGCTGCAGCATGGCCAGATTCGTCTTGCCGCAGGCCGAGGGGAAGGCGGCGGCGACATATTTGACCGAACCCTGCGGGCTGGTCAGCTTCAGGATCAGCATATGTTCGGCCAACCAGCCCTCGTCGCGGGCCATGATCGAAGCGATCCGCAGAGCGTAGCATTTCTTGCCCAGCAGGGCGTTGCCGCCATAGCCCGAGCCATAGGACCAGATCTCCCGCGTCTCCGGGAAATGGACGATCCACTTGTCGTCGTTGCAGGGCCACGGCACATCGGCCTGTGCCTGCGCCAGCGGCGCGCCCAGCGTATGAACGGCAGGCACGAACACGCCCCTGTCGCCCAGTTGGTCCAGCGCAGGCTTGCCCATGCGGGTCATGACGCCCATCGAAATGGCGACATAGCCGCTGTCGGTGATCTCGACGCCCAGAGCACTGATGGCCGAGCCCAACGGCCCCATGCAGAAGGGCACGACATACATGGTCCGCCCGATCATGCAGCCGTCGAACAGCCCGTCCAGACGATCACGCATCTCGATCGGATCGGCCCAGTTATTGGTCGGGCCAGCGTCAACTTCATCGTCCGAACAGATGAAGGTGCGGCTCTCGACGCGCGCCACGTCGCGCGGATCAGAGGCAGCGTAATAACAGCCGGGCCGCTTGGTCTGATCCAGTTCTTTCAGCGTGCCCTTGGCCAGCAGGTCCGCAATGATCGCCTGCTTCTCGCCTTCGGACCCATCGCACCAGTGAACCCGGTCAGGCTTAGTCAGAGCGGCGATCTGCTCAACCCAGGCGATCAGCCCGGCATGGTTGGTGGGCGCTGGACGGAGTCCGGGCGTTACGGGAATCGACAAAAGGGCTTCTCCTGAGCGTCCAAGCCCGACGATCTGACGCCGCCGTGGCCATCAGCACGCGACGTTCACGCACTGTTACAGGCGAATTGCTCCGCTCTTTCCGCCACGTCAAACTGCGCAAGAAACTGTCGATGTCTACCGGTGTCCACGACAAAAGATCACGGATGCGATCGGGCAAGTTCGGCGCTAGAAAGACGACCGTGCAAACTCTCGACACCCTCACCACCCTGCCCGATGGCGCACTGACCTCGCCCGCCGCGCGACGCAACAGCGATGCGATTCTGAAGGTGCTGCGCGCCCATCTTCCGGCCCACGGATCGGTGCTGGAGATCGCGTCTGGATCAGGCGAGCACGCCGTGACCTTCGCCTCTGCCCTGCCCGGCGTGACCTGGACACCCAGCGACCCCAGCGCCGAGGCCCGCGCCAGTATCTCCGCCTGGGCGCAACAGGTCGGCGCCGCCAATGTGCAACCGGCCCTGCCGCTGGACGCCGCCGACGCCTCGACCTGGCCAACAGGCACGTTCGACACGATGTTCTGTGCGAACATGACGCACATCAGCCCCTGGCCGGCGACCGAGGGGCTGATGAATCTGGCCGGTCGCGTCCTGCGACGCCCCGGCGGCCTGCTGGTCTTGTACGGCCCCTATCGCGAGGCCGAGGTTCCGCTGGCCCCGTCAAACGCCGCGTTTGACGACAGTCTGAAGTCGCGCAACCCCGCCTGGGGACTGCGCGACCGCTCCGAGGTCGAGGCGTTGGCCAAGTCGCATGGCCTCGCCTCAACCCTCAGGGTCGAAATGCCGGCCAACAACCTGATGCTGCTGTTCCGGCGTTTCTGATCAGACGATTGCGGAGACGATCTTCGACAGTTGAGCGCCCTCGTTCAACAGGGTCACGCCGCCGTCCTTGAACACGGCGCCCGGCGCTTCGGCCGCAACGCCAAAGCTCTCGGCGGCAACGGAAACGGCATCCGCCAGGGCGATGACCGTCAGGCCATTGGCGCGCGCCAGATCGACCAGCGAACGCACGGCGGCCAGACCGGCCTCGTCCGCCAAACCACCTGGTACGACCAGACCCTTCAGTCGTCCTTCGACGATGTCAGTCGCCGTCGCAGTCGCCAACACGGTCACGCCGCCCGCGATCAGGCTGCCTTCACCGGTCGAAATCGGGGCCAGGCCGACACCCTCAGCCCGCAGCGCGCCTTCCACATCCCCCAGTTCGCCAAAGTCCATGTTACGCCGCATCACCAGACCCATGCGCAAACGGGTCGGAACGGGGCGGTGATAACCAGTGCGCGAGCGGGGAGCGGAAGATTTGCTTTGAGCGTACAAGGCGTCTCCTTTGTGGGTTTCAATAAAACGACAGGTCATGCGACCCATGCCGCCGAACCACCGTCACAACTGATCAGAAAAATGAAAATCGACGGGATCAATGATCGCCGCCCCGCACTTTTGATCATTTGTGGAATGACGCGAAATATAGTGGCAAACGGCTGAATATCAACCTTAAGCCGACTTCGTTCGCCGTCGTTGATTTCACCGTCACGCACCGGCTTGCTGATAGGCCCGCACCGCCCTAGACAGCGCCATCGATTTGGACGGAACACGATGGCCTTCACCCGCACCTATGACGGCGACGAACCGGTTCGCGTCAACAAATGGCTGGGTCAGACCGGCGTCTGTTCACGCCGCGAGGCCGAAAGCCTGATCGCCGAGGGCTTCGTCTCCATCGACGGCGAGATCATCAGCGACGCTGGGCGCAAGATCGAACCCGGCCAGACCCTGACGCTGAACGACACAGCCCAGCATGCCCTGGCGTCGGGCATGACCATCCTGCTGCACAAGCCGGTCGGCTATGTCTCCGGCCAGCCCGACCCCGGCAAGATCCCCGCCGTACGCCTGCTGAAAACGCCCAACCGCGTCGGCGAAGGCGAGACGCCCGCACGTGACGCCTCGCTTCCCCCCATCGGACGACTGGACGAAGATTCGCGCGGCCTTCTGCTGCTTTCATCTGACGGCGTCGTCGCCAAGGCCGTGATCGGCCCCGCCTCTGAACTGGACAAGGAATACCTCGTCGTCGTCGACGGCCATGTCACCGAAGGCAAGCTCAGCAAGCTGCGCCACGGGCTGGAGTTGAACGGCAAGGCGCTCAAGCCTGCTCGCGTCACCCAGATCGAACCACAGCGCCTGCGCTTCATCCTGACAGAGGGCAAATACCGCCAGATCCGCCGCATGTGCGAACTGGTCGGACTGGAGGTCGTCGACCTCTACCGCGTCCGCGTCGGCCCCCTCCTGCTCGGCGACCTGCCCGAAGGCCGCTGGCGCCACCTGACACCAGCCGAACGCGACGCCCTGATCACTCAGGCCAAAGGCGAACTCTAGGCGAGCGCGGCAAACCACTGCTGCAGCAGAACCGCCTCAGCCCGCCGCGCCTCGGTGCGCTCTGCCGCCTCAGCATCCACGCCCCACTGTTCCTCCTGGAACAGTTCATCGATGCGCGACAGGTCAAAGGCCTCTTCGCCGGGCAGCACCCCCTGCTCCAGCGCCAGCGCCAAAACCGCTGACCCCAGAAGCGGCACAGCCGTCGCCAGTCCTGTCAGACGCATATCGTCCAACGTCAGGGCATGGGCCTTCACCCGCGCAATCGACGCCTCTGACTGGGGCTGGTGGATGATGCCAACGGCAGGCTCCAGCGCCACGCCCATCTCGCGCGCAGCCCACTCACGCCAAGGCGTCCAGGCCGCTTCCTGACGTTTCACCAGCGGCGTCGGATGCTCGGCCAGATAACAGACTACGTCCGTCCCGGCATAGGCAGCAATCTCGTCCGCCACCGGCTCGCGCGCCTGACCGATCCGGTCGATGGCGGTCGACGCCAGACGCGTCGCAGGCATGGTGTTGGGGTCCAGAAACTCACCCTGCGCCGCCCACTCATCCGCCACCAACCGCGCCGCCGCCTCTGTCGGCAGAACCAGTTGCGCCTTGGCCGGCGTCTTGGGCGTGCGGCCATCCAGCAGAACCGCCCAGCCCCCATCCGTGTGCGACGCGACCGTCACCTCTTTCCAGAAGCGCGACACCCGGTCAGGCGACAGTTCGACGAAACGCGGACGATGCGGTGTGTTGGGTTCAGTCATGGAAGGTCCGTAAAACTCATTCAGGCACAACATCGAAGGCCAGCGTCAGGCGCGACACCTCGCCACCGAACGGCTGGGTGCCATGCCACATATAGGAGGGGAACAGCACGAGCGTCCCCGGTTGAGGCCGTACATAATGTTCGGCCGCCATGTCCGGCAGTATGGGCGGCGCGCCAAACCGCAGCCAACCCTCACGCCCATCCCCATCGACCGCAGGCGGCAGTTCGATATGGCAGGCCGACGACAGCCAGCCTTCCGAATGGATGTGATCGGTATGAAATCCGTTGGGGCGCAACCGTACGGACCAACTCCCCTTCACGCGATAGTCACCCGTGTTGCGCGCTCGCAGAGGATCACTGCCCTGCCCCACAGCCGCCATATAGTCGCGGATCGGCTTATCGATGACCTTAAAGAAAGCCCGGATCGCGGGGTCGTCGCTCTGCGAAAGAGGCGCATTGGTTTGCGATCCGCCCCGCAAGGACTGACCGACAGGATGGGTCTTCAGGCTGTGCAGATCGTGCAGCGCCTTGGCCAGATCGACCAGATAGACCTCCAGCGTCGCCCACCCTTCCGGAGCCTCCAGTCGATAGGGCCGCACAAAGGCGTCATAGTCGTAGAGTTCACGATAGCGGGGATCGTCGACCATCCGCCACGCCGTCGCCTGACAGGCCAAGACGTGCTGGTTCCGCGGCTCCATCTCACGCAGCACGTCGATCAGTTTCAACGCAGCTTGCGACTGGCCCAGCGCCAGATGGCAAGCGACCTGCGCCACCATGATAGCCGGTTGAGGCCCTGACGCCAGCGTCGCCGCGCGCTCAGCATGACCCAGCGCCCTATGTGGATCACGTGCTTGGATCAGATAAGCCGCCGCCAGTTCGCCAGCACCATCCAGAGGCCCTGCTGTCAACGCCTGATACGCGGCCTCGACCTGCCCCGCATATTCCAGTAGCCGCGCCTTGATCTGACGCAGTGCAGGCTCGCCTGGCGACGCCGCGATCACCGGATCGAGCACCGCTGTCGCCGCCGCCACATCAGCGTCCCGCATCCAGATCAGTTGGCTAAGATCACGCAACACATCGACATAGGCTGGCCGTCGCGCCAATGCCTGACGATAGGCCTGTTCCGCCTCGTCAAATCGGTTCTGCGCCTGCAACGCCCGCGCCAGAACCAACCAAGTCTCCGGCGCATCGCCACCCAGCGCCATTGCTTGGCGGCACCAGACTTCAGCTTCCCCCGCTTGCCCCAAATCACCCAGGGTCGAAGCCAGATTGTGCCGCGTCGGAATGCTCTGCGGCCGCAAGACGGTCAGGCGCCGATACTGCTCGGCGCCGTCGCTCAGCCGCCCTGCTTTTTTCAGCAGATCCGCATGGGCCGAAACTGCCTGCCAGGGCGCATCGCCCCGGACCGTAATCCCAGCCAGGATCGCCATCGCCTCATCCACCCGGCCAATCTCGGCCAAGGCTGCGGCCTGACTGACCTGCGCCCGATCGCGCTCGATCTGGGCCGGGTTCGTCACCGGATCCTCTTCACACCCAGGAAGGGGTCGTTCTCGGCTTCATCTTCGGAGAAGCCGAAGTGGGCGAAACCGGCCTTCATTTCGGGGCTCAGCGGGGCCGTCACGTTCAGCACGCCGCCGCGCGGGTGATCCAGTTCGATGCTGCGGGCGTGCAGTTGCAGCTTCAGAGAACCGGACAGTTCCTTGGATTTGTCGTCACCGTATTTCGGGTCACCCAAGATCGGGTGGCCGATGCCCGCCATATGGGCGCGCAGTTGGTGGGTCCGTCCGGTGAAGGGGCGCAAGGCCATCCAGGCGGCGCGGTGCGAGGCGCGACTGATGGTGCTGAACGCCGTCTCGGCCGGTTCGGCGCGCGGGTCCTTGCGCTCGGCGGGACGCATCATCTCGAAGTCATTGATGCCGGTCTTCTTCAGCGGCATGTCGATCTGGCCCGAATAGGGTTTCGGGTTGCCGATGACGATGGCCCAATAGGTCTTCTTGGCCTGACGTCGTGCAAAGGCGCCCGCCAGACGCTTGGCCGCCTCCGGCCCCTTGCCCAGCAGCAGGACGCCGGATGTGTCGCGGTCCAGACGGTGAACCAGACGCGGACGATCCATCCCCTCGCCCCAAGCTGACAGAAGACGGTCAACATGGCGGCTGGTCTTGGTGCCGCCCTGCACGGCCAGACCGTGCGGTTTGTTGATGGCGATGACCATGTCGTCTTCGTACAGGACCAGCGACTTGGCGAAGGCGATGTCCTTTTCCGACAGCGTATGCACGTCGCCGGCCTGACGCGATGTATCGTCCGGGATCGGCGGCACGCGCACGGCGGCCCCGGCGGTCAGGCGACCTTCGGGCTTGATGCGAGCGCCGTCCACGCGGATCTGGCCGCTGCGGGCCATCTTCTGCACCTGAATGTTCGACAGGTGCGGCCAGCGCCGACGGAACCAGCGGTCCAGACGGATGCCGTCTTCGTCCTCGGCGACATAGATGGTCAGAACTTCCCGCTTGGGGGCTTCTGCGGGCGGTTGGTCAGTCAAAGGGGGGCTCCAAAGGCGCGGCGGGCGATCATCAGGCCGACAAACAGGGCGACGATGGCCAGTACGACTGAGCCGACGACATAACAGGCCGCTAGGCCCAACTGACGGCGCTCGATCATCTGCGCCGCCTCAAGTGAATAGGAAGAAAAGGTCGTGAACCCGCCCAGCACACCGACAGCGGCGAACAGACGGATCATCTCCTGATGCGCGCCGCCCCGGAAAGCCAGCCATCCGACCAGCAGCCCCATCAAAAGACCGCCGATGATGTTGGCCCCGAACGTCCCCAGCGGCCAGACGGCGTTGGGCGCCAGCCGCCCGGCGACGACGCCCAGTCCATAGCGCGCCATGGAGCCGATGGCCCCACCCGCCGCAACGAGAAGAAAACGCGTCATGATGCGGCGCTATATACGCCGCTGACGCCGAAAGCGAAGACCCGCCTTCGTCAGCGCGGAATCGAACCCTGCACCGAGCGCGCATCATAGGCGTTCGGACGATCCGGTTTCGGCCCGCGCCCCAGCACGATCTCCAGCGTGGTCGAGGTCGGTTGCGGTCCCGAGAAATTCAGGCCCAGCCCAACCCCGACGCCCGAGGCGGAATAGCCGCCGTACCGTCCGGTGCTGCCGCCGACAGACACGCTGGGCGTTACGCCGCCTGCGCCGCCGGGGCGACCATCGGTCCAGCTCTGGGTGATTTCGAACCAGTCATAGCCCTGCTCGGTCGTGACATCAGCAGCCCGCACCAGCGCCCAATCAGCCACACGCCCCGCTGCGCCCACGCCATTATAGCTGACGCGGTATCGGTTGCTCTCGATCCGTTGCTCCGAATAGCCCTGCCCGCCCGTACCGCGCTGCGCGCCATAGGGGGCCAGACTGGCGCAGGCCGTCAGGGCCAGCGCGGAAAGACTGGTCATCAAAATCGCCAAGCGTTTCATCACAGGCATCCTTTCATCGACATAGCGTCGCAGCGCCCCCGCTGTTCCCTATCTTAAACACCCGCCAGCAGAGCGATCAAAGCCAATGCGGCAGGCAGGGCCTGAATGAACAATATCTTCCGGCTAGCAGTCGCCGCGCCATACAGGCCCGCGATCACAATACAGGCCAGGAAGAAGACCTTGAACTGGAAGCCGCCCTGGCCCAGCCACAGCCCCCAGACCAGACCCGCGACCAGAAACCCGTTATAGAGGCCCTGATTGGCGGCCAGCACCTTTGTGCGTTCGGCGTCCTCGACACTCATGCCGAAAGCCTTGCGTCCGCTAGGCTTGGTCCACAGCAGCATTTCCAACACCACGATATAGACGTGGATCAGCGCCACCAGGGCGATCAGGACTGTCGCAACCATTCAGGACGCTCCAAAAAAGCTTCAGCGTTCAGTCGAACACGCCGCGCCAATGTCGGCAAGCGCCCTGTTTTAGAGGCCCAGTGCGGTCCGCAGCCTGGCGAAATCCTCGGGCGGCGGCGCTTCGACCGTCGTGGTTCCGCCCTCGGGGTGCGGGAAGCTGAGCTTGAATGCGTGCAGCATCAGGCGCGGCGCAGGTCCCACCTCAGTCGTCAGCGCCCCGCCGTAACGCACATCACCAATCAGCGGACGACCCAGATGCGCCATATGCACCCGCAACTGGTGCATCCGCCCAGTCAGCGGCTCCAGTTCGACCACCGCGCCCTGATCATTGGCGGCCAGCGTCCGGTATCGGCTCTCTGAGCCCTGAGCGCCCGGCGCATCGAAGGCGACGACGCGCATATAGGATTCGCGCCCGATCTCCTCGCGGCGCAGAGGCGCGTCGATGGTTCCTGATTTCGGTTCAGGCGCAGCGGACAGCAGGGCCAGATACTGTTTCCTGAACCGGCGCATCTGCAGCGCCTTGCCCAGAAACCCCGCCGCAGGCTTGGTCTTGGCCGCCAAAATCACGCCCGAGGTGTCGCGATCCAGCCGATGCACCAACTCCGGCCGCTTGCCGTTCGAGCGCGCGAACGCCCACAGCAGATCATCCAGCGTATGCGCCTTGATCCGTCCGCCCTGACTGGACAGACCCGACGGCTTGGAAAAGGCGATGACGTGGGCGTCCTCATGGATCACCCACGAACGGACGACGGCGATCTCATCTTCGGACAGGGCGACGGGCTGGCGGGTGGTCATCCGCCGTTCCTTAGACAGACCCGCCGCCCGGGTCAGCGAAATAATGGTCTTCAGGCGATCAGGTCGCGCGTGATCCCGACGATGGACTTGGCGCCCGTCAGGGTCATGGCCACGCGCATTTCCTTTTCGAACAGGTCCAGCAGGTTCTCCACCCCAGCCTGCCCGTCCGCCGCCAGCGCATAGACAAACGCCCGGCCCAGCATCACCGCGTCGGCGCCCAGAGCAATCGCCCGCACCACGTCCAAACCATTACGGACGCCGGAATCGGCCAGAATGCGGATATCGCCCTTCACCGCATCAGCGATCGCGGGCAAAGCGCGGGCTGAGGACAGAACCCCGTCCAATTGCCGCCCGCCGTGGTTCGACACCACAATGCCGTCCGCGCCGAAGCTGACGGCGTCGCGGGCGTCCTGCGGATCAAGCACGCCCTTGATGATCATCGGCCCGTCCCAGAAGTCGCGGATCCATTGCAGGTCCTTCCACGAGATCGACGGATCGAAGTTGGCGCCCAGCCAGCCGATGTAGTCAGCCAGCCCCGTCGGCTTGCCTAAATAGCGTGAGACATTGCCCAGATCGTGCGGCGTTCCGCGCAAGCCCACGTCGAAAGCCCACATTGGATGGGTCATGGCCTGAACCATCCGGCGCAGGGCCGCGTTCGGGCCGCTCATGCCAGAATGGGCGTCGCGATAGCGGGCGCCCGGCGTCGGCATGTCGACGGTGAAGACCAGCGTCTTCACGCCCGCCGCCCTGGCCCGCTCCAGCGCATTCTTCATGAAGCCCCGGTCACGCAGCACATAGAGCTGGAACCACATGGGCCGGTCGATGGCGGGCGCCACTTCCTCGATCGGGCAGACCGAGACGGTGGACAGGGTGAAGGGCACGCCGCGCGACGCCGCCGCCCTGGCCGCCTGAACCTCGCCCCGCCGGGCGTACATCCCGGTCAGGCCGACCGGCGCCAGCACCACCGGCAGGCGCAGCGTTTCGTCGAACAGCTTCGTCTCAAGACTCAGGCTGGTCATGTCCTGCAGCACGCGCTGACGCAGGGCGATGGCCTGATAATCCTCGACGTTGCGCCTCAGCGTCTGCTCGGCATAGGCGCCGCCGTCGATGTAGTGGAACAGGAAGGGCGGCAGCTTACGGCGCGCGGCCTCGCGATAGTCGCCGGGCGAGGAAATGATCACCGGGCCGTCCTATTGGAAGTTGGCGAAGGCGCCGCCGTCGACCAGCAGCGCCGAACCCGACATGTAGCTGGACATATCCGACGCCAGGAAGGCGACCACAGACGCGATATCCTCTGGTCGGCCGAGACGGCCCAGCGGGATGCGGCCTTCCATATATTCGCGCTTGGCCGGATCAGCCAGGTCGTCCTTGTTGATGTCGGTGGCGATAGTGCCGGGCAGGACCGAGTTGCAGCGAATCCCGTGACGACCCAGCGCAACAGCGCAGGACTGCATCAGGCTGTGCACCCCCGCCTTGGTCGGGGCGTAGTGGGTCTGCATCTCGCCGCCGACCAGAGCCGAGATCGAGCTGATCGCAACAATGGCGCCGCCCTCCCCCTGTTTCACCATCTGGTTGGCCGCCGCCTGCACCATGAAATAGGCCCCGTGCAGATTGACCTCCATCGTGCGACGCAGGGTCTCGACCGGCACGTCGAGGAAGGCGTGGAACGGACAGATGCCGGCGTTGGACACGAACACATCCACCCGGCCAAAGGCGTCCACCGCCGTCTGCACGAACCCCACAGCGCTGTCCGGCAAGGCCACATCAGCGTCGAACACCACGGCCTTGCGGCCCAGAGCCTCCACCTCGGCCACGACTTCAGCCGCAACCGCATCATCGCGGAAGGTGTTGATGGCGACGTCGGCGCCCTGACGCGCAGCCTCAATCGCCGTGGCCCGTCCGATACCCCGCGATGCGCCCGTAATCAGGACGACCTTGTTCTCAAGCAGCATGGGGGCTCCGGCGTTTCTCTAAAGGATCAGGATTTGGGCAGCCAGCCGAGGTCGGCGCTGATGGCGTTGGCGGCGTCGGTGACGGTCTTGGTCAGTTCCGACATGCGAGTGTCTGACATATATTGGGCAGCGGACGAGACGCTGAGCGCGGCGACGATATGGCCATCGACCGAGCGGATCGGTGCAGCGACGCAGCGAATCTGGTCCTCGTTCTCTTCCAGATCGAAGGCGTAGCCGTTGCGGGCGTAACCGCGCATCCGCTCCAGCCAGACCGTGCGCGCCGTCGAATCAAAGGCCGCGCCCTCGGGAGCGTAGAAGTCGATCCACTCGGCCTCGGTCTTGTCCAGAATCAGCGCCTTGCCCAGTCCGGTCGAGGCGATGGGGTGACGTTCGCCTAGCCGCGAGCCGATGTTGATGCGGCGGCGCCCCGCGACCTTGTCCAGATAAAGGGCCTGACGTCCGTCCAGCACGCCCAGATGCACAGTGTCGTCGGTCTGGGCCGAAAGCTGTTCCAGCCACGGGCGGGCGACGCGGGGCAGATGCATCTGCTGGCTGGCGGCGTGGCCCAGTTCCAGCAGTTTGGGGCCAAGACTGTAGCCTTCACGTGGGCGGAACGACAGCAGACGCCGATCCACCAGGGCCGAGGCCAGACGGTGCGTCGTGCTGCGCGTCAGGTCCAGCCGCTCCGACAGTTCGGCCAGCGGCAGCGAGCCTTCCATCAGGGCGTCAATGACATCCAGACCACGCAGCAGGGTTTGACTGCCGGACGCCTTGGCGCCGACCTCTTCTTCCCCATCGACCTGTGCGGTCTTGATTGACGGCGTTCGTCCCATTTCGTAATCCTCATTCTCAGAATGTAGCAAAACGCGCAAGTCGATCCGCCACACAGGCCCGACTTTGACGCCATGCACGGAGGAACGCCAGTGAAATCCCGCATGATGGGAACAGATCACCAAATGCCGGTGATTTCTCAATGAGCCGCTTGCCCAAGATCAAGCACGTCCGCGCCTACGTCGTGAAAAACGATGGCACAGGTGGCGGCGCCGACTATCACGATCAGGGCGACGGCCACTGGATCGACGATCACATCGCCACGCCGATGGCGAAATATCCTGAATACCGTCAGAGCCGCCGCAGCTTCGGCATCAATGTGCTGGGCACGCTGGTGGTCGAGATCGAGGCTGAGAACGGCGTCGTCGGTTTCGCCGTGACGACCGGCGGCGAACCCGCCGCCTATATCGTCGAGAAGCACCTGGCCCGCTTCCTGGAGGGCCGCGATCCGTCCGAGGTCGAGAAGGTCTGGGACCAGATGTATTTCTCCACCCAGTATTATGGCCGCAAGGGTCTGGTGGTGAACGCCATTTCCGGCGTCGATCTGGCGCTGTGGGACCTGCTGGGCCGCCTGCGTCAGGAACCGGTTTTCGCCATGCTGGGCGGCGCGGTGCGCGACGAGCTGACCTTCTACGCCACCGGCGCACGCCCGGATAAGGCCAAGGAACTGGGCTTCATCGGCGGCAAGATGCCCCTGCACCACGGCCCGGCCGAGGGTGAGGAAGGCCTGCACAAGAACATCGCCGAACTCGAAGCCATGCGGAACGCCTGCGGCGACGACTTCTGGCTGATGTTCGACTGCTGGATGGCGCTGGACCTGAACTACGCCACGCGCCTGGCCCACGAAGCCCACAAGCTGGGCCTGAAGTGGATCGAAGAGGCCCTCAGCCCCGACGACTACTGGGGCTATCAGGCGCTGAAGAAGAACGCGCCCAAGGGGATGCTGGTCACCACTGGCGAGCATGAGGCCACCCGCTGGGGCTTCCGCATGCTGCTGGAAATGGAATGCTGCGACATCATCCAGCCGGACGTGGGCTGGTGCGGCGGCGTCACCGAACTGATCAAGATCTCCGCCATGGCCGACGCCAAGGGCGTGCTGATGATCCCGCACGGCTCATCGGTCTATTCCTACCACTTCGTGGTGACCCGCCATAACAGTCCGTTCGCGGAATTCCTGATGATGGCCCCCGGCGCCGACGAGGTCGTGCCGATGTTCCATCCGCAGTTGATCGGCGAACCCGTCCCCGTGAACGGCCGCCTGAAGGTGCCCGACACCCCCGGTTTCGGCGTCGAGCTGAACCGCGACATCGCCCTGCACCGCCCCTACGCGCGTTAATTTCGAGAGTTCCCTCCCCACCATGAAACTGTTGCGTTACGGCCCCAAGGGCCTGGAAAAGCCCGGCACGCTGGACGCCGAGGGCCGCATCCGCGACCTGTCGGGCGTCATCGCCGACATCACCCCGGACCAACTGCACGGCCCGGCGATTGAGGCGCTGAAGGCGATCGACCCGGCGACCCTGCCGCTGGTCGAAGGTCAGCCCCGCTATGGCGTGCCGGTCAACGGCGTGCGAAAATTCCTGGCCATCGGCCTGAACTATGCCGATCACGCGGCGGAATCGAACCTGCCCGTTCCGGCTGAACCGATCCTGTTCACCAAGGCCACGTCCTGCCTGACCGGCCCCGACGACGAAGTCATGATCCCGCGCGGTTCGCAGAAGTCGGACTGGGAAGTCGAACTGGGCGTCGTCATCGGCGCCCGCGCCCGCTACGTCACCGTCGAGAGCGCCCTCGACCACGTCGCGGGCTATGTTCTGGTCAACGACGTCTCAGAGCGCGCCTTCCAGAAGGAAATGGGCACCCAGTGGGACAAGGGCAAAGGCTGCGACACCTTCGGCCCCGTCGGCCCGTGGCTGGTGACCTCTGACGAAGTCGGCGATCCGCAGGACCTGGACATGTGGCTAGACCTGAACGGCCAGCGCATGCAGACCGGCAATACCCGCACCATGATCTTCGATGTGAAGACCCTGGTCAGCTACGTCAGCGAATTCATCACGCTTGAGCCGGGCGACATCCTGACCACCGGCACGCCTCCTGGCGTGGGTGAAGGCAAGAAGCCGCAGGTCTTCCTCAAGGCCGGGGATGTCATGACCCTTGGCATCCAGAAGCTGGGCCAGCAGCGTCAGATCGTCGTCGGCTGGACGCAGGAAGGTGCGGCATGAGCGCCTATCAAGGTCGTTTCGCGGGCCGCACCGCCGTCGTCACCGGCGGCGCTTCGGGTCTGGGCAAGGCATCCGCCGCCCGCATCGTCGCCGAGGGCGGCAAGGTCGTGCTGTGGGATCTGAACCCCGACGCGCTGAAGGCTGCGGCTAAAGAAGTCGGCGCAACCCACGTCGTGGCGCTGGACGTCTCCGACGCCGACGCCGTCGCCGCCGCTGCAGAAGAATCCAACAAGGTCCTGGGACGCATCGACATTCTGGTTGCCTCCGCAGGCATCACCGGCGCCACCGTGCCGGTGCATGAGTTTCCGATCGACAGCTGGAAACGGGTCGTCGACATCAACCTGAACGGCGTCTTCTACTGCTCGCGCGCCGTGGTGCCCTACATGCTGGCCAACAACTATGGCCGCATCGTCAATGTCGCCTCGGTCGCCGGCAAGGAAGGCAATCCGAACGCCAGCGCCTATTCGGCCTCCAAGGCCGGCGTCATCGGCTTCACCAAGTCGCTGGGCAAGGAACTGGCGGGCAAGGGCGTCATCGCCAACAGCCTGACCCCCGCCACCTTCGAAAGCCCGATCCTGGCCCAACTGCCGCAAAGCCAGGTCGACTATATGCGCTCCAAGATCCCGATGGGCCGTCTGGGCGAAGTCGATGAAAGCGCCGCCATGGTCTGTTTCATGGCGTCCGAAGAATGCAGCTTCACCACCGCCTCGACGTTCGATACGTCGGGCGGCCGCACCACCTACTAGGGCGCGACTGTGGGCTCCGACCTCCGCATCGTCGACAGTCATGTCCACCTGTGGGACCTGTCGCGGGCCCGCTATGGCTGGCTGCAAGATGATCCCCTGCCGAACAATCCGGCGGGGGACATGTCCCCTATCGCGCACAAGAACTATCTGCTGGACGACTATCTGGCCGACACCGCAGGCTGGCGCGTGGACAAGATCGTCCATGTCGAGGCCGGTCAGCCGGTCGGTCAGCAACTGGCCGAAACCGACTGGCTGCAGTCCATCGCCGATGAGCGCGGCTATCCCCACGGCATCGTCGCGGGCGCCGACTTGCTGGATCCCGATCTGGACGCCCTGCTGGAAGCCCATGCGGCGCGCCCGAACGTGCGCGGCATCCGCCAGATCGTCTGCTGGCATGAAGACCCGCTGAAGACCTACACCGACCGCGATCTGCTGCGTGATCCGCAATGGGTCGAGGGGTTCGGCAAGCTGGCCAAGCACGGCCTGTCGTTCGATCTTCAGCTCTATCCGTCGCAGATGGCCACCGCCGCCATCATCGCTGCGCGTCACCCCGACATCCCCCTGATCGTCAATCACTCAGGCCTGCCGACCGACCGTAACGACATCGGCATGGAACGCTGGCGCATCGTGCTGCGTCTTCTGGCCGCCCAGCCGCATGTGTCGATCAAGATTTCCGGCCTTGGCATCACCGACCGGAACTGGACGCGGGAAAGCATCCGCCCCGTCGTTCTGGAGTGCATCGACGCCTTCGGAACCGAGCGCGCCATGTTCGCCTCTGACTTCCCGGTCGAGCGCGTCCACGGCGGGTTTGACGCCTTCTATTCCGCCTTCGACGCCATCACAGCGGACTTCTCCGCCGACGAACGCGATCGCCTGTTCGCAGGCAATGCCGAGACCCTCTACCGCATCTGATCTCTCACTCGCCTAAGCCGCGCCAAGACGGCCAGGCCCATCCCAGGAATGACAACATGGCTATCGAGACCGACGCCGCCCACACGCCCGGCGGCCTTGCGAAACCCGGTGGATCGCTGAAGGGCCCGCTGTCCTTCGCCATCGCCTGCTTCCTGATCTGGGGTCTGGCCTATGGACTTCTGGACGTGCTGAACAAGCATTTCCAGGAGACGCTCAGCATCAGTCAGGCCGACAGCGCCTGGCTGCAGATCGCCTATTTCGGCGCCTATCTGCTGCTGTCGATCCCGGCGGGAATGCTGCTGCATGCGCGGGGTTACAAGTTCGGCATCGTCACCGGTCTGGCGATCACGGCCATCGGCGCCCTGTTGTTCATTCCGGCGGCGGGCGCGGACGCCTTCCTGCCCTTCGTCGGCTCCATGTTCGTTCTGGCCGCCGGCCTGTGCGTGCTGGAGACCAGCGCCGACACCTACGTCAACGTTCTGGGTGATCCGGCCAAGGCGTCGCAACGCCTGAACCTGGCCCAGTCGTTCAATGCGCTGGGCGTCTTCTTCGGCCCGCTCATCGGCGGCGCAGTCTTCTTCAGCCCGACCACGACCGAGGCTCTGGGCGGTCCGACCCGTTCGATCCAGATCGTTTATGGCCTGATCGCCGTCGGCGTCGTCCTGTTCGCCATCGCCGTCTGGCGCGCCCGCCTGCCGGAAACCGGCCTGTCGGACCACGGCGGCGCCGTCGAAGGCGACGCCCCCGCCCTGCCCCTGTCGAAACAGCCCCACTTCGTCGCGGGCGTCATCACCCAGGCCCTCTACATCGGCGCCCAGGTCGGCATCGGCGCCTATTTCATCAATCTGGTGACGCACAACTGGGACGGCCTGACCTCGCAGAAGGGCGCCTTCATGCTGTCGCTGGCCGCCATCGGTTATCTGGTCGGACGCTTCGCCGCCACCGCCCTGCTTCTGAAGGTCAAGCCGCGCGTCCTGCTGACCACCTATGGCGTCATCAACGTCATCCTGACGCTGGTTGTGGCTGCGGGCATCAACATCATCTCGCCGGTCGCGCTGATCGCCGTCTTCTTCTTCATGTCGACCATGTTCGCGACCATCTTCGCTCTGGGCACGACAGGCCTTGGCGCCGCGACCAAGAAGGCGTCTTCGCTAATGGTCATGGCCGTCGGCGGCGGCGTGCTGCTGCCCTGGCCGATGGGCAAGATCGCCGACACCTATGGCGCCAATGTCGCCTTCCTGCTGCCCGCCGCCTGCTTCGTGGTCGTGGCTTGGTACGGCTGGAAGGGCGCAGGTCTGGGCCAGAAGAAGGCCGCCGCCTGATAACGCGCTGCAACCTCGGGCTTCTGCAAAAAAAGAAGCCCGACGGGGCCGCCGGGCGAAATAAGGTTCGGTGATGGTGTTGTCCCGAAAAGGGACAATCCACTCTATTTGCCGAATTGGTTACGCGCCTATTAACGAACGACGTCAGGCAGCCAGGTCGACTGCCGACCGCGCGGAGCCACCGGCCAGGACAGACGCCAGCCCGCGTCAATCCGCTCCACCGAGAAGCCCGCCCCGCCGCCCGTGCCCGGATAGGCATAGGAGCGGCCATCCACCATGATCGTCGTCGCAGCCCCGCCTGACGCCATGACCCGCCAGGTCCCTTTGCCCGCGACAGGACGCACAGCTTCGCCGCCGACCGTCACCTCAGGGGCAACCTCCCCCCGATGACCAGAGGCGATGATCGCACTGCCGTCCGAATCCACGGCGTCCAGCGCATTCTGGCTGTCCAGGCGCAGGGTTGGCTCACCAGCTGCGATCAGGACCACCGGCCCCGCCCCCCCCTGGATGACCACCAGGGTTTCCGGCGACACCGCCGTATCCTGGCCCAGTTGAACCTCAGGCGTGAACTGCACATCACCCGCAACCGGCGGCAGTCGCAGCTCGAAACGGCCTGCCGCATCAGCACTGGCGGCGATGGCGCTGCCGTCCTGACCGCGCAGGACCACGCGCGCGCTGGGCGCTGTGCCGCCCCGGACAATCAGTCCGCCAACGTCGCGCACTACGCCATCGATATGCGGCGGCTGGACCCACGCCAGGGTCGCCGAACCGTTCTCGGTCGCCGCATCCTGCCTGACCGGACTGGAACAGGCCGAAGCCATCCCAGCCAGGGCGACCATGATGATGATCCGGCGTTTCATCCTGCGGCTCGACACTATATGGCTAGCGCCCCAATCGGCGCGGAAACTGTTTGCCTCGCCGACGCGTGTTTGGCCATGGCTGACCGCGTATTCGTTCTGTTAGAGGCCCCATGTCCCTGCCCCCGGTTTCGATCCTGCCATTCGACGGCCCTTCCGTCTGCCTGTTCTGCGGCGCATCCGATGCGGCGGACCCTGCCTACACCCAGGCGGCGCGTGACTTCGGCAAGGCCGCAGCCGAGGACGGCTGGCGTCTGGTTTACGGCGGCCGGTGGTCGCGTCGTCGGCATCATGCCCGCCTTCCTTCGCAGCCGCGAGCGCCTGTTCGACGATGTCGAAACCGTCGTCGTCACCTCGATGCACGAGCGCAAGCAGTTGATGTACGATCAGTCCGACGCCTTCGTTGTCGCCCCCGGCGGCATCGGCACGCTGGAAGAAGTGGTCGAACTGCTGTCGTGGAAGCGTCTGGACCTGCACCACAAGCCGGTCGTCTTCCTGAACCTGAACGGTTTCTGGAACGGCTTCTTCGAACTGATGAAGCACAGCGTCGACGAGGGCATGACACCTGCATCGTTCCTGCAGGCCTGGACTGTGGCCGACACGGTCGAGGACGCCATGGCCCAGATCAAGGCCAGCGACGATGCGCCTCACTTGCAACATGATCGTAGGTAAGTGATCAACTTTCACTCACGCAACCTGCGGCACGTGCTCCGCACTTGACAGTTTTCATAGAAAACTGACAGTGGCGAGAACGGCACGACGCCGTTCTCGCATTTTCGGAGAGTATCCATGCGCGCACTGCTTATCGCCGCAGTTCTTTTTGCGGCTCCAGCCGTCGCCCAGACGCCTGCCGCAACCAGCCTGACCCTTGCCGACGCCTCCAAGGCGCCCGCCCGTCCCACCATCATCGACGGCGCACGCTGGTCGTGTGAAGGCGAAATCTGCACCGCTTCGGGCGGCTCGGAACAGCCTGCACACCGCGCCTGCCGCCGTGTGGTGCAGAAGTTCGGTCCCGTGACCGCCTTCTCCTACAAGGGTGAAGCCCTGTCGGCCGAGCAACTGGCCGTCTGCAACGCCTGATCAGACGACAGACTTTAGCGAGAGCCTGATCCCTCAGGCTCTCGCAGCGACCTTCAAGCCGCCTCGCCTTTCAGGCGCCGCACGATGGTTTCACGACCGATCAGAGGTGCCATGGCCGCCATGTCCGGCCCATGCTGTTGCCCGGTCAGCGCCAGACGCAGCGGCATGAACAGCCCCTTGCCCTTGGCGCCCGTCTCCGCCTTCACGGCATTGGTCCACGCCGACCAGGCGTTCTCGTCGATGACGTCCGGCAGCAGGCGCAGCGCCGTTTCGGCAAAGGCGACGTCCTCGATCACAGGCGTGATCGGCCCCTTCACGATCTTGGCCATATCAACGACATCGGCGAACTTGTTCAGGTTTCCCCTGACCGTGTTCCAGAACCCTTCGCCCAGGTCCGCATCCGCTGCGGCCAGACGCGGCTGAGCCGTTTCATAGCCCATGACGTGCAGAGCCTGCGCGTTCAGGCGATCCAGATCAGCCGTATCGTATCGGGCGGGCGAGCGGCCCATCTTGGAGAAGGCGAAGCTGGCGCCCAGGGCCTGGACCGACTCGGCGATTTCCAGCGCGTCGGACGTGCCGATCTTGCCCAGATGGCTGGTGATGGCGATCGGCTCATAGCCCTGATCGCGCATGTCGCTGATCGACAGGGAGCCCAGACGCTTGGACAGGGCCGCGCCATCAGCGCCAACCAGCAGCGGCATATGGGCAAAGCCAGGAACAGTTGCGCCCAGAGCTTCAAAAATCTCGATCTGCGCGCCGGTGTTGGTGACGTGGTCCTCACCCCGGATGATGTGGGTGATCGCCATGTCGATGTCATCGACGACCGACGGCAGGGTGTAGAGGAACAGGCCGTCCTCACGGATCAGCACCGGGTCCGACATGGACGCGGTGTCCACCTCGGCATGACCGCGCGCCAGATCTTCCCAGGAGACGCGCTTGCCTTCCAGCTTGAAACGCCAGTGCGGACGACGGCCCTCTGCCTCATAGGCAGCCTTCTCGGCGTCGGTCAGTTCCAGTGCGGCGCGGTCATAGATCGGCGGCAGGCCGCGTGACAGTTGCACCTTGCGGCGGCGATCCAGTTCGTCGGCCGTCTCATAGGCCGGATACAGACGCCCCGCCGCCTTCAGGCGCGCGGCGGCTTCCTCATAGCGGTCGAACCGCTTGGACTGGTTGTCGCGCTCGTCCCAGGTCAGACCCAGCCAGGTCAGATCGTCCTCGATCCCCTGCTCGAACTCGGGCGTCGAACGGGCCAGGTCCGTATCGTCGATACGCAGCACAAACGAACCGCCCTGCCCTTTGGCGAACAGCCAGTTCACCAGAGCCGTGCGGACATTGCCGACGTGCAGCTTGCCGGTGGGCGACGGAGCGAAACGAACCTTGACGGACATGGGGGATCAACGACCTCAACAGCGAGGCGGCTAGGTCGCGCTCCAACCCGGCGAAGTCAAGGCGTAGAGGCGTCTTTAGCCTCAGTCGTCGCGGTGAACGCGCTCTCGCCGCTCGTGCCGCTCCTGCGCCTCGACCGACAGGGTCGCCGTCGGCCGGGCTTCCAGACGGCCCAGGCTGATAGGCTCGCCGGTGTCCTCGCAATAGCCGTAGGAGCCGTCCTCGATCCGACGCAGCGCGTCCTCGATCTTGGAGATCAGCTTGCGCTGACGGTCCCGCGTACGAAGCTCCAGCGCGCGATCTGATTCCGAAGAGGCGCGATCCACCAGATCCGGGTGGTTCTCGGTCTCAGCCTTCAGGTTGACGACCGTGCCCTTGGACTCGCGAAGGATGTCATCCTTCCAGTCGAGCAGCTTCTTCTTGAAATAGGCTAACTGCCGCTCATTCATGAACGGTTCGTCGTCAGATGGCCGGTATTGGCTGGCCGAATCTGCAGATAGGACAGACGCTAATGCGTTCATCGCACTCACGCTCAAATAGCACGCCCCCCTGTGGCGTAAGGGCCGTATAATCAGGAGTACGAGTCGCAGCAACGCGCATCGCGATTCCGTGATCGCTATTGTCTGGCCAACCGCCAATCCGTGACAATTCTCACGCAGTCGCCTTACGGCTAAGCTTTGAAATACTGCGACTTTCTCTCAACAGGCGAAGTATCAGCCCCGACTGTTGCGCGGCTCCGCCTTGGCCAGTTCGACCTGGGCGCGCAAATCGATCTGGTCCAGCAAAGCCGTCAGTTCGGCATCGCCGTCATCGGGCCGCTCTTCGCGCAGGACGCGAGCCAGGCGCTCCAGGGCCGGTGCGCCCGTCTCGCCGGACAACAGCGCCATCTTCAGTTCGTCCAGTCGATCCAGCAGTCCGCCGCCGCGCTTGACCGCCCGCCGACGCCGTTCCAGCGGCCCTTCGACTTCCTGCAGAGCCATCAAGGCCGAGACGCCGGCCATGCTGGAGGTCGCTGCCACAGAGGCGG
>NZ_JABAZW010000034.1:50804-66213 GCF_018608325.1 Brevundimonas sp. | reverse complement strand
CCTGACCCAGGGAAAAACCGCTGGCCCCGCCGCGCGCGCCGCGAGATCCCGTGGCGGCGTTGGGACCGCCCGTGCCGACAACCTTCATGCTCGGATGCTCCAGATCATATCGCCATGCTTGAAGCCGCCCGGTGACCGTTTGGTTAACGCCTCGGCAAAAACTGCCGCCGACACGCCACTGAGCAGCCCCGTCACATTGATTCAAATGAACTTTTCTGACGGCACGATCCTCGCATCAACAGGCGCGTTACGCTGCATGGACGTCTGACCGATGCAAAATCTGCTTGCCCGCCTGATCGCCCCCCTCGCCGCAACCCTTGCGTTGGGCGGATTGGCGAGCCCGGTTCTGGCCCAATCGCGCATCAAGGACATCGCATCGGTCGAGGGTGTCCGCACCAACCAGCTCGTCGGCTATGGCCTGGTCGTCGGCCTGAACGGCACGGGCGACAGCCTGCGTAACTGCCCCTTCACCCGCCAGTCGCTGGAAGGCATGACCGAACGTCTGGGCGTCAACATCCGCGGCGCCACGGCCAACTCCAAGAATATGGCGGCCATCATGGTGACGGCCGACCTGCCCGCCTTCGCCACGCCCGGCTCGCGCATCGATGTGTCGGTGTCGTCCATGTGCGACGCCAAGAGCCTGCTGGGCGGCACCCTTCTGGTCACCGGACTGCAGGGCGCCGACGGTCAGGTTTACGCCGTGGCTCAGGGCTCCATCCAGACCGGCTCCGTCTCAGCGTCCGGCGCCTCCGGCTCATCGGTGACGCGCGGCGTGCCGACCGCCGGGCGTATCGCCTCCGGCGCCACGGTCGAGCGCGAGACGGGTTTCGAGCTGTCGAACATGAATGAAGTTCGCCTGAACCTGCGCAACCCCGACTTCACCACCGCCCAGCGTATGGCAGGCGTCATCAACGCGTCCTTCCCTGGCTCGGCCCTGGCTGAGAGCGGCACGGTCGTGGCCCTGCGCTCGCCCGGCCAACTGGGCATGGCGGGCTTCATCAGCCGCATCGAGAATCTGCCGATCACCGTCGACACTCCGGCCAAGGTCATCATCGACGAAGTGAACGGCGTCATCGTCATGGGCGACGCCGTACGCATCTCCCGCGTCGCCATCGCCCAGGGCAATCTGACCATCTCGGTTGATGAACAACCCGCCGTCAGCCAGCCCGCCCCGTTCGGCCGCGGTCAGACCGCCGTGGTCCCCAGCACCCAGGTTCGGATCGAAGAGGATTTGGGGACGGAGATGCGGATCATCGATGGCGGCGGCAACCTGTCCACCCTGGTCCACGGCCTGAACACCCTCGGTGTCAGCCCGCGCGACATGATCAGCATCCTGCAGGCCATCAAGGCCGCAGGCGCCCTGCAAGCCGACATTCAGGTGATGTGAGCATGAGCGACCTGTCCGTTTCCGCCGACTTGCTGCGCCCCGCTCCCAGCGTCAGCGCCGTCGCCCCAGACAAGATCAAGAAGACCGCGCAGGACTTTGAAGCCTCCTTCCTGGCTCAGATGCTTAAGCCTATGTTCCAGGGGCTGAAGACCGACGGTCTGTTCGGCGGCGGCCAGGCCGAAGAGACATGGCGCAGCTTCCTGGTCGATGAAATGGCCAAGAAGACTGTCGCTGCGGGCGGCATCGGCCTGGCCAGCACGGTCATGAGCGAAATGCTGAAAATGCAGGAACAGGGATAGGGACAGGGACAATGAGCGATTCAGAACTGGCCCGCGCCCGCGTCCGCCAACTGCTGGACCTGACCCGGCGGCTAACTGAGCGCCTGATGGTCGAGACGCGCGCCTTTGAGGACAGCCGCCCTCAGGACATCGTTGCCGGTCTGACCGAGACGCAGGACATGGCCAATGTCTACCGCCGCGATTCCGCTCATGTGAAGGCCAATCCGGCCCTGCTGAAGGACGCACCTCTGGAGGACCGCAAGGCGCTGCTTGAGGCGACCGAAACCTTCAACACCGTACTGGCCAATCACGCCCACGCCGTCGAAGCCGCCCGCGCCATTTCCGAAGGTCTGGTCCGCGCCATCGCGCATGAAGTCACCGCCGCGCGGACGCCTGCATCCGCCTATTCCGCCGATGGGCGCGCCGCTCAAGGCGACGGTCGAGCGGTGGCGATGAACCGCATGGCCTGAAGCCTCAGATCGGATTGCGCGGGGGTCGGTTTGTTGCCGTTTCTTTAAGCGGCCGCATGCAAGGGTTGCAGCATGTCACTGACTACCCGTCTTCTTGGTCTCGCTTTCGCGTCCGCCGATGCGCTCATTGAGTTGAATGCAAAAGGACATGTGGTTTTCGCCATGGGTGCGGCCGCCACGCTCGGCCAGGACGCGGGCGCGATCTGGAAAAACAGGCCTTTTGTCGATGTGCTGCATGATGGCTCGTCAGCCCTGGCCGCCATCCGCAGCACCAAACCCGGCGCCCGTTCGGCGCAGATGGACATCCTGATCACTGCAGAACCCGGGTGTGTTCGCCGCGCCTTCTTGCGGGCTTTCGTCCTGCCGGAACTGGCTCCAGCCATCTCTTGCGCCATCACCTATGACGGCCCTGCCTTCCCGATAGCGGACCTGCAGCCGCCTGCTCTTTTGGACGTGCAGGAGTTCCTGGCCGATGCAGGCCGCATCGTCGCCGCCACGCCCGGCCTGTCACTGGCCTTCCTCGATGTTCAAGGCGTCGAAGGCCTGTCTGGCGATGCGGCTGAGCGTGTTCACCACCGCATCCAGGCGACGCTTCAGTCGGCGGCGGCCCAGGGATCGTCCGCCGCCAAGATCACCGCCGAACGGTTCGCGCTACTGCGTCCAGCAGACGACCAGCGCGATCTGGCCGCTGAAATCATCGAAGCTGGAAAGACCGAGGGCGTGGCGTTGAACGCCGAAGCCTATGCTGCGCCTGTGCCTGAACAGTCGGACAATCTCTGCGTCCTGCGCGCCATGCGCTTCGCCATCGAGGGCTGCCTGAAGGACGGCGGGCTCGCCAATCCGCAGATGGCCTTCTCAGAGTCCCTGAAACGGACCCTGCGTGACGCCGAACTGTTCCGTAATCTGGTCAAGGCCCGCGCCTTCCAGCTTCATTATCAGCCTATTGTCGACCTCTCGACACGCGCGGTGCACCATTTCGAGGCCCTGGCCCGCTTCAGCCCGAACAACAGCCCCGCCGACGCCATCCGCATGGCCGAGGAACTGGACCTGATCGAGTCGTTTGATCTGGCTGTGGCGGAAAAAGTGTTGAAACGGATGCGGCGGCCCGGCGGGGGCCTGCTGAAAATGGCCATCAACGTTTCAGGGGCCTCGCTCAGTTCCGACGCCTATGTCGAACAGTTGCTGCACATGACCTCGGGCGCGCCAGAGGAACGGTCGCGCCTGATCGTAGAGGTCACAGAAACCGCCGCCGTCGCCGATATAGAAGCGGCCAACCGCCGCATCGCCGCCCTGCGCGCAGCCCACATCAAGGTCTGCATCGACGACTTCGGCGCAGGATCGGCCGCCTATGACTATCTGCGCAATCTGTCGGTCGATGCGGTCAAGATCGACGGCTCACTGGTGCGCGACATCGACACCGACGAACGCGCCCGCACCATGCTGCGCAGCGTGACCGAGCTTTGCCAGTCGCTGAACCTCGAAACCATCGCCGAAATGATCGAGACGGATGCGGTGGCCGCCCAGTTGAAGGCTCTGGGCGTCACCTACGGACAGGGCTGGCTGTTCGGCCGCGCCGAGGCCGAGCCCCGCACCAATCTGACCGGCGTGACAGCGGCCCGCCGTCGTGGCGCCGTCGAGGCCTGGGGCTGACTTACATCGCGACGACGCGCTCTATGCCGATAGCGTCGATGAAATCCGGGTCGTGGCTGACCACGACCAAAGCGCCGTCATAGGCCGCCAGCGCAGCTTCGACCGCCGCCACCGAATCCAGATCCAGGTGATTGGTCGGCTCATCCAAAATCAGAAGCTGGGCCGGGTTCACCCCGGTCATCACACAGGCCAGTGCCGCCCGCAGCCGCTCGCCGCCTGACAACTCGCCGACCTTGCGATGCGCCGACGTGTTGCGGAACAGAAACCGCGCCAACGCCGCGTGCGCGTCGTTCGCCGTTCCCTCCGGGTTCAGCCGCCGCCACGCCTCGACCAGGGTTTCATCCGGGTTCAGGATCGCCGCCTCCTGATCCAGCAGCACAGCCCGAACGGGCCGCTCTACGGTTCCAGCCGTCGGCGCCAGATCACCCGCGAACAGATGCAGCAGGGTCGACTTGCCCGCCCCGTTCGGCCCGGTCACGGCGATCCGTTCCGGTCCGGCGATTTTCAGGCTGATCGGTCCGACGATGCGCCGCCCCTCCGGCGTCGCCCATTCCGCATCACGCACATCCAACACCGTGCGCCCGGCGGACAGGCCTGTCGGCGGCATCGGTATCGATAGCGCCCGCACGCGTTCGATGCGGGCCTGCGCCGCCTCGAGCGTCGTCTGCGCCTCCTCGGCCTGACGTGAGGCCAGCACCCGGTCACGTGCCCCGCTGTTCTCGGCCCGCTCGGCTCGCGCGCCTAACAGGATTTTCGGCATGTCGCCCTTGGCCGCCTTGCGCCTTCCGGCAGAATCCCGCCGTGACTTGGCCTCTGCCCGCCGCTGCGCCTCGCTGGCCGACCGCGTCGCGCCCTTTTCAGCATCGGCCAGATCCCGTTCCGCCGCCAGTCGCGCCTCGGCCTTGCGCTCGGCATAGGGGTCATAGCCGCCGCCGAAGATTTCGACGCCCAGGCTGGAGATTTCAACGATCCGGTCCATCCGGCGCAGCAGTTCGCGGTCGTGGCTGACCACCACCGCCCCGCCCTGCCAGCGTTCCAGTACGGACGCGACCAGACGACGCGCATCGACATCCAGATGGTTGGTCGGTTCATCCAGCAGCAGCAGATCCGGTTGTCTCAGCAACAATCCCGCCAGCCGCAGCCGTGTCTGTTCGCCGCCGCTGAGGCCATCCGCGTGCCGCTCCAGCGACAGGCCAGCCAGCCCCACCTGATCCAGCACCTCGCCGATCCGCGCCTCCAGCGTCCAGTCGGCGACCTCAAGGTCGGTCTCGCTGCCTTCGCCCGCCAGAATACGGTCGATCACAGACAGATCGTCCGCGACGCCCAGCATCGCCGCCACAGTCTCGCCCGGCGCCGGATCATGTCTCTGATCCAGAACGCCGATGGAGCCGACACGCGTCACCGCGCCCTCGGCGGGCGTCAATGCGCCGGACAGCAGGCGCAGCAGCGTGCTCTTGCCCGCACCATTGCGACCGACGATGCCGGTGCGCTCAGGCCCGAACGTCAGGCTCAGATTGTCGAAGAGTATGGAGCCGTCAGGCGTCCTAGCGGCGACCTTGTCGAGTGTCGCGTACGCGGATGGGGACAGGCTTGGGCTTTGGCTTATTGGCATGGAGAATCGCGAGCAGCAGGACGGAAAGGGCGAAACCGGTTCCCAGAATGCTGATCATGATTGTCGTGCCTCTTACTCGAAAAGCCGTCAGAACAGAGAGGATGGGTGTGAATGCTGCAATGCGCAACCCCACGCCGGAACACGCCCGCGTGAAGACTGGTTAACGCCCCTATCCCTCGACCCCGCATGCGCCGCGCGATAAACGGCGGCCATGCAAGTCCCCTTCCGCATCGAAGACGCCGTTGGCGCCGCCGCCCGTCGCGAAGCCGCCGTCCAGCAACTGCGTGATGAAACCGGCATTGACGAGGCCATGATCGACGCTCTGGTCGAGGGGTTCTACGCCCGTGTCCGCAAAGACGGCCTGATCGGCCCGATCTTCGCCGCCCGCATCACCGACTGGGCGCCGCATCTGGCGCAGATGAAGCTGTTCTGGTCGTCCGTCGCCCTGTCGACCGGCGTCTATCAGGGGCGGCCCATGCCCAAACACCTGCCCCTGCCCATCGACGCGCGCCATTTCGACCGCTGGCTGGAGATTTTCGTCGCCACAGCCACCGAACTCTGCCCGCCGGTCGCCGCCAAACACTTCATCGAACGCGCCCGCCGCATCGCGGAAAGCCTGGAACTGGGCGTCGCCAATGCCAACAAGGTGCTGCTGGCCAAGGGCGAACGCTATGTCCGCCCCTTCGAAGGCTGGACGCCCGATCAGGATTAGGTCGCTGTCCCTGCGGTTGCAGGCGCAGCGGTCATCGTGACGTTCACATTGAAACCGAACACCTTCCACCCCTCGCCTTCTTTGACGAAGTTGGTCTGTGCGTGCGCCACTCGATCTGGATAGATGTAATCCTGCTGCACCACATAGAAACGCCCATTAGTGCTCGTCACGCTTTGGAAACCGACCACTTTCGGTTCCAGGATCGGCGTGTCACCGATCATATTGCGTAACATGGGAAGCTGCGCCCGGATCGCTTCCGGCGAATTGGCCGACGACATGCGCGACGCGACAGCGTCGTCCTGTCCTGTGACAAGTTCACTGAACAGCGCCTTCGCTTCGGCGTTCAGAGCCGGATCCGACTTGGGCAGGTTTGCATTGAACGTACAGGCCGCCAACGTCGATGCTGCCGCAACCGCGCCCAAGGTTCTGAGATACATGAAGGCTCCTCCCGCTATCCCCGCAATCTATCGCCAGCAACGGTTCGCACAACCCTGATTTCAGCCGCAATGTTCCCACATTGTTCTTGCTGAATCATTCAAATTGATCCCCATATAGCGTTGTCGCGTCGGACCCGTCCGACCCTCCCCCGCGTTCTCGGACTCCATGACTGAAAAGCACAACTTCATCCGCGTTCGCGGCGCCCGTGAGCACAATCTCAAGGGCGTGGACCTGGATATTCCGCGTGAACAGCTGGTGGTGATGACCGGCCTGTCGGGCTCGGGCAAATCCTCACTGGCGTTCGACACCATCTACGCCGAGGGCCAGCGTCGCTATGTCGAGAGCCTGTCGGCCTATGCGCGTCAGTTCCTGGAGCTGATGGGAAAGCCGGACGTGGACCTGATCGAGGGCCTGTCCCCGGCCATCTCCATCGAACAGAAGACGACGTCCAAGAACCCGCGCTCGACCGTCGGCACGGTGACGGAGATCCACGACTATATGCGTCTGTTGTGGGCGCGCGTGGGTATTCCCTATTCACCCGCAACCGGCCTGCCGATCGAGAGCCAGACCATTAGCCAGATGGTCGACAAGCTGACCGCCCTGCCTGACGGAGAGCGCATCCTGCTGCTGGCCCCCGTCGTGCGCGGCCGCAAGGGCGAATACAAGAAAGAGATCGCCGAGTGGCAGCGTCAGGGCTTCCAGCGCCTGAAGATCGACGGCCAGTTCTACCCCATCGACGAAGCCCCGACGCTGGACAAGAAGTTCAAGCATGACATCGACATCGTCGTGGACCGGATCGTCACCAAGCCGGATCAGGAAGGCCGCTACGCCGACAGCCTGCAGACCGCGCTGGGCCTGGCGGACGGCATCGCCAATGCAGAATGGGCATCGACGAACGAGGGCGAAACTGCGCCCCGCTCAATCCTGTTCTCGGAACGGTTCGCCTGTCCGGTGTCCGGCTTTACGATCAGCGAGATCGAACCGCGCCTATTCTCGTTCAACAACCCGTTCGGCGCCTGTCCGGTGTGCGACGGTCTGGGTGTCAAACTGGCCTTTGACGCTGATCTGGTCATCCCGGATCGCGACAAAACCCTGCACAAGGGCGCCGTCTCCCCATGGGCGCGCGGTCCCTCGCCCCTCTACACCCAGACGCTGCAGTCGCTGAGCCTGCACTACGGCTTCTCGATGGATGTGGCGTGGCGCGATCTTCCGGCCCAGGCGCACAAGGCGATCCTGTACGGAACCGGCTCTGAGAAGATCAAATTCACCTACGACGACAACGCCCGCAAATACGAGGTGTCCAAGCCGTTCGAAGGCGTTCTGCCCAACCTTGAGCGCCGTTGGCGCGAAACGGACAGCGCCTGGGTGCGCGAGGAACTGGGCCGCTACCAGTCCGAAACCCCATGCGACGCCTGCCACGGCAAGCGCCTGAAGCCCGAAGCCCTGGCGGTCAAGGTCGGCGGCGAGGACATCGCCGACATCTCCATGCTGTCGATCTCCAAGGCCTATCTGTGGTTCTCGACCATCGAAGAAAGCCTGACGGACAAACAGGCCGAGATCGCGCGCCGCATCCTGAAGGAAATCTGCGACCGGCTGCGGTTCCTGAACAATGTCGGCCTGGACTATCTGAACATGTCCCGCTCCTCCGGCACCCTGTCGGGCGGCGAGAGCCAGCGCATCCGCTTGGCGTCGCAGATCGGCTCGGGCCTGACCGGCGTCCTGTACGTGCTGGACGAACCCTCCATCGGCCTGCACCAGCGCGACAACACCCGCCTGCTGGAAAGCCTGAAGGGGCTGCGCGATCTGGGTAACTCCGTGCTGGTCGTTGAACACGACGAGGAGGCCATCCTGACCGCCGACTATGTCATCGACATGGGACCGGCCGCTGGCGTTCACGGCGGACAGGTCTGCGCCGAGGGCACACCCGCCGAGGTCATGGCCAACCCCAACTCCCTGACCGGCAAATATCTGACGGGCGAGCGCGAGATCGAAATCCCCACCGACGGCCGCCGTCCGATCGACCGCAAGCGGATGCTGAAGATCAGCGGCGCGACCGGCAACAATCTGAAGAATGTCACCGGCGAAATCCCGGTCGGCGTCTTCACCTGCATCACCGGCGTCTCTGGCGGGGGCAAGTCCACCTTCACGATCGAGACCCTGTACAAGGCCGCCGCGCGCCGCCTGAACAATGCGTCCGAGGCCCCTGCCCCCTTCGACCGTATCGAGGGGCTGGAGCAGTTCGACAAGGTCATCGACATCGACCAGTCGCCCATCGGCCGCACGCCGCGTTCAAACCCCGCCACCTACACCGGCGCCTTCGGGCCGATCCGCGACTGGTATGCAGGACTGCCGGAATCCAAGGCGCGCGGCTATGGGCCCGGCCGGTTCAGCTTCAACGTCAAGGGCGGGCGCTGCGAGGCCTGTCAGGGCGATGGCGTCATCAAGATCGAGATGCACTTCCTGCCCGATGTCTATGTCACCTGTGACGTCTGCAAGGGCAAACGCTACAACCGCGAAACGCTGGAGATCGTGTTCAAGGGCAAGTCCATCTCGGACGTGCTGGACATGACGGTCGAAGAGGCCGCGACCTTCTTCAAGGCCGTGCCGCCGATCCGCGACAAGATGCTGACGCTGGAGCGCGTGGGGCTGGGCTACGTCAAGGTGGGCCAGCCCGCGACCACCCTGTCGGGCGGCGAGGCCCAGCGGGTCAAACTGTCCAAGGAACTGTCGAAACGCGCCACGGGCCGCACCCTGTACATCCTCGACGAGCCGACCACCGGCCTGCATTTCGAGGACACCCGCAAACTGCTTGAGGTGCTCCAGGAACTGGTCGAGGCTGGCAACACCATCGTGGTGATCGAGCACAATCTCGATGTCATCAAGGTTGCCGACTACCTGCTGGACTTCGGCCCCGAAGGCGGCGACGGCGGTGGCGAGATCGTTGCGGTCGGCACGCCCGAACAGGTGGCCGACAACAAGGCCAGTTGGACCGGCAAATACCTCAAGGAGGTGCTGGACCGGCACGAGGACCGCCGCAAGGCCCGCGTCGCGGCTCTGGGCGGCGGCTCTGACGCCAAGCCCACCCGCAAGAAGGCGAAGGCGTCGGCCTAGGCCGGCGCTTTCTCCTCAACGACCACCACGGGCGACGCTGCCACCACGCCGTAGTCCTTGCTGCGCCAGCGCAGGGCCAGAACGACGGACGCAATCAGCAGCACGCCCGTCGTGACCACGCTGCCTTCTGGTCCGAAGGCGGCGCCGGTCAGCCACCAGGGCGCGCCCGCGCGATCGGCCAGATCGACGATCAGCGGCGGCGTCTGGATCACCTGCCCCGACACCTCCAGCCCGAAGCCCAGACCCAGCAACCAGTTCCAGGCCGCGTGCCAGCCACATACGCCCCACAGCGATCCCTCGCGTGCGGCGTAGAAGCCGATCATCACCCCGAACAGCACAACATTGGCCACGCCGACGACCAGTTCCGGCGACGGCTTGATATTGCCCGCGTGCAGCAGGCCGAACAGGGCCGAGCTAAGACCGATGCCCCAGCCCAGACCGTGCCGTGACGCGATGACCTGCATCAGCCACCCACGCGTGACGATCTCTTCGGTCGAGCCCTGAATGATGAAGCCGATCAGCAGCACGACGATGGGGAACAAGGCCCCCAGCACGTTCGGTGTGCTGAATGCGCCGCCCGCCTCGATGCGATAACCACCCAGCGCCGCAATGATGCCGACGACGGCCAGCAGGAAGGCCAGACCGATGCCATATCCGCGCAGGAAACGCTTCAGGCCCTGATCATTAAAGCCTATGGCCCTGAGGCCACGCCGTTCGAACAGCATCACCCAACAGAAGGTGATCAGGGCGATGACTGCGAACCCGGCCAGCGTATAGGCCGTCGCCCCCCAGCCCTGGCTCTCGCCCTGCATGTTGACCCAGCCCAGCAGGATCGCCGGGAACATGGACAAGGTCTGTCCCACGACGATGAAGACCACCGCCAGGATCAGAGCCGCCGCCGTCCACGTTCGGCGATGACGCGGCTCACGTGGTGCGAAAAGCTCGATCCCGGCCATGTTCAGAAATGCTCCGCCGGGGCGACAAGGCCGCGGATAGACAGCCATGCCGCCGAGAACGGCGCATAGATGACGGCGACCTGCAGGGCCGACAGGAAGGCGTTGACCACCGACCACAGCAGGATCGGCAGCCAGGCTTGAGCCAGAATCTCGATCGACGACAGGCCGTTGAACCGGGCCAGGCCTTCAATGCCGCCACCCGCCAGATTGACCGCCGCGCTGATGATGCCGCCCAGAATGCTGACCACCATGCTCATCACGAAGGCCAGAATGGCCATGCCCAGCAGGGGCCAGAAGCGCCCTTTGGTGGCCTTGAACGATTCCAGAATAGCGATCTTGCCCTTGTCCACGGTGATGGGCACAGCAAGGCTGAGGCGCACGGTCAGCCAGATCACCCCACCGATTGCGGCGAGACCTACGACCAGTCCCAGCAGCGCAAGAAACGCCTGCCCCGACGCAGCCAGAGCTGTCGGAATCAACATGGCCAAGCCGCTGGCCAGGCCCAGGGTGACGCTGACGATCACGCTGACCGCCAGCACCCGGACCTCGTCCATGCCAAGGCGCAGAAAGCCCCAGCGTGACTGATCAGGGCGCAACACGGACCGCGCGATAGCCGCGCTCAGCACCGCGCCCAGGACCAGACCCAGCGGAATGATCCAGCCGACACCGGTCAACAGGGTCGTATAGGCCTCGCCGATAGCGGCCAGCTGGCTCTGAGGATCGCCACTGCTGCTGCTCTGCAGGCTCTCGGCCATCGACATGAAGGCCGCCCAGTGGCTGGCCCCCAGACCGAACATGACCAGGAACACCACCAGATAGGCCAGCCCCCAGAACAGGGCGGCGGCGGGGTGGCGGCGGACGACGCGGAACCCCTCGAAGGCCGCTTCAGTAGCGGAAAAACTCATGTCGCACTCCAGCTCAGATTCGAGGTGACCTTAGACCAACGCGTGAGCGCCGTCCTCTGGCGCGCCATCAAGCAATTGTCGGGCCGCCGACGTAAAGGGCGCCGACAACAGGGTCAGCACCGATCCATAGATGAAGCCGCCCGGCCCCAGCACCAGCAGGGCCACGCCCCACAGCACCGGCGCCGACGGGAACATGTCCCCCAGTGTCCCCGCACCGCCCAATGCCTCCATGTTCGCAAACACCCCGCTGGCGAACAGTGCGACGATCACCACGAAGGCGATGATGACATAGACGAGCGCATAGGCCAGCCATGTGCTGACCAGCAGGCCCAGCAGCGGCAGGGTCCGCTTGCGACCCAACTGCCAACCCTCGACAAAGGCCAGACGTCCAAGGATCAGGGTCGTGGGCGCGATCAAGGACAGTCGCGCCATCGCCACCGCGACAAAGGCGATCAAGGCCAGAAACAGCACCGCCCCCAGAATGATCGCCGCCGCCTGACTGATCTGCCAGACGATGAAGCCAGCCAGGGTGCCGACCGCAACCACGATCAGAACCGCAAAATAGGTTCCCACCAACAGGGCGATGCCGACCACGCCGACACGCAACTCATCCATGCTCAGCCGCATGAAGAACCACTTGTCCGGTCGTCCTATCCGCAGCGTGGCCCGCGCAGTCGCAGTCCATATGGTCACGCCCAGAACCAGTTGTGCGACGTTAAACAGCATGGTCACGCCCTGCAGCGCCACCAGCCGCCCGACAAGCTCAGGCGGCGGCTCTGCGCCGTTGCTCAGCGGAATATTGCCCAGGGTTCCAAACACCAGAACCGCCAGCAGCAGGCTGAAGGCAGCGATGGAAAACCCCCAGACAAACACAGCCAGCGGATGCCGACGGATCACACGCAGCGGCGTGGCCATGGCCTCGCTGATGGAAAGAGTCTCAGTCACGTGCGCCTCCTTGCGGCGTCTGGAATTCCACCTGGCGATAGACCGAGCCAAGATAGGCGATGGCCAACGGACCCTGCACCATATTCAGCACTACAGCCCAGACCACCCAACCCGCCGCGCCCGCCAGCAGCCCGGCGGCCCACAGGCCGATCAGCACGAACTTGGGCGCAGCGACCACGATCAGTCCGGCAAACAGGGGCCAGAACACCTTGCGCGTAATCGCCATGCTGTTCAGCGACACCATATGGCCGCGCCCTACAGTCGCCGAGGCGAACAGCGACAGGCGCACGACCAAGGCCGCGACGGAAAACAAGACGCCGACCGTCAGAACGGCCAATAGAACCAGCTTCCAAGCCGGTCCCACCGCCGCCCATTCGCGCGCCTGAATGGCGGTGGCGTCCAGCCCCGCCATCCCGAACACGGCCAGCAGCACCAAGGCCACGACGGACACGATCATGGCCAGAAAGACGGCGCACAGGGCCGCCGCGCCTGCCAGCCTGAGTTCCGGCATCGCAAACTGCAGTCCCACGGGGCCTAAACCCAGACCTTTCGCCCCGGACTGATCATCCGAAATCGCGACCCGCGTCAGGGCGCCGGTCAACACCAGCATCGCAACCGTCGCCGCCAGCATCCATGCCCAGACCAGTCCATCGGCGACGAAGGGCCGCACGCTCCAGACGACCGCCCCGACGACGACCGCGCCCCACGCCGCCTTCCAACCCCGGATCATCTCTGGAACCGCCGCCGACAGGGCATCGCCCAATCGCAACTGTGTGTTCTTGTGCGTCATCCCGCCCCCTCTGAACGCGCGATATAGCAGGGGATCGTGACGCGCGGCCAGACGACCGCTATTAGGCCGCCATGACTGCTTCCACGACTTCCCCCTCGCCCGTCCACGTCATCGGCGGCGGCCTCGCCGGTTCCGAAGCCGCCTGGCAGATCGCCCAGGCTGGCGTGCCCGTCATCCTGCACGAAATGCGCGGCGTGCCGGGCATCAAGACCGACGCCCACCAGACGGACGGACTGGCCGAACTGGTCTGCTCCAACTCCTTCCGGTCGGATGACTGGCAGTTCAATGCCGTCGGCCTGCTGCACGCAGAAATGCGCGCACTGGATTCCGTCATCATGGCCTGCGGCGACGTCAATCAGGTGCCCGCGGGCGGCGCACTGGCCGTGGATCGCGACGCCTTTTCTCAGGCCGTCACAGCCAAGCTGGAGGCCCATCCGCTGGTCACCATCGTACGCGAGGAGATCGCCGGCCTGCCGCCCGAGGAATGGGACAATGTCATCGTCGCCACCGGGCCGCTGACCTCACCTGCTCTGGCCGAGGCCGTGCTGAAGGCGACGGATCAGGAAAGCCTGTCCTTCTTCGACGCCATCGCGCCAATCATTCACGCCGACAGCATCGACTTCGACATCGCCTGGCGTCAGTCGCGCTATGACAAGGAAGGCCCGGGCGGTGACGCCGCCGCCTACGTCAACTGCCCCATGAACAAGGAGCAGTACGAGGCCTTCATCGACGCACTGCTGAACGGTCCCAAGGCCGAGTTCAAGGACTGGGAGAACGTCCCCTATTTCGACGGCTGCCTGCCCATCGAGGTGATGGCCGAGCGCGGTCGCGAGACCCTGCGCCACGGCCCGATGAAGCCGGTCGGCCTGACCAATCCGCGCGACCCGCTGGTCAAATCCTACGCCATAGTCCAACTGCGTCAGGACAATGCGCTGGGCACCCTGTTCAACATGGTCGGGTTCCAGACCAAGCTGAAGCACGGCGTACAGGCCGAAACCTTCCGCATGATCCCCGGGCTTCAGAACGCTCAGTTCGCGCGTTTGGGCGGGCTGCACCGCAACACCTATCTGAACAGCCCGGAACTTCTGGACAAGCAACTGCGGTTGAAGGCCATTCCGCGTCTGCGCTTCGCCGGTCAGGTCACGGGCGTCGAGGGCTATGTCGAAAGCGCCGCCATGGGCCTGCTGACCGGGCGCATGGCCGCGGCTCAGGCATTGGGCCGTGACCTGTCAGCCCCGCCTGCAGACACGGCGATGGGCGCCCTGGTCGAACACATCACCGGCGGCCATCTGGCAGGTTCCAAGTTCCAGCCGATGAACATCAACTACGGCCTGCTGCCCCCGCTTGAGGCGCCCAAGGTCGATGAAGAGGGCAAGAAGATCCCGCTGAAAGAACGCGGCCGCGCCAAGAAACGCCTGATGAGCATCCGCGCGCTGGACAGCCTGAAGGCCTGGCGCGACGCGAACTGAGTTCACACCGGCCGGGTCGCCTCAGCGCAGCTTGGGCAGGCCCGGTCGGAACATCAGGGTGAACACACCCAGAATGACGACGCCCACGCCCATCACGATCCAGGCCTGTGTCAGGTCGGCGACGTGATCGCGCAACAGGCCGGCGGCCAGAGGCGACAGACTGGCGATGATGTAGCCGCCGCCCTGAACGAAGGCGAGCAGATCGCCTGAACGAGCGGGATCATCAATCTGGTCCATCGCCAGGATCAGGGTCAAGGGGAAGATGGCGCCAATGCCCAATCCCATGACCAGCACGACCGGCACGGCCAGACTGACCGGCGCGACGACCAGCCCCGCCAGACCCGCCAGCGCCAGAACCAACGCCGTCAGGATCGGACCACGACGGTCCGGGAAACGTCCGATCAGGGCCGAAACCAGCAGGCCCGCCGCCACCTCGGCGCCCGTCATGCCGCTGAGCAGATAGCCCGCCGTGGCCCTGGGCTGACCCAGATCGACATAGAAGGGCGGAAGCCAGGCCAGAACCAGCGTATAGGCCGACGTCCCCAGCCCCATGATCAGGATCAGGCTCCATGCCCGCCCCTGCTTCCAGAAGGGAATTTCGGGATGCGTCACTTCGGCCACCGCCTGCCGGTTCGGCTCTTCGGCCTTCGGATCACGCGCCGCGCACAGCCAGACGACCGACGCGA
>NZ_JABAZW010000034.1:35425-50794 GCF_018608325.1 Brevundimonas sp. | reverse complement strand
GATTGGTTTGTTCTTCTCGATTGCGCGAATTGTCAGCCAGACGACCGCCGCGACAAAGGCCGGAAGGCTCCAAAGCGCCAGCGTCCCCGCCCAGCCGATCGCCTCGGCCAGGCCCGCCGCCGTCGCCGCCGCAATGGCCGCGCCGCCCATGATGCCTGTGGTGTAGAGGGCCATCACCGTGCCGAAACGTTCCGGGAAGGCCCGTTTGATCACCACCGGTGCAAGCGCCTGAATCAGCGCGACACCGACGCCCACGACCACCGCGCTGGCGATCAGGCTGGCCGTATCCCTGAACAAGACCCGCACCAGACAGGCCGCGCCGATCAGCAAGGCGCCCAGCAGTATGCCGCGTCGCTCACCCAATCGCCGCCGCAGCGGTCGGATCGACAAGGCCCCGACCCCGATCATCAGCACCGGCAGGGTGGTCAACAGGCTGGCGGCGGTGGAATCCATCCCCGTCGCCGTCTCGATCAGATCCAGCAGGGGTCCGACAGCCGCCATCGCGGGGCGCAGGTTCAGCGCCAGCGCGACGATGGCCGCCAGCAGCAGCAAGGGCGCGCCGCGCGTCAATTCGCCTGAAGACCGCGTGGTCATGGCAGAGGACTCCACTCAAGAACTGGGCTAGTATCTCGCCATTAAGTATCTCGATGTCAAGATAACTCATGAACGACAGAGCCTCACGCGCCGCCGCCGAATGGGCCGTACAACGTCCCGACATAGACATGCTGCCGCTGGAAGTGCTGGGCCGCCTGAACGAGGCGTCCCAGTTGATCGTGCGCGAACGACAGTCGCCCGTCTTCTCGCGCTATGGGCTTCAGCATGGAGAGTTCGATGTGCTGGCGACGCTGCGCCGGTCAGGCGCGCCAGAGGGCCTGACGCCGACCGCCCTGTTCGAGGCGGCCATGATGTCGTCGGGCGGCATGACGGCGCGCATTGATCGGCTGGAGAAGGCCGGACTGGTCGAGCGCCGCCCTCACCCCTCTGACCGCCGCGCCACCCTGGTCAAGCTGACGGACAAGGGCTTCGACCTGATCGAGGCCATGATGCCGGTTCACGAACTGACGGCGCAAGATATCCTGTCGCCCCTGTCGCGGGAGGAGCAGACAGCCCTGAACGACCTGCTGGCCCGATTGATCGGCGCCCTGGACGGCTAGGTCAGATACGCCCACGCAGGGCAGCCCAGATCAGGCGCAGGCGTTTCAGCGGTTCGGGAGCCTCCTGCCCTGCCAGCGCCGCATGGGCCACAGCCGGGAATGCAGCAGGCGGCAAGGATTTCAGGGCGCGATTGGCGGCGGGGCGTAAGGCTTTCGCCTCATCGGCACGGCCCGTCTGCGAAAGCCCCCAGACGCGACCAGCATCGACGACTTTGGCGTCATGCCCCGGCCCGGCCAGCAGATGCACCGCCGTCTGCATCGGCCCGACGTAAAAGGCGTCCAAGTCATGCGGCTGACTGTGAACCCGGCCGATATGGGCCTCGATCAGGGCGTCGAAAGGCGCGCGGTTCAGGCCGTGGCGTGTCGCCATGTCGGTCAGGGCCTCCAGCACCGGGTGGCCTTTGCGCGGCACGCCCGCAAACACCCCGTCCATCTGCTCAGCCCACCAAGTGTAGCGCATCTCGGCCAGCAGGGGTTGGGTGACGCGCGTGGGAATGGCCAGCAGTTCCGCCTCAAAGGCATATAGGGCGATCAGGTCCGCGCGCGCACGGACGTCCGCGACCAGACGGCTGGACAGCCAGCGGTCGAGGTCGGCTGCGCGGACCTGAGCATCCAGTTGTTCGGCAGGATCAGCCAAACAGGGTCTGGTACATGGCCATCGCCGTCAGCATCGGCAGCGACAGCAACAGGTTGGTGCGGCTGCCCAGCATGGCGATGCGCGCGGCGCGGGCCTTCTTGTCATCATCCACGGCGACGATGCCCAGCGCACGCTTCTGGTTCGGCCAGATCACGCCCCAGACGTTCAGGAACATGACGATGGCCAGCCAGACGCCCAGCCCCATCAGCGCGAACTGCTGGTCGCCCTGATGCAGACCACCGGCGAAGCCGAAGCTCAGCACCTCAGCGGCATAGGCGTGGCCACGCAGGCCCATGACCGCCAGACCAGCGAGCACCGTCACCAGCGCCGACCAGCGGAACCAGAACAGGGCCTCAGGCGCGATGTATTTCGACACGGCAGGTTTCAGGTCGCCAGGGATTTCCGGCATCTTACGGATCTGGACGAAGTTGAAATAATACAGCAGCCCGATCCACAGAATGCCCGCCACGACGTGCACCCAGCGCAGCGCGGCCTGCCAGAAGATCAGGTCGAAGCCGCCCGGCGCGATGCGGCCAAAGGCGAAGATCATCACCGCCGCCAGCACAGCGCTGAGCAGGATGGTGTTGCGGAAATTGGCGAGCAGTCCGGACATGGCTTCAGCCCCTCCCCCGAGGCGTCTTGGTTGGGTTCACAGCTTGACTATAGACGTAGATCAGGCGGCGCGCGACACGGCGAAGTCGGCCAGGTCTTCCAGCGCCCTGCGCCAGTCGCTGTCAGGCAGGACCGACAGAGCCGCCTTGGCCTGATCGGCATAGTCGCCCGCCAGATCCAGCGTCGCATTGATGGCGCCGGAGCCGACCACCAGTTCACGAGCGCGGGCGAAGTCTTCAGGCGTGCGCTCGCCCTTGGTCACCGTGCGGTCCCAGAAGGCGTCCTCGCGTCCCTTGGTGCGGGCGACGGCCAGCAGCAGCGGCAGGGTGGCCTTGCCTTCGTTGAAATCGTCACCGGCGTTCTTGCCCAACGCCTCAGCCGTAGCGCCGTAATCCAGCGCGTCGTCGGCCAGTTGGAACGCGATGCCTAGCGCCATGCCGTAGTCGCGCAACGCCTTGACGGCGGAGGCGTCAGCACTGGCGCCGACGGCGCCCGCTTCGGCAGCGGCGGCGAACAGCTCAGCGGTCTTGGCCGAGATGATCTGCAGATAGGTAGCCTGATCCAGGTTCAGGTCGTGGGCGCGCGTAAGCTGCAGCACCTCGCCTTCCGAAATCACCCGCGAGGCCGAGGCCAGAATGCCCAGCGCCCGCATGGAATCCGTCTCGACCATCAGCTCAAAGGCGCGGGCAAACAGGAAGTCGCCGACCAGAACACTGGTGGGCGCGCCCCAGATCAGGTGGGCCGCGACCTTGCCGCGACGCAGTTCCGACGCATCGACGATGTCATCGTGCAGCAGGGTGGCGGTGTGAATGAACTCGACCGCAGCGGCCAGTTTCTTGGGCGACAGGATATCATCCTGAGCGCCGGTGACACGCGCAGCAGCGACGGTCAGCAACGGACGCAGGCGTTTGCCCCCTGCCGAGACCAGATGCTCGGCCAGCAGCGGAATGATCGGCACGTCAGACTGCATCCGATCGATGATCAGGGCGTCGACGGCGGCCATATCGACCTCGGCCAGCCGTACGAGGGCGTTGACGTCCCCCTTCGGGCGGGTAGCGGCAGCGATGGCAACGTCCAAAGGATACTCTTTCACAGGGGCGCGGCGGACCGCGTCGAAGGATTTTGCAGCCAGGTTGACTTGCCCCGGCGAACTGCGGCGCACAATGGTGTTCGCCCCTTTGGGGGTCAAGGAGATTGAGGTTTGGGAACCGCTGAAACAACACGCCCTGATGTGGTCGAGAACGGCCTGCTGGACGGACGTGTGCGCCTGCGGCAACCGGCGCGAGGCTATCGCGCAGGCATGGATGCCGCGCTTCTGGCCGCTGCGGCCCCGGTGGCGGCTGGCGAACGCCTCATCGAGGCGGGATGCGGCGCGGGCGCCGTGCTGATGCAGATCGCGGCTCGCCGAACGGAAAGTTTCTTGACAGGACTGGAACGTGACCCGGTCATGGCGACGCTAGCAGACGAAAACGCCCCCCTTAACGGCGTTCAGGATCGCGTATTGATTCGCCAGGGCGACGTGGCGGCGGGCTTTCGCGCGCTGGACCTGCCGGTGTTCGACTGGGCCGTCTCCAACCCGCCCTTCTTCGATGACGCAGGCGCCCTGCGCGCACCCTCAGAAAGCAAGCGTGGAGCATGGATGGCCGACGACGGCCTGGCCGCCTGGACCCATTTCCTACTGAAATCCGTGCGCGAGGGCGGACGCGTCGTGGTCATCCATCGCGCGGATCGTCTGGCCGACCTGTTGAGCCTGCTGGGGGACAAGGCGGGGTCATTCGCCATCCGCCCCATCCATCCCTTCGCCGACGAACCGGCCAAACGCGTGCTGGTCCACGCCATCAAGACCGGCAAGGCCCCCTTGCGCCTGCTGCCGCCGCTGGTGCTGCACGACCGCACTAGCGGCAAACATACCCCCGAAGCCGAAGCTATTTTGCGCGGGGAAGCGTCACTGGATTGGTGACTTGATCCCTCTCCCGCAGGAGAGGGATCAAAGACCTCACGCCCAGTTGGGCTTGCGCTTGTCCAGGAAGGCGCGGACGCCCTCCTGCCCCTCCGCCGACACGCGGGCGCGAGCGATCCGCTTGGCCGTGTCTTCCAACAGGCTGTTGTCCAGCTTGTGATGGGCGATGTCGTTCACCAGACGCTTGGCATCGCCCATGGCGCCGGGCGCATTGCCTGACAGGCTGTCGGTCAGCATGGAGATGAACTCGTCCACCGAACCCTCCGGCAGGACCAGATCGATCAGACCCGCGTGGGCGGCATAGTCGGCGTCGAAGCTGTTGCCGGTCAGGAACAGCTGGCGGGCGCGGCGGGCGCCGACGGCCTCGATGACATAGGGGGCGATGGTCGCCGGGATCAGGCCCAGCTTGACCTCCGAAAAGGCGAAACGCGCACCATCGACCGCCACGGCCATGTCGCAGGCAGCGACGATGCCCGCCCCGCCGCCCATGGCGTTGCCCTCGACGACAGCCACCGTCAGGGCCGGCACGTCGTGCAGAGCCTTCAGCATCCGGGCCAGACCCAGGGCGTCATCGCGGTTGTCGCTCTCGGACCAGTCGGCGGCGTCACGCATCCAGTTCAGGTCAGCGCCCGCGCTGAAGTTGCCGCCCGCGCCGCGAATGAAGACCACGCGGACGCGATCCGCGCCATGCAGGGTCTCGAACGCTTCATGCAGAGCCGCGATGACGGCGGCGTCAAAGGCGTTCTTCTTGTGCGGGCGGTTGATGGTGACGAAGACCACGCCATCGACGGTCGAGTCGATCTGGACCAGATCATCATTCGCATCTGGCGCCGGGTCGGCCAGCAGCGGGTGCGAGATGCGGTTGATCTCCACCGCCTCGGCGTCAGTGACATCCAGAGCGTTCAGGTCGGCTTCGTTGGGCGTTTCGGCCATGGTCTTATCCTTGCGGGCAGCGAATGACGACCTGGGGTTCGTCGCCATAGTTGAAGCTGAGCGTCTGCCGATCGTTCGACAGCGTCAGGGTGCGTTCCAGACGACGGACTTCCCCGTCATTGTCGTGATCGACCGTAAGCCTAACGCTTTCAGGGCCGATTTCGTTGACCGAGATCAGGGCGTCAGAGGTTTCGGAATAGGTGATGGCCCTGCCGCCGATGGTCAGGCTCATCTTGCCGGTGCTTTCATCGGCTGTGCATTCCGCCAGATCCGTCGCCCACGCACCGCGAAACGCCAGCGGGATCGAGATCACAACCGCCTCAGGCCGGGGCGGCGCAATCATCTCGGTCACCAGCGGCGCAGAGGCTTCAGGCTTAGGCGCAGGCTCGCGTGCATCGCAGGCGGCCAGCGCAAACATGCACAGAACCGCCGCGCCCCCGGAGATCAGCCTCACCCGGATCAGACCTTGTCGCAACGGTAGGCCAGAACAGTTTCACCCTTCTGTTCAACCCGCAGGGTGATCCCCGCAACGGGTGACAGGCGCAGCGTCTGGGTCAGGGTCACGTCGCCATCGGACGACTGGTTGTCCAGCACGACACGGATGGTCAGTTCGTCGATGCTCTCAAGCGCAGTCAGGGTCGAGGTGTCCTCGTAACCCTTGATCTGGTTCTCGGTGATGACGAATCGCGTGCCGCTCTCATCCTTGGCGCAACCGTCGTTGCTGTAGTCCCAGTTGCCACGGAACCCGACCGGGAAGACCGCACGCGATGGACGCCCCGCCATCGCCGCTTCTTCTTCCGCCGCCGAAACCGGCGCCGACGACGGCTGCTGCGCCGCCTGCTCCGTGGCCGGCGCGGCGTCTGCGGGCGCGGCAGGCTTGTCAGGCGAGTTGCAGGCAGCCAAGGCCAACGTCAGAACCGAGCTCAGGGCGATTGCAGCGACAGTCGTCTTCATGGATCAGTCCTTACAGCATTCGATCTTCAGGATCGCAGAGGTGACAGTCTCAAGCCCGACACGCCGTTTCAAGCAGATTTTGAACAGCGCATATTTATACGGTCGCTCGATTACATCCTGAACACGCCGAAGGTGGTGTCCGGAACAGGCGCGTTCAGGCTGGCGCTGATGGCCAGACCCAGCACGTCACGCGTCTGGGCCGGGTCGATGACCCCATCGTCCCACAGGCGGGCGGTGGCGTAATATGGATTGCCCTCGTCCTCGTACTTCTGGCGAATCGGCGCCTTGAAGGCCTCGGCCTCGTCCGGGGACCAGGTGTCGGCGTCTCGGTGGACGGTTGCCAGGACCGACGCCGCCTGCTCGCCGCCCATCACGCTGATGCGGCTGTTCGGCCAGGTAAACAGGAAGCGCGGCGAATATGCCCGCCCGCACATGCCATAGTTTCCGGCGCCGAAGCTGCCGCCGATCAGCACAGTGAACTTGGGCACCTCTGCGCTGGCCACCGCCGTCACCAGCTTGGCGCCGTCCTTGGCGATGCCGCCCGCCTCGTATTTCCCGCCGACCATGAAGCCGGAGATGTTCTGCAGGAAGACCAGCGGAATCTTGCGCTTGCAGGCCAACTCGATGAAGTGCGCGCCCTTCTGGGCGCTCTCGGAAAACAGCACGCCGTTGTTGGCCAGAATGGCGACCGGATAGCCCCAGATACGCGCGAAGCCGCAGACCAGGGTCGTTCCATACAGCGCCTTGAACTCATCGAACTCTGACCCGTCCACTACGCGGGCGATGACCTCGCGCACATCATAGGGGGCGCGCACGTCGTCGGGGATCAGGCCGTACAGTTCATCGGCGTCGAACGCAGGCGCCTTTGGTTCGCGCACGTCCAGCGGCATGGGCTTGGTCGTGTTCAGATTGGCGACGATGGAGCGCACGATTTCCAGCGCGTGTTCGTCGTTCTCAGCCACATGGTCCACCACGCCGGACTTGCGCCCGTGCGTCTCAGCCCCGCCCAACTCCTCCGCCGAAATGACCTCGCCCGTCGCCGCCTTCACCAGCGGCGGTCCCGCCAGGAAGATGGTGCCCTGATTGCGCACGATAACCGTCTCGTCCGACATGGCCGGGACATAGGCGCCGCCTGCGGTGCAGCTTCCCATGACACAGGCGATCTGGGCGATGCCGCGTGCGCTCATCCGCGCCTGATTGAAGAAGATGCGGCCGAAGTGGTCGCGGTCAGGAAACACCTCTGCCTGGTGCGGCAGGTTGGCCCCGCCGGAATCCACCAGATAGACGCACGGCAGATTGTTCTGCTCGGCGATTTCCTGTGCGCGTAGATGCTTCTTCACCGTCATCGGGAAGTAGGCGCCGCCCTTCACCGTCGGGTCGTTGGCGACGATCATCACCTCACGCCCCGAGACACGGCCCACGCCCGCGATGACGCCTGCACCCGGTGCGTCGCCGTCATACATGCCGCCCGCCGCAAGCTGCCCGACCTCTAGGAAGGGCGAACCGGGGTCCAGCAGCCGTTCGACCCGGTCACGCGGCAACAGCTTGCCCCGCGCCACATGGCGTTCACGCGACTTGTCGGAACCGCCCCGCGCCGCCTTGGCCACATGGTCGCGCAGTTCTGCGACCAGGGCGCTGTTGTGCGCGTGCAGGGACTTGTATTGCGGGCTTTGCGGATCGACCGCGGATGTCAGCTTCGGCATGGATATAAGGTGTAAGCAGGTCTGGCCGCCGGGAAAAGCCCTTCCTCATCCGCATCCCAAATAGCAGGATAGGCGCAGCAGACGTGCGCGCGCCGTCCATATATTGCGGCAAAGCCCGTGAACGCGCATTTTCGAGCCGAGCCGGACGTTCAGCCACGCTGAACCATCGCCAAACCGGCGCAACCTTGCCTCCCCGCCCCTTTTCGCCTATAGGCCCCGCCTTTCCAGGGCTTCGGTCCTGTCGTGGAACACCAAAGGGTTGGACAATCGGTCCGGCCGCCGCGTCAGGAGCCATCGTGGGATCGACTTACCCGGTCGTTGCCGCGCCGATGCCCACAAGGGAGACTACCGCATGGCTCTTTACGAGCACACGGTCATGACGCGCCAGGACATCTCGGCGCAACAGGCCGAAGCGCTGAACGACACCATCAAGGATCTGATCGTCGCCGGTGGCGGCTCGGTCGCCAAGATCGAATACTGGGGTCTGCGCAACCTGACGTACCGCGTGAAGAAGAACCGCAAGGCTCACTATTCGCTGCTGGCCGTCGACGCCCCTCCGGCCGCCATGGCCGAAGTCGAGCGTCAGCTGGGCATCAACGAAGACGTGCTGCGTTGGCTGACCGTCCGCGTCGAGGAACTCGACCTGGAACTGTCGCCGCTGCTGGCCCGTCGCGAGCGTGAACGCGAGCGTGAGCGTGAGCGCACCCCGCGCGAAGACGCCGCCGCCGACGCCGAATAAGGAACCCGGAACATGACCGATACAACCGCCCCGACCCCGGGCGCACCGGCGGGCTCCGGCGCCGCTGGCCGTCGCCCCTTCTATCGTCGCCGCAAGGTTTGCCCGTTCTCGGGCGCCAACGCGCCGAAGATCGACTACAAGGACGTGAAGCTGCTGCAGCGTTACGTTTCCGAACGCGGCAAGATCGTGCCTTCGCGCATCACCGCCGTCTCCCAGAAGAAGCAGCGTGAACTGGCCAAGGCCATCAAGCGCGCCCGCTATCTGGCCCTCCTGCCGTACGTGGTGAAGTAAGATGAAGGTCGTTCTGCTGGAACGCGTCGAGAACCTCGGCGCCATCGGCGACGTCGTGTCCGTCAAGGACGGCTTCGCCCGTAACTTCCTTCTGCCGCGCGACAAGGCCCGCCGGGCCACCGCCGCGAACCTGAAGGCGTTCGAACTCGACCGTGCCGCCATCGAGCAGCGCAACGAGAAGAACAAGTCTGATGCACAGAAGGTCGCCGACAAGATCGACGGCCAGACCTACATCATGATCCGCCAGGCTGGTGAAACCGGCCAACTGTACGGATCGGTCGCAGGCCGCGACGTCTCCGAAGCCATCCAGGCTGAAGGCGGCAAGGTCGAGCGTTCGCAGGTCGTCCTGAACACGGCGATCAAGACCCTGGGCGTCCACGAAGTGCCGGTTCGCCTGCACGCCGAGGTCCGCGCGACGGTCAAGATCAACATCGCCCGTTCGATGGATGAAGCTGAGCGTCAAGCCAAGGGCGAAGACGTGATCCGCAGCCAGTTCGACAATGAGCGCCAGGCCGCCGAGCAATCGGCCCAGGAACTCATCGAAGGCGGCGCCGGTCAACAAGAAGGCTTCGGCGACGAAGCCTGATCCTGACCCGGCCTTCGGGCCGGACCGGTCAAGACATCAGGGGCGCGTTCCGCAAGGGACGCGCCCTTTTTGCTGCGCCAGACGCCGACCCATTAGATTTCCTAAAGCGGCTTATAGCAGAAGTCGCGGCCCGTCCGATTGACCCCGCCATGATCGCGCCCTTGATATGACGGTGACCGCGAGCCCCCTCCCCCCTTTCTCGCGGACGGAGACCCCCATGCCCAAAGGCCCGCCCTGCAAGGCGCGGTCGGCGGTTGGCACGCGATGTAACGGCTGAGCCGACCCTCGCACCGCCAATCTGCCGCCATCCAAACGCCGCACGCCAAAGGCGGCGGCCTGCGCCTCCCCGCGCCAAGACCAACAACAGGAAATCTCTCTAAAATGCGCATCCCCCCTGCTCGGAACGCCTCCTCCGTTCTGTTCGCCACCGCCTCCGCCATCGCCCTGCTGACCGCAGCGCCCGCCTTCGCCCAAACCGCCGAACAATCCGCCGAGACCGTCAGCGACATCGTCGTCACCGGCACGCGCGCGCCGAACCGTTCGCGCCTCGACACCCTGGCGCCGGTCGATGTCGTCACCGCCCAGAACCTGCAGAAGACCGGCACGACCGAGTTCGCGACCGCCCTGGCCCAGGCCATCCCGTCCCTGACCTTCCAGCGCCCGTCCGCCAACGACGGCACGGACTCGGTTCGCCCCATCACCCTGCGTGGCCTGTCGCCGGATCAGACCCTGGTGCTGGTCAACGGCACGCGTCGCCACGCCTCGGCCCTGGTCAACGTCAACGGCACGGTCGGTCGCGGTTCGGCTGCGGTCGACCTGAACACCATTCCGACCGGCGCTCTGGACCGTGTCGAAGTCCTGCGTGACGGCGCCTCGGCCCAGTATGGTTCGGACGCCATCGCCGGCGTCGTGAATCTGCGCCTGAAGGAGGCTTCCAGCGGCGGCGGCGCCAGCGTCACCTACGGCCAGTATCTGACCAGCGTGCAGACCGCGCGCGGCAAGCGTGACGAGAAAGACGGCGCCACCGTGACCGCCTCCGCCTGGCAGGGTTTTGCGCTGGGCGACGACGGCTTCCTGACCCTGTCGGCGGAATACCTGAACCGCGACAGCACGAACCGCGCGGACTATGACCCACGCGCCGCCGCCAATGGCGCGATCACCGCCCGCTTCGGCGACCCGGATGTCGAGCAATGGACGGTCTTCGCCAATGCAGGCAAGGGACTGGGCAACGGCTGGAAGGCCTATGGCTGGGCAGGCTATCAGGACCGCGACAGCACCGGCGCCGCCTTCCCGCGCCTGTCGGACAATATCAACAACGTCGCCTCCATCTATCCCAACGGCTACCTGCCCAAGGTGGCGATCAACTCCAAGGACGCCTCGGTCGCAGGCGGCCTGCGCGGTGAACTGGCCGGATGGAACGCAGACTTCAGCCTGACCTACGGCCGCAACGCCCTGGACTTCCGCACCAAGGATTCGCTGAACTCGACCTATGGCGCCAACTCGCCGACCGACTTCGATTCCGGCAGCCTGATCTATGACCAGACGGTGCTGGCCGCTGACTTCAGCCGCGCCTTCGACGTGGGCCTGTCCGCCGGTCCGCTGAACTTCGCCTGGGGTGTCGAACAGCGCTGGGAGAACTATCAGATCAAGGCCGGCCAGCCGGAAAGCTATAACCGCGGCCCGCTCGGCTCCAACACCGCTCTGGCAGGCGGCGCACAGGGCTTCGTCGGCTTCCAGCCGTCGAACGAGGTTGACGTCAGCCGTCACAACTTCGCCGCCTATGCCGACGTCGAAATCCCGCTGACCGACAAGCTGACGGTTGATGGAGCTGTGCGGTTCGAGGACTATTCCGACTTCGGCACGACCCAGACGGGCAAGCTGTCGGGCCGTTATGACTTCACGCCCAACTTCGCCCTGCGCGGTTCGATCTCGACCGGCTTCCGCGCGCCGTCGCTGCAGCAGTCGTACTTCACCTCGACCCAGTCTGTGATCCAGAACGGCGCCGTGGTCGAGACCGGCACCTTCCCGGCGACCAGCGCGGTTGCATCGGCCTTGGGCGCGCGCCCGCTGAAGGCCGAGACCTCGACTAACTATTCGCTGGGCGGCGTGGTGCGTCTGGGCCGCTTCGACCTGACGGTGGACGCCTACAAGATCGACATCGAAAACCAGATCGTCCTGTCGGAACTGATCAACCGCAGCTTCTCGCCTCAAGTCGCCGGGCTGCTTGATCCGCTAGGCATTCAGGCCGCGCGCTTCTTCCTGAACGGGGTTTCGACCTCGACCGAGGGCGTGGACGTTGTGGGCCGTTACCGCCTGCCGACCGAACGTCTGGGCGACTTCGATTTCACCGTCGCCGCCAACTTCAATGACGTGAAGGTCAAGAGCCTGCCGAACTCGTCGTCGGTTCTGAACCCGGTCCCGACCCTGTTCGCCCGTCAACGCATCCTGACCATCGAAGACGGCACGCCGGACACCAAGGTCTCGGCCGCCGCCGACTGGGCTCTGAACAAGTTCGGGGCCACGGTTCGCGCCACCTATTATGGCGACGTACTGCAGGCGGGTTCGACTGAGGCCAACGACTATTCGACCGGCGCCAAGACGGTTGTTGATCTGGAAGCCCGCTATCAGTTGACCAATCGGATCGGCGTCACCGTCGGTGTGGACAATGTGTTCGACGAATACCCGGACTATGTCCCGGCCAGCCTGAACTCCAACGGTGTGCTGGGCTTCCCCTACTACTCGCCGTTCGGCTTCAACGGACGTTACGCCTACGCCCGCCTGAACGTGAAGTGGTGATCTGACCACCTGACGGAAACGACGAAGGGCGCTCTGCGGAGCGCCCTTTTTCTTTGGTCAAGCTTCCGCCGCAAGCTTCAGCTTACAACGGTCTGGAGAGGGAGATGACATGAAGACGTTCGCCATTACGTTGGGCCTCTGCGCCAGCCTGATCGCCACTGCCGCCAGCGCCATGACAGTTCAGGAGTTCCTGACCACGGCCAACGGCATTCCGCGCAATCCAACCGCTCTGCTGCGTTCCGACACCCGCAACCTGATGACCGAGTTTCGCGGCGCCATGCAGACGGTGAAGACCGAACAGACCGAGGCCCGCGCCGCCGGACGCCCCGGCGCCGCCTGCATCCCGGACAAGGTCCGCCTGTCCCCGGATCAGATCCTCGCCCGCTTCAACGCCATTCCCGCCGCGCGTCGCAACATCAGCGTGACCCAGGCCACCCGCGAATGGATGATCGAGACCTATCCCTGCCCCGCCTGATCTTTCCCCGCCCGATCTTCATTGGGAAAATTCGGTTCGCCCACAGGGTGGACGATCTGTCCACGGTCTAGTCCGCGTCCCCGTCTGACGCAGGCGCGCGTCAGGGGTAAAGCGTTAAGACAATGAACGCATTCGCCCCCATGCCCTATTCTTCCGCACCATCGGATTCCGTCAGCGTCAGCTCGATGCCCCATAACCTGGAGGCGGAGCAGGCCCTGCTGGGTTCGCTGATGTTCGACAACGGGGTGTTCGAGCGCCTCAGCGACCGCCTGCGCGGCAGCCATTTCTACGAACCCTTCCACCAGCGCCTGTTCGACGCGATCGAGGACCACATCCGTCAGGGCATGCTGGCCGAGCCGACCATCCTGATGGAGCGGTTCAAGCAGGACCCCGCGTTTCATGAGTTCGGCGGCTTGCGTTACCTCGCCGATCTGGTGGACCGGGCGCCGCCCGCCGCCAACGCCCCCGACTATGCCCGCGTGGTCTATGATCTGGCGCTGCGCCGTGACCTGATCCGCATCGGCGGCGACATCATCAAGGAGGCGCCCAACCCCGAGACGCCCGCCGACGAACAGATCGAACAGGCCGAACAGACCCTCTATTCGCTGGCTGAAACGGGCAAGCCGTCGTCCGGCTTCGTCAGCTTCTCGCACGCCCTGTCCGGCGCGGTGCAGATGGCGGCCGAGGCCTATCAGCGCGAAGGCAAGCTGGCCGGTCTGGCCACCGGCCTGAACGATCTGGACCGCAAGCTGGGCGGCCTGCACCCGTCCGACCTTCTGATCCTGGCCGGTCGTCCGTCGATGGGTAAGACCGCACTGGCGACCAACATGGCCTTCAACGTGGCCCGCGCCTATCAGTGGGAGCCGACGCCCGAGGGCCGCAAGACCGTCAACGGCGGCGTCGTCGCCTTCTACTCGCTGGAAATGAGCGCAGAGCAGCTGGCCATGCGTATTCTGGCCGATGCGTCGGGCGTGTCGTCTGACAAGCTGCGTAAGGGTGAAATCGACGCCTCCGACTTCGGCAAGCTGCGCGATGCGGCGGTCGAGATCGGCGAAAGCCCCCTCTATATCGACGCCACCGGCGGCATCTCCATCTCAAAGCTGTCGGCCCGTGCGCGGCGACTGAAGCGGATGGAGCATGGGCTTGACCTGATCATCGTCGACTACCTCCAGCTGGTGACCACGGGCGAAGGCGGCGGCCAGAAGAACCGGGTTCAGGAAGTGTCCGAAATCACCGGCGGTCTGAAAGCTCTGGCCAAGGAACTTTCGGTGCCGATCATCGCCCTGTCGCAGTTGTCGCGTCAGGTGGAACAACGTGAAGACAAACGCCCGCAACTGTCCGACCTGCGGGAATCCGGCTCGATCGAGCAGGACGCCGACTGCGTGATGTTCGTCTATCGCGAAAGCTACTACCTGGGCCGCGCCGAACCGCGTGAAGGCACCGAGGAACACCTGCAATGGCAGCAGGACATGGACCGCCTGCAGGGCCAGGCTGAAGTCGTCATCGGCAAGCAGCGCCACGGCCCCATCGGCATCGTCAAACTGGCGTTCGAGGCCGACACCGTCCGCTTCGGCAACTTGGCCCACGGCTATGAGGAAGTCAGCTACGAATAGGGCGGCCAAAGCCGCCCTGCCCGTCTGTCAGGCCGCGTTGACGGTGATCTGAACGTCGATATTGCCGCGCACCGCCTTCGAATAAGGGCAGGTGCGGTGGGCTTCTTCGACGATGGCCTCAGCCGTCGGCTGATCGACACCCGCAATGGTGACCGCCAGCGCGACCGACAGGGCCACGCCGCCGTCATCCTGCTGGTTCAGACCGACCGTGGCGGCGATGGCGACCTGATCGTCGGCGACCTTATGCCTGCGCCCCGCCACATGGATGACCGCGCTGCCGAAGCATCCTGCATAGCCCGCCGCAAACAATTGTTCCGGATTGGTGGCATTGCCGCGCCCGCCGATGGCGGCGGGCTGCGCCAGTTTCAGATCCAGAAAGCCGTCATCGCTGAGCGCCGCGCCATTGCGGCCGCCGACAACGTTCACGGTGGTTGAATAGAGGCTATTCATCGCGACGATCTCCTGTTCGAAAGCCATATGAGGCCTGCTGAGCCGAACGAGATCGCCCGGCTCAGCAGGGTTTCCATCAGGCGGTTATGCCGCCGTCGACGGTGATCTCCGCCGCCGTCGTGTAGCTGGCTTCGTCCGAGGCCAGATAGACGATCATATTGGAGACCTCCTGCGGGTCCGCCAGACGCTTGACCGGAATGCGGCTGTTGATTTCGGCCACACGCTCGGGATCAGGCTCGTCCACCATCGGCGTCTGGATGATGCCGGGCAGAACGGTGTTGACGCGGATGTTCTCCTCGGCGAACTCCAGCGCAGCGACGCGGCTGAGGCCGTGAATGGCGATCTTGGCGGCGGTATAGGCCGAGTTGCCCTTGACCCCGCGATAGACCGCTGCCGACGACACATTGACGATGGAGCCGACGCCCGCACGGCGCATCGAGGGCAGCACCGTCTTCATGCCCAGGAA
>NZ_JABAZW010000034.1:7056-35415 GCF_018608325.1 Brevundimonas sp. | reverse complement strand
GCGATGACCTTCGAGTATTCCTCGAACGTCAGGTCAGCGATTTCCTTCAGCAGGACGATGCCGGCGTTATTGACCAGCACGCTGACGGGACCGAACGCCGCCTCGGTCTGGGCGACCACGCGATCCCAGTCTGCGGGGTTCGACACATCATGCTGGATGAACAGGGCGTTCTCGCCCAGCTCGGCGGCCAGTTCCTCGCCCAGTTCGACCCGGACGTCGGTGAAGGCGACCTTTGCGCCCTCCTTGATGAAGGCGCGAACGTGCGACGCGCCCTGCCCGCGCGATCCGCCCGTCACGATCGCCACCTTGCCTTCTAGTCTTCCGGTCATGGTCTTCTCCTGCCCCTGCGGATGAGCGCGTCGAGGCGTCTGAAATCAGGTTCACAATCGTCCGTCTGCCGTGATGGCCGGGAGCCTGTTCGTCAGGTGGACAACGTCAACATGAGAAGCGAAGTTGACGTTGTCAACACAGCCCGGCATGGTGCCGTTCATGGCTTCATCACGGTTTGACGATCTGTTGTCGGCGGCGGCAGAACTGCTGGACAGCGCAGGGTCTGCGGCGGTGACGCTTCGTGATGTGGCGGCCGCCGTGGGCGTGTCGCACAACGCCCCCTATCGGCATTTCTCCAGCAAGCAGGACATTCTGGAGGCCCTGATCGCGCGCGAAATCGTGACCATGTGCAAGACAGCCGAAAGCGCCGAGACGCCCCTGAGCGTTCAGGCCCTGACGCTGGTTTTCGCCAACTGGGCGCTGACGCGAACCGAACGTTTCCGCCTATTGATCCAGCAATGGCCGCATGGAGAGCGTGATGATCTGCGTCAGGCGATGCAGCGCTGGGATATTCTCTACACTCGCGCCACGCAGGCCGATCAACAGGCTGGCGCCCTGCCCTCTGGCGACCCGCAGCGTCTCAGCTATCTGATCCGCTCGACCACGCTGGGATCAATCCAGCATTATCTGGCGGCAGGACGCACGGACGTGCCTGAACCAGCACAGATCATCGGCGACCTGTTTCATCACCTTGGTCGAAGCGCGCAGGCATAAACCACTTCCATCGCGTGAAACTTGGAGCATAACGAGCGGATGCAGACCCCCGCCGTCCTCTCCGTCGATCTTAACGCCCTGGCGCGCAACTACCATACACTGGAGGCCGTCACCGGCGTGCCGGTGCATCCCGTGGTCAAGGCGGACGGCTATGGACTGGGCGCCGCGCCGTGCGCCAAACGGCTGATGGCCGAAGGGGCGCGGACCTTTTTCGTGGCGCGCGCGGCTGAGGGATTGGCGCTGCGGACGGCGCTGGGAGCAGAGCCGACCATCTATGTGCTGGACGGTTGTCACGGCGGGATCGCGAGCGCGCTGAAAGCCGCGAATGTGCGCCCCGTCCTGAACCAGCCCGCACAGATGGCGGCCTGGGCGGCGGCAGGCGGCGGAGCCTGCGGATTACAGATCGACACAGGCATGAACCGCATCGGCTTCCGCCCCGAAGACGCGCCCGAAGCGTTCGAAGGTCTGGAACTGGTGCTGACCCATCTGGCCTGCGCCGACGAACCGGCCAATCCGATGAACTGGCGCCAGCACGACCTGTTTGCGAGCACGGTCGAACGCTATCCGGGCGTGATCCGGTCGTTCGCCAACTCCAGCGGCTGTTTCCTGGGACGGGACTTCCAGTTCGACACGGCGCGGCCCGGCGTCGCCCTGTTCGGCGGCGGACCTGAAGGCAAGACGGACGACCGCGTCGCCCCGGTGGCGACCCTGCTGGCTGACGTGCTGCAGGTACGGGAGGTTCCAGTGGGCGAAAGCGTCGGCTACGGACGCGGCTTCATCGCTGACCGGCCTGTGCGGGTGGCGACGGTGGCGACGGGCTATGCCGATGGCGTGATGCGATCCTATAGCCCGCGCGGCGAGGTCTGGATTGCAGGAGAAACCCGACCGCTGTTGGGCCGGGTTTCCATGGATGTCTGCGCCGTCGATGTGACCGGACTGGATGTCTCGGTCGGCGACAAGATCGAACTGTTCGGTTCGAACAGGCCGATAGATGCGGCAGCGGCGGCGGCCGGGACCATCAGCTATGAGCTGCTGACCTCGATCACCACGCGCGTGCCGCGGGTCTATTCTCAGTAACCGCTGGTGCTGAGGGCAGCCACACCGGCCGTCGACAGGACGAAGATTGCGGCGACGGCGCCGACGATGGCGCCCATGACCACACCCAGCACGATGCCGGCCAGCAGGATCACGACGTAGTAGATGACCTTCTTGTCTTCCGGCACCTTCATCAGGACCGGCAGGCCAAGGAACAGCAGGACCAGGCTGTAGATCGCGCCGATTAGAGCGATCAGACTACCAGCGACCGGGATCAGGTTGGCGATGCCCGCAATCCAGGCGGCCGTATAGGCATAGACAGCCAGTTTCTGAGCCTGGACCGGATTAGGCGTGGCGCCGAAGCTGGACGCCAGCGCATTGATAATGATGCCCAGGATGAAGACACCCGCCAGCCCCAGCACATAGGACAGGATCGCCAGGATCAGTGCGCCGACGATGCCTTGGTGCAGGAAGACCAGGCTGGCGATCAGGGTGGCGATCGGAGCGATCGCCGCCAGGATCATGGCGTAGCCCGTATAGAGGCTCTTGGTCGTGGCGAACTCACGATCAATGATCTGCCACTCGGCCTTGGGCTGAAGCAGAATGCCCTTTACGCGAGCGACGAGTGCCGGGTTTACGGCGGGTTGCGACGAGTCGGACATAGGTAGGGAAGGCCTCTGTGACAGTGTGCGATATTGAATATTGACGTTACGTCGCCCGCATAAGCAAGCCTTGGTGCGACAGCCTCTCAATACCTGGCCATAGCGAAGGTTGCGTGTACGTCCGAGAGTGGCGTGGATAAACGGCAAACGCCGTCAGATAGGCGGTCGAATCGACCGGTCTGCTAAGGAAACCCATGGCTCGCGATTCCGCCCTCTATGTCTGTCAGTCCTGCGGCACGGTTCACGGCAAGTGGTCGGGGCAATGCTCGTCCTGCGGCCAGTGGAACACCTTAAGCGAAGAGAGCAAATCCGCCCCGCCAGGCGCCATCAAGCCATCGACGTCCGCTTCGGCGCGGGGTCGCGGCATCCAGTTCGAGACGTTGCAATCCGACACGCCCGAGCCGCCGCGCATCACAACGGGCGTCGCCGAGTTCGACCGCGTCTGCGGCGGCGGCGTGGTACCGGGATCGGCCATCCTGCTCAGCGGCGATCCCGGCGTGGGCAAGTCCACCCTGCTGCTGGAGGTGGCGGCCAAGGCGGCGCTGCGCGGTTCGCGCGTGGCCTATATCTCGGGCGAAGAGGCGATTGAGCAGATCCGGGCGCGGGCCAAGCGGATGGGACTGGCCGATGCACCGGTCAATCTGGCGGCGGCGACAGCGCTACGCGACATCCTGGGCACGCTGAAACGCGACAAGTTCGACATCGTCATCATCGATTCCGTTCAGACCCTGTGGTCGGACGTGCATGACAGCGGCCCCGGCTCCATCACCCAGGTGCGCGCCTGTGCGGGCGAACTGGTGCGGCTGGCCAAGAGCGACGGCCCGGCCATCGTTCTGGTCGGACACGTGACCAAGGATGGTCAGGTCGCGGGCCCTCGCGTGGTCGAACACCTGGTCGACGCCGTCATGACCTTTGAGGGTGAGCGCGGCTATCCGTTCCGCATCCTGCGCGCCGGCAAGAACCGTTTCGGCGCCACCGATGAGATCGGCGTGTTCGAAATGGGCGACAGCGGCCTGCGCGAAGTGGCCAATCCGTCCGCCCTGTTCCTGGGCGAAGGCAAGGAGCGCGCGCCGGGCGCCGCCGTCTTCGCCGGGATCGAAGGCTCACGCCCCGTGCTGGTTGAGATGCAGGCGCTGGTGTCCAAATCGGCCTATGGCACGCCGCGCCGGGCGGTCATCGGCTGGGAGACAGGACGTCTGGCCATGGTGCTGGCCGTGCTGGAGGCGCGCTGCGGCTTCGGCTTCGGCGATCAGGACGTCTATCTGAACGTAGCGGGTGGTTTGCGCATCAACGAACCCGCAGCGGATCTGGCGGCGGCGGCGGCCCTGATCAGTTCCGCGACCGGCGTCTCCCTGCCACAGGGCTGTGTCGTCTTCGGCGAAATCGGCCTGTCAGGCGAGGTCCGCAGCGTGGGCCGGGCCGAGGCGCGCCTGCGTGAGGCGCAAAAGCTGGGCTTTGATCAGGTGCTTGGTCCGACGCTTCAGGCCAAGACCAAGGGGATCAAGGTCACGTCGGCGACCCGCCTGACAGATGTGGTCGAACGAATCTCACAAAACCGCTACTAGCAGTCACGCAACAACCGCCCAGGCCAACGTGAACGGCTACGACGTCTTCATCATCATCGTCCTGCTGTTCTCAGCCGCCGCCGGGTGGCTGCGCGGGGGCGTGCGCGAAGTCATCACCCTGCTCAGCGCGGCGCTGGCGGCGCTGGTCGCCCTGATCACCCTGCCGTGGACAGCGATTCCCGGTCGGGCGCTGGTCAACCCGGACTGGGCCGGGACCATCCTTGCGGCGGTCGTCACCTTCTTCGTCATCTATTTCGGCCTGCGCCTGATCGGGTCGATGATTTCCAAGAGCGCGCAGAACAATCCGGCGCTGGGTTTTGCCGACCGGATGTTCGGCCTGCTAGTCGGAAGCGTCCGCGCGGTCCTGCTGGTCGGCGCAGTCCATCTGGTGATCGTTGCGGCCTTGCCAGGCGAGCAGACTCCACGCTGGCTGTCGCAAGCGACCCTCTACAAGGTCAGCGCTACGGGCGCCCGCGCCATCCAGATCATCCTGCCCGGCATCGGCAAAGGCGCCGATGCCATCACCCCTGTGGTCGATTCCTCGGTACGCAGAGGGTTTTCGGACGACGAAGCCTTGCCCCCGACGCAATCCAAGACTAACTCGCGCCGCGAAGCCGCCCATTAAGTTTCCCCCGGTCATCGGAGCCCTACGATGCGCCATCATATCGCTGATCCCGTTGTCCACCGCGAACACTGGCGTGAGCCAGAGGATGACCAACTCCGACTTGAGTGCGGCGTCTGCGGCGTCTGGGGCGCCGACGAGGACGAAGGCTCGGCCATCGTCGCGCTGGGCCTGCACGCCCTGCAGCATCGCGGACAGGAAGCCTGCGGCATCGCCAGCATCAAGGACGAGCGTTTCTACACCGAGCGCCATCAGGGTCTGGTGGGCGAGGCCTTCGGCGGCGCTGACCTGCCCAAACGGATGCCGGGCAATGCGGCCGTCGGCCATACGCGCTACTCCACCGCTGGCGGCAGCTTCCTGCGCAACATCCAGCCGATGTTCGCCGATCTGGATCAGGGCGGCATCGCCCTGGCGCACAACGGCAACCTGACCAACTTCAAATTCCTGCACAATCAACTGGTCAGTGAAGGCGCGATCTTCCAGTCGACGTCCGACTCGGAAGTGATCCTTCACCTGATCGCCCGCAGCCGTAAGGCCAAGATCGTCGACCGCTTCATCGACGCCCTGGCGCGGATCGAGGGCGGCTACGCCCTGGTGGCCCAGACCCGTTACAAGATGATCGGCGCGCGCGACCCGCTGGGCATCCGCCCGCTGGTGCTGGGCCAGATCGGCGAGGCCTGGGTGCTGGCGTCCGAGACCTGCGCTCTGGACATGATGGGCGCCACCTTCGTGCGCGATGTCGAACATGGCGAAGTCGTCGTCATCGACAAGAACGGCCTGCGCTCGTTGAAGCCCTTCCCCGCCCGCGCCGCCCGCCCCTGCCTGTTCGAGTACGTCTATTTCTCGCGCCCGGATTCGGTCGTGAACGGCCGCTCGGTCTATGAGGTCCGCAAGGAGATGGGCCGAGGTCTGGCCCGCGAACTGGGCGTCGAGGCCGACATCGTCGTGCCGGTGCCGGACTCAGGCGTTCCGGCGGCGCTGGGCTATGCTCAGGAAAGCGGCATTCCCTACGAAATGGGCATCATCCGCAGCCACTATCTGGGCCGCACCTTCATCCAGCCCAGCCAGGGCGCCCGTCAGAAGGGCGTGCGCATGAAGCACAGCCCCAACAAGGCGGCGCTGGACGGCAAGCGTGTGGTCCTGATCGACGATTCCATCGTGCGCGGCACCACCTCGGTCAAGCTGGTCCGCGCCGTGCGCGCGGCGGGCGCCAAGGAGGTTCACCTGCGTTCGGCCAGCCCGCAGATCCTGTTCCCCGACTTCTACGGCATCGACATGCCGGAACGGGCGCAACTGCTGGCCGCCAACAAGACGCTGGAGGAAATGCGCGAGATGCTGGAAGTCGATTCGCTGGGCTTCCTGTCCATCGACGGCCTGTATCGCGCCATGGGTGAAACCGGCCGCGACAACGCCAATCCCCAGTTCACCGACCACTATTTCACCGGCGACTACCCCACCCGCCTGCTGGATCGCGAGATCGAGGAAGGCGGCCGGGAGTTCGGCGCCAAGCAGCTTTCGCTGCTGGTCAGCGCATAAAGCGAACCTGACGCACGCGCGGCGCTTGGCCTTACGGTCAAGGCCGCGCTATCAGGCCCCATGTCCGATCTTCCTCTGAACGACCGTATCGCCCTTGTCGTCGGCGCCTCGCGCGGCATCGGCTATGAAAGCGCGCTGGCGCTGGCCAAGGCTGGCGCCCACGTCGTCGCCACCGCCCGCACGCAAGGCGGTCTGGAAGAACTGGACGACGCCATCTTCGCCGCCACGGGCCGCCACGCGACGCTGATTCCGTTCGATCTGGTGGACGGCGGCGCCATCGACCGGCTGGGCGGGGCGATCTTCGAACGGTTCAAGAAGCTGGACATCTGGGTCCATGCGGCCGCCACCATGGGGCCGTCGGGTCTTACACCCGTGTCCCACGCCGACCCCCGCGAGTTCGCCAAGATCGAGAAGACCAACTTCACCGCAGTTTACCGCCTGATCCGGTCGCTGGAGCCGCTGCTGCGCGCATCAGACGCCGGACGCGCCGTTCACTTCACCACCAGCGTGGCCGCGAACCCGCGCGCCTTCTGGGGCATGTACGCCGCGACCAAGGCGGGCGCTGAAGCTCTGGTTAAGGCCTGGGCCGACGAGATCGAAAGCACCCCTGTCCGCGCCTGTATTGTCGATCCGGGCCGGATGCGCACCGCCATGCGCGCCCAAGCCTATCCGGGCGAAGATCCATCCGTCCTGCCCCACCCGTCAGAGATCGGCCCTCTGGTCGTCGATCTGGCCCGCCCCAATGCGACGCCGCCCCTGACGATCAAGTTCCAGGAATGGAAGTCCGGCCCCTCGATCGAAGCCCTGATCTAAGGATTTCATCCCTGCCCGCCGCCATTCGTCCCCGGATGATGGTGACGAGGAGCAGACACAGGCACGGCGGGGTCCATGACCTTGTTCTCATCCTTTTTGATCGTCCACATCGTGACCGGGCTTTGCGCCGTTCTGGTCGGCGTCATGCCCATCGTCACCCGCAAGGGCGGACGCGCCCACAGGCGCTGGGGCCGGGTGTTCGCGGTCCTGATGACCACCCTGCTGATCTGCGCCTGGGTGATGACGGCGCTGCGTTTCAACACCTATTTCCTGGCCCTGTCGGCGACCGCCTCGATCAGCCTGTTCTCCGGCGTCAGGGTGCTGGGGCGAAAGCGGCCGGACCTGCGCGCTTCGGATCGTGCGCAGGCGCTGGATTGGGCCGCCACCCTGGGGGTGATCGTGGTCGGTCTGTGGGTGCTGGCCCTGCTGGCGACAGGACGCTCACACGGCCCCACGACGGTGTCCGCCGCCCTGGCCTTCAGCGCCCTGACCATGGGGGCGTGGGACGTGTGGCGGTTCAGTGCGCCGAAATCCTGGCCCTTTTCACCCGAACTCTGGACCTATGAGCATCTGGCGAAGATGCTGGGCGCCTATTCTGCGGTATTGAGCGCCTTCTCCGGCAACTTCCTGACCGCCCTGCCCGCCCCGTGGAGCCAGCTCTGGCCGACCGTCCTGTTCCAATGCCTGATCGTCGCCTGGATCGCGACATTGCTGGTCCGCAAGCGTCGTTCCCGTTTGTGCGCCGCTTAAGGCGAGCACCGGTTGGTGCAGTCATCGGCCTGTTCACCGCCTACAGCTATGTCGCGACGGTGCTCAGCGTGGGCTGGTATCTGCGGCGGGGGTCACCTGATCTGTCGGTCGCGACCTCCCTGACGTGGGCCGCCCTGTCCTATGCGCCGTGGCTGGTCGTGGCGGGCCTGACGTGGGTGGTGATCCGACGGTTTGGCGCAGGCTGGGGCGCGACAGGCGTTCTTGCCGTCGCCATGCTGGTCGTTGTTCCCCTGATCGCCGCGCTCAACGCCCGCACAGACATGGGCTTCCTGAACCGGACGGATGCAGGCGGCGACTGGGTCGCGCGGATGATAGACCGCCTGCCGGTCGCCATCCTGCTCTATACCGCCGTCGTCGCCGTTGGTCTGGCCGCCGCCTACTGGCGCAGCGCCCGCGAGGCCCGCGACTGTATCGACACCCTGACCACGGCCCTGTCCGAAGCCCGCACGGTGGAGCAGGATCAGACCCAGCGCCTTCTGATCTCAACCGGGCGGACGCGAACCTCGGTGGCTGTCGGTGACATCGAATGGTTCGCCTCGGCCGGCAACTATGTCGTGGCCAACTGGGACGGCAAGGAAGGCCTGATCCGGGAAACCCTGCATGGCATGGAGGCCCGACTGGACCCACGCGTCTTCACCCGCAGCCATCGCTCCAGCCTGATCAACCTGGCCCGCGTCAGTCAGGTTCAGCCCCTGTCCGACGGCTCATGGCGGCTGACGATGAACAGCGGCGCCGAACTGGTCATCAGCCGCACCTATCGCGATGCAGTGCTGGAGAAGCTGGGACGGCCAGCGCCTTAGGGCAGATAGGCCAGAACCTTCAGCCAGCCCTGCGCCTGCCCTGCGTCGATCAGTTCAAACAGTGGGATGGCCAACAGGAAGACCAGACCATCGCGGATCGTGGTCAGGAAGAAGGACGGACGCACCGACAGTTCCGTCTCATCCCGCCACAGCGAGAAACGCGGCAGGAAGCGCGGCGTGCGCGCCCTATAGGCCTCATATTCCGCCCCGAACTGCGCGGTCAGCCACGCCTCTTCGCGCCGCACCGTCAGGAAGAACACGCCATAGGAGGCCAGCATGAACAGGGCCCCGATGGTCAGGCTGCCGCTCTGCGCACCCGCTCCAAAGGCCCCGAAGAAGCTGAACACATACAGCGGATTGCGGGTGATCGAATAAGGCCCGCGTGAGACGATCTCGGCCTTCTTGCGACCGCCGATATAGAGCGAGCACCAGGCCCGTCCGACGATGGCGAAGACCAGCGCCGCCAGCCCAACGGCCTCCACGCCCTCATGCATCCGGCTGCCCAGGCCGGTCGCCGACTGCGACACCAGCGTCAGCCCCGTCAGACCGATCAGCGCGGCCAGCACAGCCGCCTTGCGAACCTTCTGGACCGCCTGAAGATCAAAGCTCTGGATGGTCGTCATGCGGATGGTTTCCCTGACAGAATGTCGCAGGCGGCAAGCTCAGCCAGCCGAAGCGAAAATGCAATGCCTGTCAGTAAACGCACTCGGACTTTTCTTCGCAAAAATGCGATTGAAAATCAGTCTTTTGCCGAAAGCAGCCCATCCAGAATGTCCGACAAATCATCGGGCCAGATAATCTCTGATGACGCCCGAATATCAGCGGCGCTCCACCAGCAGTGTTCGCCCAGAACCGCGCGTTCCTCGTCCGTCCAACCTTCTGAAGACAGAGCGAAATCATTGGTGCGCAGCAGGAAGAACCGCTGATCCACCCGCGCCATCCGTCCGTCGGGCAGACGGAAACACTCGATGCGCTGGGCCACCTGCGGGCCGGGATCGTCGACCGTCAGGCCGGTTTCCTCGAACAGTTCGCGGCGGGCGGCGTCTTCATAGGTTTCGCCCGGATCACAACCGCCGCCGGGCGTCGCCCAGAAGGCGGTCCCGGCCAGCGGTCCGTCAGCATAGTCAAAGCGGAACAACAGCACCCGCCCCTGCCCGTCCACGATCAGCCAACGCGAGGTCGGCCGATCAGGCAGGACGGCGGGATCGGCGTCGCTCATGGGATCAGCGCTTGGCGCCGCCCTTTTGTCCGGTACGGACGCGGCCAGAACGCGAGACCTGACGCGCGCCGCCACGTGCGCCCTTCTGGACCGCCACGGACGATCCGGCCTTCTTGGACGCGCTGGACTTCAGGCCGCCCAGAACCTTGGGCTGCGCCTTGCGTGTCTTCTTCTGCTCCAGCGCCTTGCCGGGCAGCTTGGACAGAGCCTCTTCCTTCTCGGCCTTCTTGACCCGGCGCGGCGCAGTCTTGGCGTCGCCCTTGTAGCGTTCCGGGCCCGACTTGGCGCCACCCTCGGCATAGGGGTTGGCGCTGCTGGACTTGACGTTCAGACGGATCGGCGTGCCCGGCAGGTCAAAGCTCTCGCGGATCGAGTTGACCAGATAGCGCTTGTAGTGCTCCGGCATCGACTCGGCGCGGTTCGCCATCATGACGAAGGTGGGCGGACGGGCCTTGGTCTGGGCGATGTATTTCGGCTTGATCCGCTTGCCGTCCACGGCGGGGGGCGGGTGCCTCTGGGTGGCCATGGACAGCCAGGTGTTCAGGTCCTTGGTCTTCACCTTGACCGACCAGGTGTCATAGGCCTGAAGCACAGCAGGCATCAGACGCTCGACGCCCCGGCCCGAGTGCGACGACAGGGCCACGAAGGGCGAACCCTTCAGTTGCGGCAGCTTGTCCTCGGCCATGGCCTTCAGCTTGGCCATGCGGGACTGCGGCTCGTCCTCCAGGTCCCACTTGGACGCGACATAGATCAGGGCGCGGCCTTCGCGCTCGACAAGATCGGCCAGTTGCAGGTCCTGGGTGTCGAAGGCGTCGTCCTTGTCCATCACCAGAATCACCACCTCGGCGAAGGTGATGGCGCGGATGGTGTCGGCGACCGACAGCTTCTCCAGCTTCTCCTGCACACGCGCCTTGCGACGCATGCCAGCAGTGTCGACCAGACGGATGTTCTTGCCTTCGTAGACCCAGTCCACCGAGATGGAATCGCGGGTGATGCCCGCTTCCGGTCCGGTCAGCAGACGATCATCGCCGATCAGACGGTTGATCAGGGTGGACTTGCCCGCGTTGGGGCGACCGATCACGGCGATGCGGATCGGCTTGTCCGGCTCGTCGATCTCTTCGACGAAGATGTCGGCGGAGGCGGCGATCAGGGCGGCGTACAGATCAGCCATGCCCTCACCGTGCTCGGCGGAGATGGCGACCGGCTCGCCAAAGCCCAGCGCATGGGCCTCGCCCACGCCGCCGCCGCTTTCACGACTTTCGGACTTGTTGGCCAGAAGGATGATCGGCTTGTGCACCCGGCGAAGGTGTTCAGCAAAGATGCGGTCCAGCGAGGTCACGCCCTCGCGCGCATCCATCATGAACATGATGACCTCGGCGTCCTCGATGGCCGCCTCGGTCTGCTCACGCATCCGGGCTTCGAGGCTGTCGTCGGTGACGTCCTCATACCCGGCCGTGTCGATCAGGGTCAGGTCCAGATCGCCGATGTTGCCATCAGCGTAGCGCCGGTCGCGGGTCACGCCGGGGCGGTCATCGACAAGCGCAAGACGCTTGCCGACGAGGCGGTTAAACAGGGTCGACTTGCCCACATTGGGGCGGCCGACGATGGCGACCTTTAGAGCCATGTCGGCTTTCTAACGCAAATAGGCTGAAACGTCAGCGGATACAGATCAGCTGACCGTTGTCGGTCAGCACGTAGAGCGCGCCATTATAGGCGGCTGGAGCGATATAGGCTGGAGCGCCCAGCTTCAAGGTAGTCTGGGCCACACCCGTCTTCGGATCGAAGGCGACAGCCTCTCCGTACGAGTTGACCATGACCAGACGGTTCGAAGCCAGGAGAGGACCCGACCACTGCGGCGTGATGGTGCGGCGCCCGATGGTCAGGAAGCCGCCTTCCTTGCGCTGACGGCCTTCGTTCAACTGACGCGTCCAATAGACCTGGCCCGAGTCGCGGTTGACGGTGATCAGTTCACCCGACTTGGACACGACATAGACCACGTCGCCGACCGGCAGGGGCGCGTTCACGCCCACGACCGGCAGCTGCCACTTGGGCTGGCCCGAACGCAGGTCGGTGGCGGACAGAACGCCGGAGTGGCTGACGCCGTACACCATGGCGCGGCTGATGACCGGACGGCCGGCGATATCGCGAACTTCCGACAGGGCGCTGGTGCGGCTGGTGCGCGACAGTGTTTCTTCCCACACGGCCTGACCATTCAGGGCGCTGAGCGCGACCAACTGGCCCGATGCAAAGGGCGCAACCACCGTGTTGCCGCTGACAGCGGGGCTGGACGCGCGCATCACATGCGCAGGCTCGCCGATGCCGCGATAGGTCCAGTCCTGAGCGCCCGTCGTGGCGTCAAAGGCGAACAACTGGCTGTCGACGTCCACGACATAGACGCGGTTGCCGGCGACGGTCGGGGCGCCGTGAATCGGGGCGTCGACGTTCTGGGTCCAGACCTTGGCGCCGGTGTTGGCGTCCAGCGCCGACATCGAACGATAACCCGAGGCGACATAGACCTTGCCATTGCCGACCGCGACACCGCCGCCGAAGCCGCCGCTGCGGTCACGCTCGCTGTCCTTGACGTTGGTCTTCCACAACACTTCGCCGGTGTCTGCAGACACGGCCGAAACGGTGGATTCGCCATCAAGGACGAAGATCTTGCCGTCCGCAGCCACGATCGGGGCCATGAGATTGCCGACGTGGGCCGAGCCGGAGCCGATGCTGCGCTTCCAGGCGATCTGGAAGTTCGGAGCGGCGATGACGTGCTCGACCAGGTTCTCGGTCGTGCCGCCGGGTTGGGTCCAGGCTGAGACGGCCTGCGGACCCGGCAGGAAGAAGTCACGACCCGACAGGGCGGCCGACGGCGCCAACTGCTGTTCGAACTCAAGCACCGAAATGCGCTGACCTTCGCTGGCGGTCGAGCCTGCATCCTTCTTGCCGCCCAGGCCGAAGGGCAGATTACGGCTGACGGTGCCGCAAGAAGCCATAGTGGCCGCGACGCCGCAGATCAGCGCGACTTTCAGAACTCGGTTCATCTGGGGCGTCCTGTAAATGGTCGTCACTGTTGGGCGGGGCCGACCAGAGCCGGGCTCTGCGTCGGGGCGGCGACGGGGGCGGCAGGCGCCTTGTCCGATGCTGCGATGATATCCTTCAGATTGCCTGCGGTGCCAGCATCAATCGCTTCGATGGCGGCGCTGGCGCGTTGGCGAACGTCGTCAGACACGTTCTGCCCCAGTTGCAGCAGGACGAAAGCCTCGCGGGCCTCCTTGACCTTGCCGTGCTGCAGGCGGGCCAGAGCCAGGGCTTCCTGAGCGAAGGCGTGCAGCGGACGCTTGTCGTCCGTCAGCGGCGTCAGGCGCTTTTCAATCTCGTCCAGCGGCGCCGTGTCCATCAGCAGGAAGGCGGCCTTCAGGGCGGGCGGGTCCGACAGGATCGGGTCTTTCGACGCCTTGGCCGCTTCATCGAACAGACGAACGGCGTCGGGGAACTTGTTGGCGCTGACGGCCAGACCGGCCTGTTGCTGCAGGGCCAGGGACTTGTAGGCGCCATTGCCGACATTCACCGCCTCTTCGAAGGCGACGCGGGCGTCCATGGGCTTTTCTTCGCGCAGGGCTTCCATGCCGCGATCATAGGCTTCCGCGCCCTTGGCTGCGCGGTTGGTGTTGTAGCTGTCCCAGCCCCACCAACCCAGCGCACCGATCAGTGCGACGACCAAAGCAACCGCCGCAACGGGCAGCCATGTGCGGGCCAGGCGCTTGTAACGGTCGGAGCGAAGCTCCTCCTCGACCTGCTCGAAGACATCAACCACGGATATGCAGCCCCAAAATTCTCTAAAGCAAACCGAGCCGGACCCTAGAGGGTCGTTTCCCCGCCCGCAACGAACCCATTACGACGAAGCCGGTTTTTTCGAGAAGTAGGTCTCGACTTCGGCAGGAAAACGGCGGGCGCGGACGTCTGAGGCGAATGAAGCCGCCGCGCGGTCAATTTCCGTGCGCAGATCGGCATATTTGCGCACAAACTTGGGCGCCCAGTCGAAAACACCCAAAACGTCCGTGATCACCAGAACCTGACCGTCACAGGCCGCAGATGCGCCGATGCCGATGGTCGGGGTGTCGATTGTCTCGGTGATTTCGCGCGCCAGTGATTCGGCGACGCCTTCGATGACGATGCAGAAGGCGCCCGCCTCGCTGATGGCGACGGCCTCGGCCATGACGCGTTCGCGCTCGGCGTCGGTGCGGCCCTTGGCCTTGAACCCGCCCTCGGCCAGCACCGCCTGCGGACGCAGACCAATATGACCCATGACCGGAATGCCGCGCTTGACCAGGAAGGCGACCGTCTCGGCCATCTCGACGCCGGTTTCCAGCTTCACCGCCTGCGCACCGGTTTCCTGCATCACGCGCACACTGGCGGCGTAGGCGGCCTCCTTGCTGGCTTCGTAAGAGCCGAACGGCAGATCGACCACGACCAGCGACCGGCGCGAACCGCGCATGACCGCCTGACCGTGCAGGATCATCATGTCCAGCGTCACGCTGACGGTGTTGGGCAGGCCATGCACCACCATGCCCAGACTGTCGCCAACCAACAGCACATCACAGTGCGGGTCCAGCAGCCCGGCCGTGGGCGCATCATAGGCGGTCAGGCAGACGATCGGCTCGCCACGCTTGCGGGCGGCGATCTCCGGCACCGTGATGCGTTTGACGGTCTCTTGGGTTTGCGCGGACATCCGACGGGCCTCCTGACTGAACTGCGGTCAGATAGGCGCACCCGCCGGTGGAGTCACGCTCAGACGTCCTGTGAGAGTTTCACCGCACCGGCCGCCAGAAGGGCGAACAAAGCGCCCGCCACAATCCAGAAGGCCAGCATGCCGGAACCACTCATCAGATCGATTGATCCGATGCCCAAACCATCCAGACCATTCTGGGTCGCCCCCTGGGCCGTGATGGCGACGGCCCGAACGCTTTGGGACACGGTCGTTGCGTCATTGCCTGCGCCGTCAAAGTTGAAACGCATGCCTTCACGCACCGCAAAGACGCCCCCGATCACGCCCGCCGACGTCAGGGCCAGCGCCCGCCAACGCGACCGCTTCTCCATCCGCACCGCCACCTCAGCAGCGAACAGCGCCTCATCAGGCAAGGGCGTCGTCTTGGCGAACAGCCGTTCGATCATCGGATCGTACTCATCAACCGACATGGGTCGACCTCCCGCCAGATGCCTGCGCCGGTGATAGCCGGGCGCGGAGTTTATCCAGACCACGTTTGACATGGGATTTCACCGTTCCGAGCGGCAGATTCATGGCCGCCGCAATTTCCGGATGCGCCATCCCCGCGCCGTGGCAGAGCGTAACGCAGACCCGTTCGGTTTCACTCAAGGTCTTCAAGGCCTCGTCCAGATCCATCAGGCCCGCCGTATCGACGCTGATCTGAGCGTCTTCGGTCTCGACCTCCTCGACATAGCGAGCCTCACGCGCGACGCGTTTCAGATACAGGCGCGCGGCGATCTTCTTGATCCATCCGGCGAAGGTCCCCTGCCCCCGGAATTCCGAGCAACGCTGGAACCCCTGCAAGAAGGCGTCCTGCGCCACGTCGTCGGCCAGAGACGGCACGGCGCCCATGCGGCGCAGCAGACCCCGGACCGCCGAGCCATGCCGACGGACCAGTTCCCCATACTCCCGCCGACCACCGGCCGCCGCCTGAGCGGCCAGTTCGACGTCGTGCATCTCTCGAAGAGATTGCTTCATGACGGTTGCCCCTGCCGGTTCCCGTCAGTCCTTGTGCGGATTGAAGAAACTCAGGACGATGAAGGCAAGACCAATGGTCACGGGGATGCAGGCGATGCCCAGCAGGCCGTTATCCAGATTGCCGTTCCAGCGTGAACCGCCCAACTCGTTGACGACGCTGAATGCAGCGATGCCGATGCCGACAGCCAGCCAGATGATGCCCCGGCGAATGTCCTTCAGGCGTGACGGCAGAGCCTTCTGTACGTCCTTGGTCATGGCGTCGATCAGTTCTGCCGGCAGAGGCTGGCCCTTGTCCACGCCGTGACGGATCGTCTCCTGCATGTCGCGCTTCTCGCGGTACTTCAGGAAGATGGGGCCAAAGACGATGGCCGTGATCGTGCCGAACACGGCGAAAATGGCGAAGATCGGAATAAACTCTTCCATGGTGCGTACCCTCTTGAACCCTTGCGGCCAGCCTGCTGCGGCGGCCTTCTGATCACAAGAGGCTGCGACCCGGCCCTACAGATGCGAAATCCTACGTGAATTCTTCGTAAGGTCCGAACCATGGCAACCTAAGCCGCATCTCATGTGTTTCCGACGCATCCAGACGGGGCCGTCCCGTTCATCATCAGGAGCCGCCCAATGGCCCATATCACCTATCGCGTCGTCGAACATGACGGCGGCTGGGCCTATACGCTCGACGGCACCTATTCGGAGACATTCCCGAGCCATGATGCCGCCCGAGGCGCCGCCGTGCGCGCCGCCCGCGAGCAGAAGGTTCCAGACCAGAACGCCGTCATCGAATACGAAACGGCTGGCGGGCAATGGGTGACTGAAAGCGCCGACGGCCACGACCGGCCCGAGACCGAAGTTCAGGGCTGATCGCCAGCCCGATCTTTCCGCCTATGCAAAGGCGGCGGCGTAGACATCCGGCTTGAACCCGAACAGACGCCGATCGCCCAGGTCCAGAACTGGCCGTTTGATCATCGACGGCTGAGCGACCATCAAGGCGATGGCCTTGGCCTTGTCGATGTTCGCCCTGTCCGCATCGGGCAGTTTCTTGAACGTGGTCCCGGCGCGGTTCAGCACCGTCTCCCAGCCATGCTCGTCGATCCACTGCCCCAGCAGCCCCGCATCCGCGCCCGCCTTCTTGTAGTCATGGAAGACGTAGTCGACGCCGTGCTGATCCAGCCAGACGCGCGCCTTCTTGACCGTGTCGCAGTTGGGGATGCCGTACATGGTGATCATGCACGGCTCCCTAGCGCGTCAGAACCGCTTCGTCAGCCCCACGCTGAACACACGCCCACGCGGGTCAGCGACCACGGGGTCATAGCCAAGAGCGAACTGGGCCAGCGGCGGGTCTTCGTCGGTGATGTTGACCACGCCCAGCGCCAGATCGAGATCAGCGCCGATGGTGCGGGTGTAGAGCAGGTCCGCCGTCGTCTGGCTGGCGATGTTCGGATCGGTGATGCCGCTGCGGTCGTTCTGGTACCCAGCCGTATAGTGGACCAGCGCAGTGACCGCATTGGCGCCATTGCTCCAGCCCAGTGCGAACTCACCGCGATTACGCGGCAGGGACCGGCCTATGTTGTTGAGATTGGTCGAACCGACGCCCGAGACCGAGGCCGCCCCCGCGCTCAACCGGATGTCGTAGCTGTCGACATAGGTCCAGGTCGCAGAGGCCGTCGCCCGTCCGCCCCACACGTCATGGCCATAGCGGGCCGACAGGTCGAGACCTTGCGTCTCTATCGACGAGGCGTTGTTGAAATAGAGCTGGACGAAGGTCAGGGCGCCGTTGGGCGCCCGGGTCACGCGCTTCTGGGCATCCGTGCCGCTCAGGCCCGCCGCAGCATCGGCCGCCGCCTGATTGATGACGGCCTGAGCCGATTCCTTGACCACCAGATCGGTGTAGTCGAAGCGCCAGGCGTCCAGCCCAAGCTCCAGCCCCTGAACAGGACGCCACAGGGCGCCGAGGCTGAGGCTCTCAGATTTTTCGGGCTTCAGGTCCGCACGGCCCGAGGTCAGGGTGTTGACGAAGACGAAAGCGCCTCGGTCAAACACCGACGGCTGCGACGCCTGTGCGCCCGACAGGGCATAGACGGACGGCGCACGGAACCCCTGCCCCCATGAAGCCCGCAGAGCCAGCGTATCCGTCACGTCCCAGCGGATCGCCGCCTTGGGACTGAACCGGCCCTGATCGCCGTCATAGGTTTCGTAACGCCCCGCCAGTTGGCCTTCGATCCGGTCGCCCAGATGGATGCGCGCCTCGGCGAAGGCGGCCAGAGCCTCCTGATCGCCAGAGAAGTCAGGCGAATAGCCCGAGGTCAGAAGATCGCCCGAGTTGGCCAGATCGCTCCAGTCATGACGGAAGGTGCTGCGGCGATACTGGGCGCCAAGTGCGACATCGACCGAACCGCCATCCCACGCATACGCCTGACCGCCGGTCGAGGCTTCCAGCGTAATCAGGCCGGATGCGCCGCGCAGGCCGACATTGCCGGTCAGACTGCCGATCAGGGCCTCGCTGTTGCGAGTTCCCGTGCCCAGATAAGCGCTGCCGAACGGGTTGAAATACTGGCATCCACCCACGCCGGGCGTTCCCGTCGCCGGATTGCACCCTGCGCCGCCCAGTCCTTTGAGAGCGTTCTGAAGCGCACTGCCGATCACGTCCGGCTTGTCATAGGCGACGTGCTGGCGGCTGGCGGTGGCGGCCAGATTCCAGGTCCAGCCATTGGCGAAGACGCCGTCCAGCCCCGCAGCCAGACGCCAGGTCTGGTACTCAAACTGCGACCGCATGGCCCCGGCCTCTGCACCCAACAAACGCCCGCGGAACAGCACGTCCTCGCCGAAGGGATTGTCCGGGTGCGATCCGGGCACCGTCAGGGCCTGCGCCAGAATTGGCAGGGACGGCGTCAGCCGCGCCTCGGTCTCGGTCGAGGAGAAGGCCGCCTGAAGAGACAGGTTCATATCGCCCACCGGACGGCGGTAATCGGCGAACACCTGCGTGCGCGTCTCTTCCGGGATCAGGTCGAAGAAGTCGGAATAGTCCAGACGGCAGAAGGTGTCCGACGCCGAGTTCTTGTAGGACTTGCCAAAGGTCGGATTGCCGCAGTCCGGGTCTGGCGCATAGGCGTTCTTGCTAGGCCGGAAATAGGATCCCGGCTGGCCATAGCTGGTCACGGCGGTCCAGGCGGCGCGGCCATAACGCTCGGCCTGAGTGAAGCCGCGCTCGTCCGAACCCAGGGCCGAACGGTGGAAATGCGACGCCGCCAGCGTCAGGTCGCCGCCCAGCAGTTTGAACCCGCCGATGGCCTCGATGACGCTTTCTTCCGACCCGTCCGCGACGGCGTATTTGGCGCTGATTTCAGGCCGGGTCACATCGTGGCGTGTGATGAAGTTGACCACGCCTGCAACGGCGTCAGAGCCATAGACGGCGGACGCCCCATCCTTGACCACCTCGATCCGCTTCAGCGCGATCATCGGAACCAGCGAGTTGATGTCGACGAAGGCCGAGCCGTCTGTGGCGACCACCGCGCTGCTGGTCCAGCGCTGGCCGTCGACCAGAACCAGGGTCGAACCCAGGCCAAGATTGCGCAGATTGAACTGGGCCGTGCCGGAGCTTTGCGGTTGGTTCAACTGATCGACCCGCGCCTCGGAGCCAGAGTTGGCGGTGATCAGGCGCAGCAGTTCCGACGTGTCGGACACACCCGCCGCCGCCAGCGTCTCACGGTCCACAGTCGCCACCGGAGCGATGCGGTCGCCGCCTGCGATACGCGATCCGGTGACGACGATATCGTCCACGCGGGCCGTCGCATCCTGCGCCTGAACGCCGGTTACACCGGCCATCCATGCCAGACCTGCCGTCGCCATCAAGACTGTGCGCCGCGCCATATTCACTACTCCCCGCGATTGGTCGGCGGCTTCTAGCCAGCGTCGCCATTTTGCGAAAGTGTAATTTTGCAATTTTGCAAATTGAGACACGACAGGTCCACGCCCGTCCCAAACCCGGACACACGAATGCACGCCCCGCTTAACGCAGGGGCGACACCAGACTTGAATGGATGGGATTTGCAGCGGGCCAGGCCTCACGCCGCAAGAAAAACCCACCCTGCCGTCTGGCAGGATGGGTTTTCAGAAGTCTTAGAGCTTGCCTTCCGGCGCGACCTGCGCGGCGGCGGCCCGGCGGGCGGCGTCCGCCGCTTCGGCCTGTTCGATCAACTGATCGTACCGAGCGCGGGCCTTTTCCTCGTCATAGATGATCTCGGACTGCCGAGGGGGTGCAACGACATAGAACATCGTGATCGGCGCAAAGGTCATGCGCTGACGGCGCCACAATGCAAAGCCTTCGCGGCCCTCCAGACGCGACCATGAGCCATCGTCGTTCGGGTGATCTGGAATCGCAGCCATGTAAGCTCCTCTACTTGAACGCTTCGCCTAGAGGTCAGACACGGCGTTTTTGCGTCACACAACCCTTTTGTGCAGAGCAGCGCTATTCAAGCCAGAAAGGGGCGGCAGGAAGAGTGGCGATATCTTCAGTTGAGTGCTGGACGATCACCCGCGCATTCTCATGCGCCGCCACGCCATCAAACCGCCCGAACGACGCCAGCGTATCGGCACGGCTGACGTTCACCGACGGCACCCTATGATAAGCCCGGTTCTCACGCGTGTGGTACAGATCACCGGTCAAAAGGATGGGGCCAGCAGTCTTCAACCGGATCAACAACGATTTGTGACCAGGCGTATGGCCGGGCGTCTTCAGGATCATCACACTGCCGTCGCCAAACACATCGGCGTCCCCATCGAAACTACGGATTGCGGCGTGATCCAGCACCTTCAGCAGACCCGGAATGACCCCCAACGGGGCGGGCTCGGAATGCAGGCCTGCAAGCTCCAACGGGTCCATAATCCAGGTCGCGGCGGGAAACAGATCTGCGTTGCCTGAATGGTCCGCATGGGTGTGCGACAGGGCGACATAGGTGATGTCGGACGGCTTCAGGCCCATCCCCTCCAGTTGCGAAACCAGCGTCCGCCCTACTGTCCACTGACCACCGAACTGATTGATGCCGCCTGGGATCGTCGCAAGCCGATCACCCAGTCCTGTGTCCCACAACAGCCATTCCGATCCATGGCGGATCAGGAAACACGGCACCGTCATCACGCCGCGCTCACCCGCATGTTCGCCCGTGTCGGAAAAGGAGGCCATGTCGTCCAACGACAAGGTTCCGCAGTCCAGCGCGTAAAGGCGCAACGGCTCGGTCGGCGGGGCGGGTTGCGCCATTGCCGTCGACGCACTGGTGAAGACAACCGCGATGGCGGCGGCGAGAATGGCGAACCGGGTCACAGGGACAGCTCCTATTGGTGAGCCTTCGATGTGGATGTCGCCCACCTGCGTGAAAAGTCGGCCAATACGCACACCATCTGTGCAATAATGATCAGATGCTCGACTGGGACGATCTGCGCATTTTCGAAGTTCTGGCGCGCACCGGATCGCTGTCAGGCGCGGCACGGGCGTTGAAGGTCAATCACGCCACCATCGGACGCAGGGTAGCCACACTGGAGGCCGAACTCGGCGTGACCCTGGTGACGCGCCTGCCGCGTAATACAATCCTGACACCACAAGGCGAAGCCATCGCCGCCCTGGCCCGTGAGATGGAACAGACCGCTCAGGCCGTCACGCGTCGCGCCCGTGCCTTCGAGAACGACCTGACCGGGAACGTCCGCATCAGCCTGCCGCCCGCTCTGGCCAGCGACTTTCTTGCCGAACGACTGACGGGGTTCAGCACCCTCTACCCCGGCCTGACGGTGACCCTGAAGGCCACACCGATGATGAGTTCACTGGAACGTGGCGAGACGGATCTGGCGATACGTCTGGTCCAGCCCGATGGTCCAGCCCAGATCGCACGGCGACTGGGCGTCATGCAGTTAGGCCTGTACGCCGCACCGTCGGTCGCAACGACGTCTCCGAAACACTGGCGGTTCGTTCTGGCCGACGACGATCTGGCGCATCTGCCGCATCAGGTCTGGCTGGCCAACTATGCTGATGGGCGGCCTGTTTCGATGCGGAGCAGCGACATCCACACCCAGATCAACGCCGTTCGTGCAGGACTGGGCGTCGCCGCCCTGCCCGTCTTCATGACCGGGCATACAGACCTTGTGCGCGTGGACGTCGGTGTCGCAGCGCCCCCACGCGGCATCTGGCTGGTTGTCCACGAAGAAGTGCGAAAGGCCCCCGCCGTCCAGGCGACGATGGCCTGGCTGACAGAGACCTTTGCGGCGTCAGAGTTCCGCGCGCCGATCGACTTTGACTGGTCGGCGGCGCGCTAGATCATCACTTGGCCGGGACGACCGCGCCTTCATAGGTGCGGTTGATATAGTCCTTGATCTGCTGGCTGGTCAGGGCGGCGGTCAGGGCCTTGATGCGCGGATCATCGCGGTTGTCCGGGCGCGTCACCAGATAGTTCACATAGGGGCTGTCGCCGTCTTCCAGCGCCAGCGCGTCGTTGCGCGGGCTGAGTTGGGCGTCCAGCGCATAGTTGGTGTTGATCACCGCCAGAGCCACCTGATCCAGCACGCGCGGCAGGGTGGCGGCCTCCAGCTCGCGGAACTTGAAGCCCTTGGGGTTGCCGGAAATGTCGGCGACGGTCTGAAGCGGATCCTGACCCTTGCGCAGGGCGATCAGACCGGCCTTCTGCAGCAACAGCAACGAACGCCCGGTGTTGGAGGCGTCGTTCGGCAGGGCGATCTCGCCGCCCGCCGGCAGTTCAGCCAGCGACTTGTAGCGACGCGAATAGGCGCCCAGCGGCTCGACATGCACGCCCGCCACGGTCACCAGATTGGCCCCGCGCGCCTTGTTGAACTCGTCCAGATAAGGCTTGGTCTGGAAATAGTTGGCGTCCAGACGCCCCTCGGCCAGTTGGGTGTTCGGCTGGACGTAGTCGTTGAAGACCACGATCTGCAGGTCGATGCCCTCATCAGCCAGGATCGGCTTCACCTGCTCCAGAATCTCGGCGTGCGGCACGGCGGTGGCGCCGACCTTCAGCGGGCCTTCGCCAGCAGGCTTGGACTGACCGCAGGCGGCCAGCGTCAGGGCAAGAGCAGACAGAAGAACAGTGCGGCGCAGCATGGCGAACCCTTCAGCTTAGCGGTGCGAAACCCTAGCGACCCAACGGTCGCCGAGCACCTGCAGAATTTGTACGATTATCAAAAGCAGAACTACCGTCACCACCATGACGTCGGTCTGGAAGCGCTGATAGCCGAAGCGGATGGCCAGATCGCCCAGCCCCCCTGCCCCGACAACCCCCGCCATGGCCGTATAGCCGACCAGAGCAATCGCGGTGACCGTGGCCCCAGCCAGAATGCCCGGAAGAGCCTCTGGCAGCAGGACGCGGGTGACGATCTGCCAGGTCGTGCCGCCCATCGCCTGCGTCGCCTCAATCATGCCGCGCTCAACCTCGCGCAGGGCCGTCTCGACCAGACGCGCATAGAAGGGCGCTGCGCCGACGACCAGCGGCGGAATGGCCCCCGCCACGCCCAGCGACGTGCCGACCAGCAGCACCGTCACCGGCAGCATGACGATCAGCAGGATGATGAACGGCACCGACCGCAGCACATTGACGGTGAAGGACAGCACCAGATTGAGGATGCGGTTCTCCAGAATCCGCCCCTTGCCCGTCGCATACAGGGCAACCCCGAGCGGAAGCCCCAGAATGACAGTGATGGCCAGCGACGCGAACAGCATCAGCATTGTGTCGCGTGTGGCTTCGGCGATCGTGGCCCAGTCAATATTGGCGAACATCAGGACAGGACCTCTACTTCGACACCCTCAGCCCGCAGACGGGTGATCGCCAGTTCCGTCTGCTCGCCCTGGAAGGCGATCTCCAACTGGCCATAAGGCTGGTCACGAAAACGGCCGATGCGTCCGGCCAGAATGGCGTGATCAACGCCAGTCTCACGCGAGATGCGGCTGAGAACAGGATCGAACGTCCCCTGCCCCCGGAACACCAGACGCGCCACCATGCCGCCGGTCGGGCGCGGCGCAGCGGTGTGGGATTCGCCCTCGGCCAGCAGACTGCGGGTCGCAGCGGTCTGCGGCTTCAGGAAGACGTCGGCGGTCGCCCCCGTCTCGACGATCCGCCCATCCTGCATCACCGCCACCCGGTCACAGACGCGGCGCACCACCTCCATCTCGTGGGTGATCAGCACAAGCGTCAGGCCCAGTTCACGGTTCAGCGAATCCAGCAGGGCCAGAATGTCCTCGGTCGTTTCGGGGTCCAACGCACTGGTCGCCTCGTCGCACAGCAGGATCGACGGCTCGCTGGTCAGGGCGCGGGCGATGCCGACGCGCTGCTTCTGGCCGCCGGACAGTTGGGACGGATATTTGCGGGCGTGCTCGGCCAGACCCAGCCGTTCGATCAATTCATCGACACGGCGAGCGATCTCGGCGCGCGACCGGCCTTCCAGCACCAGAGGCAGGGCGATGTTGTCGCGGATCGTGCGGCTGTGCAGCAGGTTGAAGTGCTGGAAGATCATGCCGATGCGGCGGCGCGCGGCGCGCAGCGCGGCGGGCTTCAGACCCGTCAGCTCCTGATCCGCCACAAACACACGGCCCGCATCAGGCCGTTCAAGCAGGTTGATGGTCCGCACCAGCGTGGACTTGCCCGCACCAGAACGACCGACCACGCCGAAGACCTCGCCCGCCGCAACGGTCAGGTCGACATTGTCCAGCGCCGTGCGAACGCCTGCATTGCTGCGGAATTGGCGGGTGACACCCTCAAGACGGATCATGGCAGACGGTTCATGGCTGGTCCTGAACAAGAACGGCTGGGCCGGACGCGCGGTCTAGTGTGATGGCGGCGTGCGGCGCAAGTACGGTCTAAAGCTCATCCCTCACAACCGCGTCCGCAGCCGCCTCGGCCCGAAGCCAGGCGACAAAGGCCTGAGCCTCTGGCCGCAGGGCGCCGCGACGGGTCAACAGGCGATAGGCGTTGTCTGTCGCCAAATAGCCATCGGCGAACGGCGCGGCCAAACGCCCCGACGCCAGATCAGCGGCGACGAATGCGCGCGGCGCCAACGCCACCCCGCGACCGTGAACCGCGTCCTCGATGGCGAAGGCGGTCTGGTCGAAGCGCGGGCCAAGCGTGGCGTCGATCTGATCCAGCTTGCGTGAGTTCAACCAGGTGGACCAGTCGGGGCGCGGCTCCTCCAGCGTCGAACGACCGACATGGATCAGGGTGTGGTGGATCAGGTCCGCAGGCGTCAGCAGCGCCTTTGGCCCCTGCAGCAGACTGGGGCTGCAGATCGGGATCACCCCTGCCTCGATCAGAACCTCGGTGCGCACGCCGGGATAGTCACCCTGACCATAGCGCACGGCCACATCGGCCCGCCCGCCTGCGATGTCGGCCAACTGCATGTCCGCAGAAATCCAGACCTCGATCTCGGGGTGCTGGGCCGAGAAACGCGCCATGCGCGGCACCAGCCAACGCACGGCAAACGACGGCGGCACGCTGATCGACAAAGACTGACGCCGCGACGGGCCATAGATGATGTCGGCGGCGCGCTTCATATGCTCGAACGCGTCACGCAGCACCGGCTGCAACCGCGCACCCAGCTCAGTCAGAACCAGCCCGCCCGCCTCACGCCGCACCAGCGGACCACCGGCATGGTCTTCCAGCAGGCGCACCTGCTGACTGACGGCGCCGGGCGTGACGCTCAGTTCCTTGGCGGCCAGCGACACGCTGGACAGACGGGCCGCGGCCTCGAACGCCTTGAGCGCATTCAGCGGCGGCAGTTTACGGGGATCGGAGTCCTGGCTCATGCGCCCTCCAGCCATGACGGAACCGCGATGCCGCGCGTGCGCAGGAAGGCGGGATTATAGATTTTACCGGCGTATCTCTGGCCGGGATCACACAGGACGGTGACGATGGTCTTGCCCGGCCCCAGCGTCCGCCCCAGACGGATCGCGCCTGCGATGTTGACGCCGCTGGACGGCCCAAGGCTCAGCCCCTCCTCGCGCACCAGATCGAACAGGAGGGCCAGCGCCTCCTCGTCCTCGATCCGCCAGGCGTGGTCGACCGTCAGGCCTTCCAGATTGCGGGTGATGCGGTTGACGCCGATCCCCTCGGTCACCGAGGAGCCGTGGCTTTCCAGAACCCCGCGCGTGAACCAGCTGTGCAGGGCCGCTCCCGGCGGATCGGCCAGAGCGATGGCGATGTCGGGCTTCTGCTCGCGCAGATAGGACGACACCCCCGCCAGCGTTCCACCGGTGCCCGCCGCGCAGACGAAGCCGTCGATCTGGCCTTCTGTCTGTTCCCAGATTTCACGCCCTGTGGTGGCGTAGTGGGTTTGGCGGTTGGCCAGATTGTCGAATTGGTCGGCATAGACGGCGCCGTTCGGTTCGCTTTCATTCAACTGGGCGGCCAGACGGCGCGAGAAGTGGACGAAATGGTTCGGGCTGGAAAAGGGCGCGGGGTCCACCTCGACCAGACGCGCGCCGTGCATCCGCACCGCCTGCTTCTTTTCCTCGGTCTGGCTGCGCGGCATGACGATGACGACGGGGTGCCCCAGTGCGGCCCCGACGATGGCCAGACCGATGCCGGTGTTGCCCGCCGTACCCTCTACGATCGTGCCGCCCGGTTTCAGTTCTCCTGACGCATGCGCCGCCTGAATCAGGCCCAGAGCCGTGCGATCCTTGATCGACTGACCGGCGTTCAGGAACTCGGCCTTGCCGTAGATGTCACAGCCCGTCGCCGCCGAAGCTGCGTTCAGACGGATCAACGGCGTATTGCCGATGAGAGACAGAATATCTGCGGCGGCGCGCATTGGTGGTCCGATTCAAAAGCCTGCTGCGCCTTATAGAAATTCTCACACAAAATGAGAAGACGTTCTTTGCTGACAGCGATTGATAGAGCTTGTGTACAGACGATCTATCAACCACCCACCCGATGATCGTCAACGCCCTTGTTCCGAAACAGAAAACAAGAAGGCCGCACCCGGGGATAGCAGATGCGGCCTTTAGTTCGGGAAAGAGCGCGGGGAGGCGCGCCACACCTCTGTAGCCAGCGTCGGCCTTTGATACACGCCAGAAGGGCTGACCCTCGGGTCAGATTTTCTGAACTAGATCAATGCCCGACGCGCGCGGCCCAACCGTTCCGCCGCCTGATCCAGCACAGCGTCCGCCTTGGCGAAGCACAGGCGGACGACGGTTCGCGCGGCCGACGCCGACTCAAAGGCTGACAAGGGAATCGCCGCCACGCCGTGTTCGGCCACGACGCGCCGACAGAAATCCTGATCCGACAGGTCGATGCCGGAGGCCGCCAGATCAACGCACAGGAAATAGGTTCCTTCGCTGGGCGCCACCGCATAGCCCTCGGCTTTCAGCGCCGCGCCCAGTCGGTCACGCGACCGGCCAAGCTCGTCGCTCTGCGCCCTGAACCAGTCCGCACTCCAGCCCAGCCCCGCCGCCACCGCCGTCTGTAGATTTGGCGCCGTGGTGAAGGTCAGGAACTGGTGCGCCTTGGCGACCGGCGCGATCAGATCAGGCGCCCCGCAGACGAAACCGACCTTCCATCCCGTCAAGCCGAACATCTTGCCTGCCGAGCCGATCTTGATGGTGCGCTCCGCCATGCCCGGCGCGGCCAGCAGGCTGCGATGCGGGCGTCCATCGAAGATGATGTGCTCCCACACCTCGTCACTGACAGCGATCAGGTTGTGGCGGACACAGACGCGGGCCAGTGCGGCGATCTCTTCGGCGTCGAACACCCGCGCCGCCGGGTTCAGCGGATTGTTGAACAGCACCATCCGCGTCGCAGGCGTCACCGCCGCCTCGATCGCCTCCTCCGTCAGCCGCCACGTCGGCGCGGCCAAGGTCACCGCCCGCACCACCCCGCCCGCGCGCTGGATCAGCGGGCGATAGGCGTCATAGGCCGGCTCGAAAATCAGCACCTCGTCACCCGGACTGACATGGGCGAACAGGGTGGCGGCGATGGCCTCGGTCGCACCGGATGTGACCACAACCCCATCCACCGACAGATCGACCTGCTGCAGACGGCGATAATGCTCGACCACCGCTTCGCGTAGGACCGGCAGGCCCCGCGACGGCGGATACTGGTTCGGGCCGTTCAGCACCGCCTCCGCCGCCAGACGACGCAGTTCCTCCGGCCCCGGCGCATCAGGGAACCCCTGCCCCAGATTGATGGCGTCGTACTGGCGGGCAAGGCCGGACATGACCTCGAACACGGTCGTCGGCATGTCGGTGAAGACAGGATGGCTCATGCCGTCATCCGAACCGGCTTCATGGCCGCTTGGCAAGTCGGGACAAAAAGAAGGGCCGCACCGGAGGCGCGGCCCAGATCAAAGGGAGGATCACATGACACAACCGTACATGGCACAGGTTCGTCGGATCGCCCTTTCAGAAATAGGCACGGCCCCGACGGTTTTTCTAAGCTGACCGTCGCCAGGCCGCAGTCGTCCTCAGATCGTCATGACCACGCGGCCCTCGATCTGACCCTTGTGCATGCGCTGGAAGATGTCGTTGACGTTCTCCAGCGGCTCGACCGACACCGTCGCCTTGACCTTTTCGTC
>NZ_JABAZW010000034.1:0-6979 GCF_018608325.1 Brevundimonas sp. | reverse complement strand
GAACTGAAGCGCCTCCTGCAGGTCCAGACGCGAGCCGACGATGGAGCCGCGCACGGTCGTGCCGTTCAGCACCATGTCGAAGATCGACAGCGGGAAGTCGCCGGGCGGCAGGCCGTTCAGGGCGATGGTCGCCCCGCGCGAGGTCATGTTGACCGCCTGTTCGAACGCCTTGGGCGAAACGGCGGTGACCAACACCCCCTGTGCGCCGCCGTCCGTCTGCGCCTTGATCTCGGCAGCCGGGTCGTTGGAGGTCTTGGCGTTGACGGTGACAGTTGCGCCCAGACGACGCGCCAGATCCAGTTTTGCGTCATCCACATCCACGGCGGCGACATTCATGCCCATCGCCTTGGCGTACTGAACCGCGACATGGCCCAAACCGCCAATGCCCGAAATCACCACCCAGTCGCCGGGCCGCGTCTCCGTCATCTTCAGCCCCTTATAGACCGTTACCCCCGCGCACAGGATCGGCGCGATCTCGGTGAAGCTGATATTGGCCGGCAGATGGCCGACATAGTTTGGGTCGGCGATGGCGTATTCCGCAAACCCGCCATTGACCGAATAGCCGGTGTTCTGCTGGTCGTGACACAGGGTCTCCCAGCCGCCGAGACAGTGTTTGCAATGCCCGCAGGCCGAATACAGCCACGGCACGCCGACCCGGTCGCCTTCCTTCACCAGCGTGACACCTGCGCCCACGGCTGAGACGAAACCAACGCCTTCATGACCCGGAATAAAGGGCGGGTTCGGCTTGACCGGCCAGTCGCCCTCGGCAGCGTGCAGGTCAGTGTGGCAGACGCCAGAGGCCTCGATCTTGACCTGAATCTGGCCGGGGCCGGGTTCGGGAACAGGCGCCTCTTCGATGGTCAACGGCTTGCCGAATTCGCGCACGACAGCGGCCTTCATGGTCCTGGGCATGGATCAGTCCTTTTAGGTCGGATTGTGAGGGTGACGGACGGACCGAAAACAACGCATCGGCCCGCCCGCCGTGGGGGACGCTCTCCGAAAACGGCGACGGAGAGCGGAACAAGGATGGCCAAACAGGGGGCGGCCATCCTTGATTCAGATCAGAAGAAGCCCAGCTTGTCGGGGCTGTAGCTGACCAGCAGGTTCTTGGTCTGCTGATAATGGTCCAGCATCATGCGGTGGTTTTCACGTCCGATGCCCGACTTCTTGTAACCGCCAAAGGCCGCGTGCGCCGGATACTGGTGATAGCAGTTAGTCCAGACCCGGCCCGCCTGAACGGCGCGGCCCGCGCGGTAGGCGGTGTTCATGTCGCGCGACCACACCCCGGCGCCGAGGCCGTATTCGGTGTCGTTGGCGATCTCGATGGCCTCTTCCAGCGTCTTGAAAGTGGTCACGGCCAGAACGGGGCCGAAGATTTCTTCCTGGAACACCCGCATGTCGTTGGTGCCCTTGAAGATGGTCGGCTTGACGTAATAGCCGCCCGCCAGATCGTCCTTCAGCACGGCCTGATCGCCGCCCGTCAGGACCTCTGCGCCCTCGTCCTTGCCGATCTTCAGATAGGACAGGATCTTCTTGAGCTGCTGGTCCGAGGCCTGGGCGCCGACCTGGGTGCTCGGGTCCAGCGGGTCGCCCTGTTTGATCGCCTCGACGCGGGCGATCGCCTTCTCGATGAAGGCCTCATAGATGTCTTCGTGGATCAGGGCGCGGCTGGGGCAGGTGCAGACCTCGCCCTGGTTCAGCGCGAACATGGCGAAACCTTCCAATGCCTTGTCCAGGAAGGCGTCGTCGTGATCCATCACGTCCTTGAAGAAGATGTTCGGCGACTTGCCGCCCAGTTCCAGCGTCACCGGAATGATGTTCTGGGTGGCGTATTCCATGATCTTCTGACCGACAGCGGTCGAGCCGGTGAAGGCGATCTTGGCGATGCGCGGATTGGTGGCCAACGGCTCGCCGACCTCAAGGCCGGTGCCGGACACGATGTTCAGCACGCCGGGCGGCAGCAGATCCTGGATCAGTTCCGCCACCAGCAGGATCGAAGCCGGGGTCTGTTCCGCAGGCTTCAGCACGATGCAGTTGCCCGCCGCCAGCGCCGGGGCGACCTTCCATGCGGCCATCAGGATCGGGAAGTTCCACGGAATGATCTGACCGACCACACCCAGCGGCTCGTGGAAGTGATAGGCGACGGTGTCGTTATCCAGTTCCGAAATCCCGCCTTCCTGCGCACGGATGCAACCGGCGAAATAACGGAAGTGGTCGATGGCCAGCGGGATGTCGGCGGCCAGGGTCTCGCGCACCGGCTTGCCGTTATCCCAGGTCTCGGCCTCGGCGACGACCTGCAGATTGGCTTCGATCCGGTCGGCGATCTTGTTCAGGATCAACGCGCGCTGGGCGGGGCTGGTCTTGCCCCAGGCGTCCTTGGCGGCGTGGGCGGCATCCAGCGCCAGTTCAACGTCCGCCTTGTCCGAGCGAGCGACTTCGCACAGCACGCGGCCGTTCACCGGCGACAGGTTCTCGAAATAGCGACCATTGACGGGGGCCACCCACTGGCCGCCGATGAAGTTGTCATAGCGCGCCTTGTATTTGGGGGTCGCAGCGCGGACGAATTCTGGCTTGGTCATCAAAGCCTCCTGCTTGTGTTCCTCGGGCGTCGATTATCGACGTCGTTGGGACCAGAAGGTCTGCCTGCTTGGCGAAGGACGCCAGATGGCCGGATGATGGTGCAGCGCAAACCTGTCGCAGGATTGCGACAGGTGGACCGGCGGCTCACCTGTCAGTGAACGTCACCCGCCAATCCCAGGCGGTGCAGCTTGCGGTGCAGAGTCGCGCGGCTGACCCCCAAGGCCCGCGCCGCCGCCGACACATTGCCGCTGTTTAGGGCCAAGGCACGACGCACGGCGCCCCGTTCCGCTTCCAGAAGATCTGCCTCCACCCCGCCGCCGCCCAGCACCTCGGACGCCGCCAACTGATTGGCGATCCGTTCGTCGGTGATCGACAGGGTCAGGCGCGCCGCCCGTGTGGCCCCGACCACCAGATCATCGCGATCCACCGCCAACAGGGCCGCCGCATTACGCTCCAGCGGATCCCCCGCCAGCACGATGCGCGCACCCGCGAACGCCTGTCGGAAGGCCTGGGCCTCAATGGCGCGGGCGGCGTCGGCGACGGCGGCGGCGATCAGGCCCAGCATGGCCTCGGTTGCGTCCGCCCGGCACGACGACACATCCAGCAGGCCCGCCAGCCGCCCCATCGGATCGTGGATCGGATGGCTGGTGCAACTCAGCGCCGTATTGCGGGTGTGGAAATGCTGATCGCGGTGAATGGTCAACGGGCGGTGCTCGGCCAAGGCTGTGCCAATGCCGTTGGTGCCCTCAACCGCCTCGGACCAGACCGCGCCGGGCCACAGCCCCCAGCGCTGGAACATCTCATCGTCGGCCGCGGCCCCGCGCCGCTCGATCGGCACCCCGTCGGCATTGGTCAGCAGAACGCAACAGCCCGTATCCCCGACCGCCAGAAACAGTCGGTCCAACACACCCTGCGCCGCCAGCGTCATCGGCTCCATCGCCTGTCGAGCTTCGCGCAGTTGTTGTTCCGTCAGGCTTTCGGCGCGTCCGCGATCTTCAGGGTCCAGGCCGTAAAGCGACATGGATCGACGCCACGACGCCGCCAGCGCTGACCGCGCCGGGCCCGTGCCGTCGTCCAGCGCCTGTTTGATCAGGCGCCTGTGATCGCTTCCTGGCCGCTCGCCCATGGTGTCTCCCAGGCGTTGTGTGCGGACATCATCAGACGCGCCGATGCACCGAACGTCAATGCGACCTTCGGCGACACCCTTGGCGCAAACGCAAAACGCCCGCCTGGAAGGGCGGGCGTCCGGGGGAGAGCCAGGACCCTCCCCTTTGTATTCATTCGGCTTAGAACGAGGCCGTCAGCGTCAGGGTGACGGTACGCGGTGCGCCGTAGAAGGCGACCACGGAATCACCCGTGATTTCACCGGGGAAGTTGTAGCCGCCTGCGCGGTAACGCTCGTCGCCAAGGTTACGACCCGCCAGGCTGACGCGATAGCGGCTGTCCGGCGCGGTCCACAGCAGGGTCGCGTCATAGAGCCAGTAGGCACCCTGATCGAGCAGCGGGATCGCCGTCTCGAACATCTGGGTCGCGCCACGGTACGAAGCCGTAGGCGTGAAGACCAGCGAGCCCCGGTTGCCCAAGTCGATGCTGTAAGGCAGCGCAACCGCGCCAGTCCAATCCGGCGTGTTCTGGAAGTGGCGCTGATCCGCCATGTTCTCGCGCTTGCCCGTCAGCGGGTTGAACGTGACGAAATCGTTGAACTTGGCGTCCAGGTAACCCAGCGTCAGGCGCGGCACGAAATTCTTGGTGATCCGTGCGCTGGCTTCAAGTTCCCACCCCCAGATTTCGCTGGAGCCCGCATTGTCAACGAAGCTTACGACCGAGGTCGGCGGGATATAGAACTGCGACGTGATCTGCTGATCCTTGTAATCGGACTTGAAGAAGGCGGTCGCGAAGTTGACACGACGGTCCAACAGCGAACCCTTCAGGCCGATTTCATAGGTGTCGACCAGTTCCGGCTGATATCCATCCACCGTCTCCGGGTACTTCGAAGCGTCGCCACGCATGTCGAAACCGCCGGACTTGAAGCCACGACCATACGAGGCATAGCCGGTGATCTCAGGCGTGAACTTGTAGCTGGCGCTGACCCGAGGGGTGAACTCCGAATAGGTGGCGGAGTTGCTGTAGTTGCTCAACGGCGCACCGAGGGCGACCGCGTTCGGGTTTTGGAAATACGGGCTGTGAAGGCCGCTATAGAGTTGGCGAAGCTGGGTGACGCTCTTCTTGTCTTGCGTCCAACGACCGCCCAGCGACACCGACAGTTGATCAGTGACGTCATAGTTGAAGTCAGCAAAGATAGCGAAGCTCTGGGTATCAACCTTGCCGCCCGTGTACGTGGTCACTGGGAACGGCACGAAAACGCCCGGGGCGGCTTCCAACACATTCTTTCCGACGACGGTGTCAAACGCACCCTTGGCCATCGCGTCCATGTAGAAGACGCCAGCGACGCCCTGCCAGCGCGAGCCCTGGAACAGAACCTGGAATTCCTGCGTGAACTGGCTGTCGCCATAGTAGCCGGGGATATCCAGGATCGGCTCAGGCAGACCGTCGAAGTCGATGCCGTCGCCCTTGGTGTCGCCGTCACGATAGGCCGTGATCGACTTCAGGGTGATGGTGTCAGAGACGGCCCATTCACCGGTCAGCGACAGACCGCGGGTGCGGACATAGCCTTCGTCACCGATGCCAGCGCGAGTATCGTAAACATTGTCCAGCGTCGGCGCCAACATGCGTGAGCCGTGGCGAGCGTTCGACTCGTCCGTGGTCAGGTCACCGGCCAGACGGAAGAACAGGCTGTCGTTCGGGGTCCACTCAACACTGGCGCGCGCGGCGGTGACGTCCTTGTTGTAGTGCTCGGCGCCCGTATGCAGGTTGGTGCCGTAACCGTCACGCGTATAGCGGGCGATGGCGCCACCGATACGCAGGGTGTCGTTCAGGGGTGTCGAACCGGAAGCGATCAGGTCGATCTGGTTATAGCTGCCGTAGGCGGCCTTCAGCGTGGCTTCCTGTTCCTGCGACAGGCGCTTGGTCACGTACTTGATGGCGCCGCCGATGGTGTTGCGGCCGTACAGGGTGCCTTGCGGTCCACGCAGCACTTCCAGACGTGCGATGTCGAAGACGTCTAGAACCGCGCCCTGCGGACGGGCGACATAGACGTCGTCGATGTACAGGCCAACGCCGGGCTCAAAGCCCCACAGCGGGTCCTGCTGGCCAACGCCGCGGATGAAGGACGTCAGGGTCGAGTTCGAGCCGCGCGCGATCTGAACGGTGGCGTTCGGGGTCTGCTGCTGCAGGGTGGTGATGTCGGCGGCGCCGGTCTGTTCCAGACGCTCGCTGGTCACGGCGGTGACAGCAACGGGCACGTCTTTCAGGGTTTCTTCGCGACGGCGGGCGGTGACGACGACGTCGTCCACGTTGGCGGCCTGATCAGCAGAGTTCTGCTGAGCAAATGCGGGCGCCGCGAACAGCGGGGCTGCAATGAAGACGCTGGTCATCAGCGCCAGACGCAGATGTCTGGTGTATCCCATTCTCGTTCCTCTCCACGCGCGGTCGTTCAGTCGCCGCTGGTATGTGTTGGGCCCTACGGTGGTCTGTGAATGGCCCCGCTGTCAACATCATTCATTCCTTCATGAATGACGAACCGTGAAACGGCTCGACAGGAGCGGGGTCGTTGTTCATTCTCAAATGAACGAGTGCGACGCAGATCGCCCAAGGGACGGACAATGAATCAGATCAACGACGCCACGACCCATCCTGTCGTGAACACCCCATCCGGCAGCCTGCGCGGTCGCCGCGAGGGTTCGGCCAATGTGTTTCGCGGCATCCCCTATGCCGCCGCGCCAGTCGGTGATCTGCGTTGGCGAGCGACGCAGCCGCATCCGAAATGGGAGGGTGTGCGCGACGCGTCCGAGTTCGGCCTGGCCCCGCCCCAGGCAGGCCCGGCTGATGTCGCCGACATCGTCTCCATCGGCGGCGCACCTGAACCCACCAGCGAAGACAGCCTGACGCTGAACATCTGGGCGCCCGCTGAGATGACCCAGCCGGTCCCCGTCATGGTCTGGCTGCATGGCGGTTCGAACCGGATGGGCGCAGGCTCCCTGCCCTTCTATGACGGCTCGGCCTTCGCGCGCGACGGCGTGTTGATGGTCAGCGTCAACTACCGTCTGGGCCATCTCGGCTTCTTCGCCCACCCTGCCCTGTCGGCCGAAACCCCCTCGCATGAGCCGCTGGGCCAGCAAGGCCTGCTGGACCAGATCACCGCTCTGGAATGGGTGCGCGACAGCATTGCCGCCTTCGGTGGCGACCCCGCCAATGTGACCTTGTTCGGGGAATCGGCCGGCGGTCTGGACACCCTGGCCCTGATGACCGCCAAGCGGGCGCGCGGCCTGTTCCACAAGAC
>NZ_JABAZW010000051.1:390-3813 GCF_018608325.1 Brevundimonas sp. | reverse complement strand
CATTAAAGGGCTCCGGCGGCCGATGCTTCCTCCAAGCGAGCGCCCGCCCTGCCGATCCCCTCCCCCTCCCAGGCAAGGCGGGCGTTTCGCTGTCTGGAGCCTGGTTTTTGCGGCGCGCCGCCGTGTCCTCCGACCCTAGGGCCGGAGGAAGGATCGGGGACTTTTCTCAGATATCCAGCGTCAGTTTCTCGGTCTCGCCGTTGCGGGTCACTGTGACATCGACTGCGCCCGAAGCGGATTGCAGCGCCCGAGCCGCGGCACGGGAATCCTTGACGGTCGCGCCATTGATGTTGGTGATCAGGTCGCCGGCGATCAGCCCGGCCTGGGCGAAGGGCTGGCCTGCCTCGACCGCCGCGACCTGGGCGCCGCCGTCGGAATCCCGCACCGTCGCGCCATAGGCGACCACGGCGCTGGCGCCGATCACCACCGGGGTTTCCTCGGTCATTTCGACCGGCAGGCTCACGGTCCCTTCACGACCGGCGCGCAGATAGGTCACGCCCAGGTTCGAGCCGGGGGCGGCGATGCCGACCGTCGCATTGATCGATCCGGCGTTGGCGACCGGGCGACCGGCGATGCGGGTGATGACGTCGTTGTGGCGCAGGCCTGCGCGCTCGGCCGGAGAACCCGGCGCGACATCCGCGACCACGGCGCCGCGAACAATGCGCAGGTTCAACTCGCGCGCCCGTTCAGCATTCAGAGAGCCGAAGATGGCCCCGGTCGCGCCGCGCTTGACCTCGCCGTTCTTCCTCAGTTGGTCGGCGACATACAGCATGATCCGCGTCGGCACGGCGAAGGCGATGCCGTCGTTGCCGCCGCCCAGACCACCCGACAGGATCGAGGTGTTGATGCCGATCAGGCGGCCACGGCTGTCCAGCAGCGGTCCGCCCGAGTTGCCCGAGTTCACGGCGGCGTCGGTCTGGATGTAATCCTCGACCGCATCACCCAGGCCCGAACGATTCAGGCCTGAGACCACGCCCATGGTCAGGGTCTGGTCCAGCCCCAGCGGATAGCCGACGGCGAAGGCCAGGTCGCCGGTGCGCAGGGTGTCGGAATCAACCGTCTGAACCTGACGCAGGTTCAGGGGGCGGCCGTCAGGCACGATCTTCAAAACCGCGATGTCGGTGGCCTTGTCCGCCCCGATCAGTGTGGCGTCGAACAGGCGTCCGTCCGTCAGATCGATGGTGAATTTTCGCCCGCCTTCGACGACGTGGTTGTTGGTGATCACAATCCCCTCGGCGGCGTCGACGATGACGCCGGAGCCCGAGGCATAAGGCTTGGGATCGCCGCCGTCCGAACTGGGGCCGCGCGACTGGCCCAGGGTCGTCACCTGCACCACGGCGGGCAACGAGCCTTCCAGGCCTGACGAGAAGCTGAATACGCCACGCCTGGCGTCATAGGGCAGGCTGGCGGGTGCGGCCTGGGCCTGTGCAAGCACCTGAACGGGGGTGGCGGCGCCGAACACGGCGACGGCGGCGGCGATGGACGAGACGGCCCTGAAGCTTAGCGGCATGAGCTTTCCTTTGATCGAGCCCAGACCCTAAACCGAGAAATCCCGGCTGACGATGATTAGTCTTAGGGGCTTGCCAGAAAGCGATTTCGGGATGACGATTGTAATCTTGTATCACTGGAGTTTGATCTCATGAGCCAGACGACGATCGACCGCGCCCGTTCGGGTTCGACGCCGTTCGCGCGGCTGTTCCGGGATCATCCGCGCGAGGTGGGCGAGACCTATTTCGAGCATATGGCTGCGTCGTCCGCCTTTGGTTTCAAGCTGATGGGCCTGGCCTGCGCCGCCTTCGCCCACGCCCTTGTTCCGGGGGTTCACAAGTCGACGGTGTCCACCGCCATTCGCGGCATGGCCAATGACATGGGCGGCCGCGCCGAAGAAGCACGCGAGACGCGGATGCGCGATGCAGGCGTCTGGGACGTCGGGCTTTAGGCGCCTCAATCAGGCTCCGGACGTTCGAATTCGGCCCGGTCATGCAATCGCCGGGATCCGTGCTATATAGGCAGACTCAACTGCATGCAGGATCGCCGCCTTGAGCATCACGCTCGACCTTTCGCGCGTCTCTAACGCGCCCGCCGTCAAGGCTCCCGTCAACCTGTCCGGGCTGACGCGCGAGGGCTTGCGCCAAGCATTGATCGACGCCGGGGTCTGCCCGCCTGAAAAGGCCAAGATGCGGGCCAGCCAGATCTGGGGCTGGATCCATCATTACGGCGTGACCGAGTTCTCGGCCATGAGCAATGTGGCCAAGGACATGCAGGCCAAACTGGCCGAGCATTTCACCCTGGCCCGCCCCGAGATCGTCGAGCGTCAGGTGTCCAAGGACGGCACCCGCAAATGGCTGATCCGCACGGCGCCGGGCATCGAGATCGAGACCGTCTACATCCCTGACGTGGGCCGTGCAGGCGCCCTGTGCGTGTCCAGCCAGGTCGGCTGCACCCTGAACTGCACCTTCTGCCACACCGGCACGCAGAAACTGGTCCGCAACCTGACCGCCGCCGAGATCGTGGCCCAGGTTCAGGTGGCGCGCGACGATCTGGGCGAATGGCCGTCGCCCAAGGAAGACCGCCGCCTGTCCAACATCGTCTTCATGGGCATGGGCGAGCCGCTCTACAATCTGGACCATGTCGCCGACGCCATCGATATAATTTCCGACAATGAGGGCATCGCCCTGTCGCGTCGCCGCATCACCGTCTCGACTTCGGGCGTGGTGCCGCAATTGGATGCTCTGGGCGCCCGTACGGCGGCCATGCTGGCCATCAGCCTGCACGCCACCAACGACGCCCTGCGCGACGTTCTGGTGCCGCTGAACAAGAAATATCCGCTGGAACAGCTGATGGCGGGCATCCGGGCCTATCCGGGCCTGTCCAACGCCCGCCGGGTCACTTTCGAATACGTCATGCTGAAGGGCGTCAACGACAGCCCCGAAGAGGCCCGCGCCCTGTTGAAGCTGATCGAAGGCATTCCGGCCAAGGTCAATCTGATCCCGTTCAACCCCTGGCCTGGCACCGACTATCAGTGCTCGGACTGGAAGACGATCGAACGCTTCGCCGCCATCCTGAACAAGGCCGGTTACGCCAGCCCCATCCGCACCCCCCGCGGCCGCGACATCCTGGCCGCCTGCGGACAACTGAAGTCCGAAAGCGAAAAGATCCGCGCCAGCGCCGCGCGAAAAGCTGAACAGGCCGCAGCTTAAAGGCAGAGCCAACCCTGCCCTGTAATCTTTCGTCACAAGGTGTGGCCGTGGGGCGCTTGCGGATTGGGGCGACAATCAGGCAAGGCGTGGAGCCATGGACCCGTCCCTGTCCGAAGTTTTGACCAGCGCCGAGGTGCAGGCTTTCGCCTCGGGCTTCCCGATCATGGTGATGCACCTGGTCGTCAGCCTGCTGCTGCTTGCGGCGGGAGCGGCGGTCTATGTC
>NZ_JABAZW010000051.1:0-380 GCF_018608325.1 Brevundimonas sp. | reverse complement strand
CGAGATCGCCCTGATCCGTGAAGGCAATCCCGCCGCCGCCGTCGCCTTCGCCGGGGTTCTGGTCGGTCTGGCCATTCCGCTGGCGGTGTCGATGTCGGTGTCCAACTCGGTGCGCGATATCGCCATCTGGGGCGTGGCGACGGTGGTGCTGCAGCTTCTGGCCTTCCGGGTCGTGGACCTGCTGCTGACGGGCCTGCCGCAGAGGATCAAGGACGGAGAGGTTTCCGCCGCCGTGGTGCTGGTCGGCGCCAAGTTGGCCACGGCGCTGATCATGTCCGCCGCCCTGACGGGGTGAGCGGGGTGCAGTTTCCCCGTCTGCCGGACTGGGCCATCTATGCCTCTGTCGTGGGCGTGTTGCTGGCGGTGTCGCTGGCGCGGCG
>NZ_JABAZW010000068.1:16196-25416 GCF_018608325.1 Brevundimonas sp. | reverse complement strand
CAGCGGGTTCGACGACCACCGGGGCGACGGACGCTGTCCTTACCGGTTCGACCCAGACCCGCAATCCGCGCGCGCCGACGAACCGATAACGCAGGGGGGTATCGCGCAGCATCTCGGACACGGCGGCGCGCCAGCCCATCCGCCCCCGCACCCCATGGCTTTGCAGCGCACGTCCCAGCGGCGCGACGAAAGCCAGTTCACACCCGGCGGAAAGACACAGATCGACCAGGGCGCGGCGCGCGTCCTGAGCCGGAATGTCAAAGCTCTGAACCGCACCGTCCTGCGCCCACACCGCTGTCGGCGCGCCAACCGCAGCGACGGCGACAAGCAGGCCGCACAGAAAACCGGTCGACCGCGACTGTGCGAACGGTTTCAAGCGCGGCAGGCCCTGTGGCTGGAGAGAGATAAGGTCGTAGGGCCGCCTTACCGCGCTGGCGTGACAGCTCTGCGATACACCCTCTATTCCGCGCGGATCAGGATGCGGCCATCCGCCTGTTTCTCTGCCCGGACCGGCAGAAGCTGGCCCATGCGGTCAATCAGTGCGCCGTCACCCTCCAGCGGCAGGACCGCCGTGACCCGCAGGCGTGCAAGGCGCGGATCGGCAATGACCAGCGGCTGGCCGATGTAACGCTCGACCTCACTCGCCACCGTGGACAGCGGCGCGTCATGGAAGACCAGACGCCGTTCGCGCCACGCGCTCGTCGCCTCCACATCCACCTCAGCCAGTTTGACCTGCGGCTGGCCGATTGAGAAATCGGCGCTCTGGCCCGCCGTCATCCGCACGGCGTCGTCTAGCGCATGGGGCTGGCGCACATCGCGGCGGCCGATGGCGACATGGCCTTCCAGCAGCGAGACCACGGCCCGGTCGCGGCGCAGGGCCGTGGTGAAACGGGTGCCGGTGACGATGACATTGCGATCCCCGACCGCCACCTGGAACGGATGGGCGCTGTCATGCACCACGTCGAAATAGGCCGCGCCGCGCATCAGGGTCACGCGCCGCGCATCTCCCGCCATCGCCACCTCGATGGCCGATCCGGCGTCCAGCGTGGCCTTTGATCCATCGGCCAGAACCACATCCAAAATCTGACCCGGCGCGCTTTCATAGCGACGCGTCTCGACCGGCGCGGTCATCAGCAGTGGCGCAGCAAAGACCACCGCCGCCAGACCCGCCGCAATCAGTCCGGCCGCCATCACCCAGCGCCCGCCCGCACGGCGCGACGGCCCGCGACGCAACTGCGCCAGATCCATCGCCAGCGCGCCGCGCAGGTTCTCCAGCGCCGCCAGATCGGCCTTGGCCGCCTGATAGTGCTCCAGATGGGCCTCGTCCTGCTCCAGCCATTTCAGGAAGGCCGCCTGATCGCGCGCGCCGATGCGCGGCCTGCTCATGCGCGCGAGCCAGGCTTCAGCCGTCCTGGGCTGGCGGTCAAACAGGGCGGTCAGTCGCTCCATCATGGGCGGGTCAATCTCTCCGTGCAGGCAGGGCGCGAACCATCGCGCGTCGGGCCTTCACTCTTCACAACGATCCAGGCGGCGGACACCTCAGTCATCGCGTGATTTCTTCAGTTGGCGGAGGGCTTCCGCGATGTGTTTTTCGACCATGCTGACCGAAACGCCCAGCCGTCCGGCGATCTGGCGATAGGTCAGGTCTTCGAACCGATGCAGCAGGAAGGCGTCGCGCGTGCGCGGCGGCAGGGCGCGGATCACCCCGGCGGCGGCGGCCAGATTCTGGCGGGTGATAATCCGCTCGTCGGCCGGACGTTCGTTGCCCGCGATGGCGCGCGGGCCGGTGTCCATGTCGTGAATGTCTTCCGGCACGCGGCGACGGGTTTCGCGTCCAGCCGCCTTCCAGCGGTCGTTCTGGATGTTCCGGGCGATGACAAACAGCAGGGGCCGCGCATCCGGCGTCGCCAGATCATGCCCTGCCCGATGAAAGCGGACGAAGGCCTCCTGGATCACGTCCTCGGCGTCCTCCATCGGCTGCCCCTTGCGCTGCAGATAGGCGATCAGGTCCAGGCGCAGACGGGCGAAATCCGCCTCTGCGCGGGGTGGCGGACGCGAGGCTTCAGAACGGACGAAACCGCCCCCTCCGGTAGAGGGGGCGGCCACGTCGAGCGTGCTCTCGGGGATTAAGGGCGCGCGTCGCATGACGTCCACGGCGGGGTCAGAACTCCATCCGCAGGCCAAGGTTGATGCGCCGTCCCGACAGTTCGTAGGTCGTCGGGAAGGACGGGTCCATCGTGTAGCCCGTCGTCGCCTCATCCGTGATGTTGATGCCTTCCAGGCTGATCTGGAAGCGGTCGTTCAGCTTGTAGCTGGCCGAGAAATCGACCTGGCCGTAGCCGTCACGCCAGATCGGGTACATCTCGTAGCCGATGCCTTCGACGTACTTGTCCTTGTAGTTATAGGACACGCGCGCCTGGAAGCTGTCCTTCTCGTAGAACAGGGTGAAGTTGTAGGTGCTGTCGGCCAGACCGATGGGCGGGGTTGGCACGCCGATCTTGGACTGACCGGCCAGCGAGCTGTCCAGCGCCGTATAGTTGGCGTTGATGCCGAAGCCTTCCAGCGGGCTGTAAATCAGGCCCAGCGGCACGATGGCCACCAGCTCCACGCCGCTGACGTCATACGAACCCGGCTGGTTGATCGGCTGATAGACGTCAAAGTCATAGACGCCGTCGATGGTGCCGTTGGCGTTGTATTTGGTCACGCCCTTGACCACGCCGGTCAGGGCCTGACGCACCACACCCTCGATCTGTTTCGAGAAGTAGGAGACGGACAACAGACCGCCCTGCGGCAGGTATTTCTCCAGACCGACTTCCCACTGTTTGGCGTAGGTCGGACGCAGGTTCGGGTTGCCGTCGGTGAAGCGGTACGAGTTCCAGCTGGCCGTGCGCTTGTAGGCCAGATCAGTCAGGGCCGGACGAATCAGTGTCTCTGACGCCGCAGCGCGGAACAGGATGCTGTCGGTCAGTTCGGCGGTGATGTTGATGCTGGGCAGCAGCTTGTCATAGCCGCCGTCGCTGGACACCGGCTCAGGCGTATAGCCGGTCGAACCGTTCGGGTTCTGGATCTGGTGATAGCCCGCCGAGGTGATGGAGGTGTCGACGTAACGGGCGCCGCCGTTGATCGAAACCGGCACCGAACGGACGTCGAAGTTGAAGTCCGCCATGGCGTAGGCGGCCGTCACCTGCTCCGACACTTCGTAATAATCAGCCACGTTGAACGGGGTGTAGAAGCCGTCATAGCGGAAGGTGCGACGTGCATAGTCGTTCGACACCTGACTCCAGTTCAGGTCACGCACGTTGAAGCCGCCGCCGGGGACCAGATCGCCGATCGGCGTCAGCTGGCTCTGCGACATCGGGCGGCCGACATAATCGACCTTGCCCGGGCCCGAGCCCTGAATGTTCAGGGCGCCGTAGTCGCGCTGCTTGGTCTTGTCGGTGTAGCGGGCGCCGAATTGGACGCTGGTCAGGGCCGGGAAGAAGTCCAGGCTCAGATATTTGGTGAAGTCGACCTGGGCCGCGTACTTGTCGTCGGTGATGTGCTCCAGCGTCGTCTCATAGGCCTCGAACAGGTATTTGTCGGGCGAGTTGTACATGTCGAATCCGGCGGACGTGGCGCTCGGGATCGTCTCGCCGCCGCGTGCGGTCCAACGGGTGCGCGACGGCGCATAGGCGACATGCTTCAGGTTGGAGCTGTCCAGCGTCTTGTCCGCGCCGGAATAGCCAGCCAGGGCGTGCAGGCGCCAGCTGTCGCCGGTCCAGTTCAGCTCGGTTCCGAACTGGCGGTAATCGGTCTTGTTGATCCGCTCCTTGCTCAGCATCTCGTGCTGGGTGGCGGTGTAGGAGACGTCGCGCAGCACGACCATGCCGTACTCGCCCAGCGTGGTCTTGTCGTATTCGTGAATGGTCTGCAGCGTCGAACGGCTGGAAGCCGAATAGGCGGCGGCGTCGTATTCGTCCTCTGTCGTGTCATAGGCGCCGACCATGGCGTCGAAGGCCAGGCTGAAGTTCGACGACGGACGATACTGCAGCGAGATCGTGCCGCCCCACTGGTCCTGGGTATTCAGATAGGCGCGGTCGCCGACCTTGTCCTGGAAGATGATCAGGTCGGTTTCCTTGGCGTTCATCCGGTCCTTGACGACAACGCCCGCGTCGCGCGCCAGCACAGCCACCGCGTCGGTTCCGCGCGTGCCGCCCTGGTTCAGGAAGCGCGTCAGCGGGCGGAAGTTGATGCCCGATTCCGAGTCCGTGCGGTTGGTGCGGCGGGCGGTCGAGAAGGACACCAGCGCGCCCCAGTCGCCCCAGGTGTCGCTGGCCAGGAAGGAGACCTTCGGATCGACCTTTTCCGAGATCGAGTTGTAGGCGCCCTCGACGGCGGCGACGACGCGGCGGCCGTCATAGTCGAACGGACGGGCGGTCGTGATGTTGACCGAACCGGCGATGCCGCCTTCCTCGTGCGCCGCCGTGGGCGACTTCTGGACGGTGACCTGCTGGATGATTTCCGAGGCGAAGATGTCGAACTCGACATCACGGCCGCCGCTGCCCGAAGCTGTGGCAAGACCGTTGATGCTGACGAAGGTGAACTCGCTGGGCAGGCCGCGCACCATGACGCGCTGGCCCAGACCCTTGTTGCGTTCGATGGTCACGCCGGGCATGCGCTGCAGCGCCTCGGCCAGGTTCTGCTCGGGGAAGTTGGCCACGTCGGTGGCGACGATGGAGTCCGAGAAGCCGATGTTCTTGCGCTTCAGGTCGACGGCCTGTTCCAGGCTGCGGCGATAGCTGCCCGTGACGATGATTTCATCGACATTGGACACGCCTGCGTCGGCAGCCGCCGCCACTAGGGCGAAGGCCGTCGTGCCAAGAATTCTGTTCTTCATTTTGGATAGTCCCCAACCGGTTCTAGGCGCTTCAACGACGCCCGGAAGGGACCCCTCAATGTGTGACAGTGATCTTCATTCAAACTTCACGGCGCTGTCGCGTTCGCGGCTGAACGGGCCGGAATTCCACGCTTGGCCAGCGCCGCCTGCACCTCGGCGCGGGCCGCCTGCATGTCGCGCTGGAACACGTCGGAACGCTGTTCCGCCCCATAGATGACCATGCCCGACAGGATGCCCGCCTCGACCGCGCTGTAGGAATGCGCGCCGCAGATGAAGCGGCTTTCGGCATATTCACGCCCCCGCGCATAGAGGACGTCGGCCCGCTGGGGCGCCAGTTCGGCCAGCAGCATGGCGACATGAACTCCATGCGCCGAATGTCCCGACGGATAGTCCGGGTTGCCCGCCAGATGGTCGGTCTTGGCCTCGCAGATCGGCAAATCCGTGCCAATGTAGGGGCGCTTGGTCGCCCAATAGGTCTTGGCGTCGCCGACGACCCAACGGTCATAGCCCGCACGCCGCAGAATGGCGGTCAGGACCGGCGCCTCGGCCTCGGTCAGGCGCACGCCCAGAGCCTCGGCGAAATGGTCGTACATGTCGCCGGTCACGTCGCGCGTCGCCAGTTCCCAGCGTGGCGTGTCCTGCAGGGCGCGCGTCTCGCGGAAGATTTCGGCGTTGGCCCGGTCACGCGCCGAACCCGGCTCAGGCGGTGGGGCCAGCACCTTGATCAGGTCCGGGCGGTCGCTGGCGGCCAGATAGCCGCGCGGCGTCGCCTCCGCCGTCAGCTCAACCGCCAGATCATCACAGCGATTGGCCGTCCGCACCGGATTGCAGATGCTGGCGGCCGCCCCCACCAGACGCACCTGATAGGTCGGGAAACGCGGATCAGCCCACAGATAGTCGGTCGAGACATACTGCGCCCCGCTGGCGAAGGCGGCGCTTCGGCGCGTCACGTCCCCTGCCCGGGCCTCTTTCGTATCGGCGTCGGCGCGGGTGCGGACGATGAAGCCCTGCGCCACGGCGGCGCGGATGCGCGCCTGATCCGCGACCGGGTCGTTCAGGGTCAGATAGGCGGCGGCGGGGCTGGCCTCCTCCGTATTGACGAAGACGGCGCGGCCCTGGAGCGACGGACGGCCCGCAGCATAGGCGGCGACCTTGTCCGGCTTTTCGTCCAGAGCAAAGAAGACCTTGCCGCGCGATTGGCCCAGCGTCGGCCAGCCGCCCGCCAGCACGCCCTGACGCAGGGTGGCGTGACGCCCGCGCACCTGATCGGGCGTAATCAGATGGCCCTCATCAAAGACCGAACGGATTTCCGCATCCAGCGCGTCCCAGGCCCCCGCGTCGAAATCCAGCGGCGCGACGCCGCCCGGCAGGGAGGCCGCGCCCGTCTTGGCGTTCAGCAGGATCAGGATCGGCGCATGGTCGGGATGGGCCTGCGACCAGTCGCGGATCTGCTGCAGGCAGGCGACGAAAGTCAGGCAGCTGCTGCGGTAGTCCACGTCCGGCATGTGCAGCGCCTTCAGGCCCGGCTGCGACATAGACTGGACAAAGGCCGGACTGACCGAGGCCGCCCCGCCGAAGACCGAACGCGGGTGGGCGTAGCGCCCGCCCTGCGGGTCGTTCAGCACGTCAATCTCAAGCTGTCGCGCCCCCGCATTCAACTGATCCGCCAGCGAACGGTGCGCATAATCCAGACCGACCGCCGCCGGATTGACCGCGACCATCGCCTGAAGCTCGTCCTCTGGAATGGCCAGCTTGTAGGAGTTGTGCGTCCCCACCGTCGTCAGGTCGTTCAGGCGCAGGGTCTGGTCCATCCAGGGACGCGCACAGGCGTCTCCGCCCGCGGCGCCAAGATCGGCGGCGGCGGGATTGCAGGCGATCACGCTGAACGCCAATGCGGCGACAAGGCTGGACATGAGGGGGCTCCGTTGCGAAATGCGCCGCGTCTGGGTGAAGCCCATACGGCCTGCTCGTAACAACGACGCTACAGCCGCGCCCCTCATCGGCTGCGGCGAGATGACCCCGGCTGAACGCCCTCGACACGCCGCGCCAACCCCGCCATTCAGAGCCTGCATGACCAGCGCCGCCTCTTCCCGATCCATAGACGCCGACCGCATCGTCGCGGCGGCCATGACGCTGGTCGCGGAGGCGGGTCTGGACCGGCTGACGCTGCGCGATCTGGCGCAGGCCGTGGGCAAGAGCACCACTGTCATCGTCAATCTGTTCGGCGCGCGGGCGGGACTGATCGAAGCCATTGCGGCGACCGCGTTCGAACAGGACAGCGCCTATCACGACGCCTTCTTCGCCGATGTGCAGGGACTGGCTCTCAGCCGTGACGGCCTGATCGCCCTGATCCACCGCTATCTGCGCGAACGCGCAGGCGCATCGGCCAGCTTCGTCCGCGTCTGGGAAGACCTGCTGATCGCACACGAACGCGACGACTTCACCGCCTCCCTGCTGGAGCGGTGGGAGGCGATGCGCCGCGACGCCTGGACCGCCTATCTGTGTCGAACGCCTGATCTTTCCGCCTATGGCGGCGTTCTGTCGGCCTATCTGGTCATCGAACAATTCTACATCGGCGCGCTGGGCGGGCGGGCCGACTATGAGATGATCGCCGCCGAGGGCCTGGGCGGGCTGGTCGATCATATGCTGGGCCACGGCGACGGCGAGGCCCGCGTCACCGAAAGCTATGTCGCCGCCATGGTCATACCCAAGCCCCCCATCGACGGGCTGGAGCCTGAATCCTCACGTCTGAAACTGCTGGAGGCCGGGGCTGACCAGATCCTGATCGGCGGGGTGGCCAGCGTCACCAACCGCTCGGTCAGCACGGCGGTCGGCACATCGACCTCGACCATCGCCTATCACTGGTCGGACATGCGCCGCTTCATCATCGACGCGGTCTGGCACGCGGTGTTTCGCGACATCCCCGGCTATCTCGACTTCCGCCATCCGACCCGCAAAGGGCCGCCGGACCTGCCGGGCTGGGGCGAACTGATGGCGCGCACGCTGCGGGTCGGAGGCGCAGAACGCGACGGCTTCTATGTCATCTACGCCCGCCTGATCGCCCAGGTCTGCCGTCAGGCGCGGCGCGATCCCGCCTATCAGGATCTGGCCATGATCCTGCGCGGACCAGAGGGCGGCGGCACCCACGTCAACCGCGCCGAACTGTGGCCCGCCCAGTTTGACCTGACACGTCTGGCCGCCACGCGCTTCGCCTTGTGGATCAAGGGCAGCGCCATCGTCGGCGCAGCCACAGGGCGTTCCGCCACCTCGACACAACTGCAGGCAGTCGCGGAAATCCTGGTCGCACATCATCAGAGTTGAACCGAACAAATGTTCTTATCTGTCCGTTGAAACCGGATAGGAACACTTCAAATAAGCGTCATCAAAGCATCACAGCGAAAGCCTAGAGCGGCAACGCTGTCGAACAGATGTTTTTCTTGTGACGCGGAAGCGCGGCGAATGTCGCTCTCCCCGCCTCCCTAGCCGTCCTTCCGCCGTCCCGGACCGACGCCTGTTCGACAGCCCCCGCCCTGACGCGGGGCGCGGCATCGTCGCGACCGCCCTTTCAACATTTCGGCCCGTGCGAGAGGGGGAATCTCGTCGGCCCGATGGATCGACACATGAAACGTCTGCTTCTCGGCGCGTCCAGCGCCGTACTCGCCCTGGCTGCGGCCCTGCCCGCCTCGGCCCAGTCCAACACTGCGGCCCAGTCCGTGGATGACATCGTCGTCACCGCCCTGCGCCGCGAAGAGTCCTCACAGAAGGTCGGTCTGGCCCTGACCGTCATCTCGGGCCAGGACCTGGACAACCGCAACATCGGCAACGTCAACGATCTGGAGAACTCGGTTCCCAGCCTGGAAGTCGACAGCCAGCTCGGCGGCGGCCAGCCCCAGTTCCGCATCCGCGGCGTCGGCCTGACCGACTATGCCGCCAACAACACCTCCACCGTCGGCATCTATGTCGATGAAGTCGCCTATCCTTACGGCGTGATGACGCAAGGGTTGCTGTACGACATCGCCCGCATCGAGGTGCTGCGCGGACCGCAGGGCACCCTGTACGGCCGCAACACCACCGGCGGCGCCGTCAGCGTCATCACCAACGCACCGACCGACACGGTTCAGGCCGGTTTCTCGGCCAGCTACGGCAGCTATGACGCCGCCAAGTTCGAGGGCTTCCTGTCCGGTCCGGTCGCTGAGAACCTGACGGCCCGCCTGTCGCTGGCCGCGGAATCGGGCGGCGCCTGGCAGTACCACCGCGACACCGGCGAAAGCCTGGGCGACAAGGACACCAAGGCCGCCCGCCTGCGCGTCAACTGGCGCCCGACCGCCCAGACCGACATCGACC